>JAIKXQ010000080.1 GCA_024684035.1 Eubacterium sp. | reverse complement strand
ACAATGTTCTCCCGGATCTGCCTGCCGACGCCGGTGATGTATTCCGCGAAGTACTCACTGACAATGGCTGTCATGATACTTGCGGGAACGGATACTTTCAGTGCCGTGAAAATATATGGAAGAGAATTGGGAATTCTCAGTTTAAACAGAACCACCCGCTTCTTCGCCGCATAGGTCGCCATCAGATCTTCCGAGAAGGGCTTCAGCTCAGTGAGCCCCCGGTAGGCATTCAGCGTCATGTTTGCCGCAGCGATGAGACTTACCACAATGATCTTCGCCACCATACTCCGGAGGTTCGCATCCCTCGACACATCCTTGGTAAGGTTGTTGATCACCGGTGCCAGCGCCACCACCGGAACGGAGGCAAAGGCTCCGATCACAGAGAGGCCTCCCTTTCCGGCCTTCGGAAAAATACTGGCCATCACTGCCACCAGGTATCCCAGAAGAGATCCCGCCGCCAGTCCCGCGAAGGCCACGATCATCGTTGAGAGCGCGTTGGCCTGCATGCTCTCCCGGATATCCAGAAAAATATCTGCGATCTTGCCCGGAAGAGGAAGGGTAAAGGTATCTGTGTGCAGCATGCTGTGGAGAATCTCACCGTTCCACAGTCTGAAGATGACGAGCCCCAGAAGCAATGGCATGACGACGGCCGTTGCCTTCTGCAGCGAGGCGTTTTTTGCGGCTCTCTGCCATATTGATTTTTGCCTTTTTCTTTTTCCTTCCATGTAACCTCTTTTCCGGACTGATCCATTTCTCAACCAGCCCAATCAGATAACCACTGAAGATTCCTATAAAAGCACTGACAAATACGATGAGCCAGAATACATAAATGCTCATGGCATGTTTCAGCGACTGTGAAAGCAAACATCCCAGTCCTCCGTCTCCCTGCAGCGTATCCACCAGGATGGATGCCGTGATGGCCATGGGAGCCGCAATCTTCATTCCCGTAAAAAGATAGGGAACACTGCTGGGGATCAGTACCTTGCCGTAGATCACACTTTTTCTCGCCGCATAGGTGAACATGAGATCATACTTGTCCTTCCCTACGGATTTCAATCCCGCCAGTGTATTGGTTGCCACCGGATAAAAACTCAGGATCGCGGCGATCACCACCCGGCTCACATTGATGTCTCCGGTGATGGATAAAATGATGGGTGCCAGTCCGAGTACCGGAATCAGCTGAATCAGCATTAGATAGGGAAAGAGCATCTTCTCTGCCAGTCCCGACAACATCATGAGAATTGCCAGGAAGAACCCCAGGGCTGTTCCGATGGAAAAACCAAGCAGTGCCCGAAGCAGAGTGGCCTGGGCTCCTGTGAGGACAACTCCGAGAGCTGTCTTTCCTCCGGCCACCGGATCCGTGGAGAATGCCGCCTGCAGAATCTGATACAGATGAGGCAGAATATTCTCCGGCGTCCGCTTCACACTTGCCACATAGAAGGCACCGATCTCCCAGACAACCACAATGGCCAGAATCCAGATCAGCGTCGAACCTATGCTTTTGTCTTGTTTCCCGGTCATTAAACACTACCTCCCTCAAAACTGTTTCTGACCTTCGTCACCAGCTCATTGAACTTCTGAGTCTCCTTCAGATCCAGTGTTCTGGGTCTTGGCAGGTCGATATCCACGACGGCGGACAATCTTCCCGGATGGGGAGAGAGTACGCATACTCTGTCGGACAGGAACACCGCCTCGGAGATGTTGTGGGTGACGAAGAGAATGGTCTTGTTCGTGGATCTCCAGATCCTCAGAAGATCCTCATATAATTTTTCCTTTGTGAACTCGTCCAGTGCCGAGAAGGGCTCATCCATCAGGACAATGTCCGGTCGGATTCCGAAGGCTCTGGCGATATTGACTCTCTGCTGCATGCCGCCGCTGAGCTGATTGGGATAATGATCCCTGAATTCCGACAGGCCAACCATCTCCAGCATCTCATCCGCCCGGCGGGATCTGTCCTCCTTTGCGTAGTACATAATCTCCAGAGGAAGCTCCACGTTTTTCTTCACGGTGCGGAAGTCGAAGAGCACCGGCTGTTGAAAAACGAAGCCGAACTTCTGTTGCAGCCGAACCTCCTTCGGCGTCATTCCGTCAATCCGGATGCAGCCCTCCGTGGGTTCCTGCAGGTCGGCGATGGCACGAAGCAGGGTGGTCTTTCCGCAACCGGAAGGTCCGAGGAGTGAGACAAACTCCCCCTTTTTAATCTCCAGATTCACACCGGTGAGCGCCTGGACATCGTTTCCCGCATTATCCTTGAAGGTCACTCCCACGTCCTTTACTACAATTTCCACATCATCTGTCTGTGCGCTCATATCCTTATCCTCCATTCAACGTAATTTATAGGAGATCAAAGTCCGCAAGCGGACCTCGACTCCCCCAGCTCCTCATTCCTGAGGGGAGCGCCGCAGGACTTTGGCGCGCGAGCAGAATCGCGAAGCGATCTTCCCATCTGCGAGCTGCGCATCCCGCGGAGCGTTTTGTCTCATGGGAAATTCGAAGGAATTTCCCATGAGATCAAAAAGTCCTTCCGGTGGTATTTCCTGAAGTCCGAGCATGAACAGTCACTTCACGGTTCCAAGTTCCCAGAATGCCACGGCGGCCGCCGCTGCGACGTTCAGAGAGTCCACACCATGGGTCATGGGGATCTTGATGGTATAATCACAGGCCTCCATAGACTTTGCAGCCAGACCGTCCCCTTCTGTTCCCAGAACCACCGCCAGCTTTTCGGTCCGGTCAAATACCGGATCGTCGATACTCACCGTGTCATTGCGAAGAGCCATGGCTGCGGTCACAAACCCAAGCTCTTTCAACCTCCGGATTCCGGCCTGCGGCCACTCCTCCCTGGGAAGAGACTCCGGAGCCGGACTGTAGGTCCAGGGAATCTGAAAAACCGTTCCCATGCTGACCCGTGCCGCTCTGCGATACAGGGGATCGCTGCTCCCCTGGGTCAGCACCACAGCCTCCATTCCCAGTGCCGCTGCCGAGCGAAAGATCGCCCCTACATTCGTGGGATTCACCACATCCTCCAGAAAGACAATCCTGCGCTTGTCACTGCAGAGTTCTTCCATCCTGGGAAGTGACGGCCGCCGCATAGCACAGAGCATCCCTCTGGTAAGACGAAAGCCTGTGATCCTCGAGAGTACCTTTTCTTCCGCCACGTAGACCGGCACATCGGAACAGCGGCGGAGAATGTCGGCAGCTTCGTTCCCCTCCCTGCCTGCCTCGATTTCTCTTCGATCGGCCAGAACGGAAACCGGCTCACAGCCGGCGTCCAGCGCCCGGGCAATCACCTTCGGACTCTCAGCGATAAAAATCCCGCCATTGGGTTCATAATAATGACGGAGCTCAGGTTCCGTCATTTCACTGTAGATCCTGAGCTCGTCTTTTTCCAAACTGCTAATCTCTGTAATCATGTCGTCACCAGTTCTTTGATCCATATGGATTGTATTCTTCTCCGGAGGAGCTGGAAACGCTTCCGGAACCGTTGTTTCCCTGTCCGGTACTCTGCCACTGATCCATACTTCTCTGGGTCTTCTGTCTCTGCTGCATATTCTGCTTCTGGTTCTTCTGCAGATTATTTTTCAGATTCTGCTCTCTTCCGGAAGATTTTTTCTTCTGCTGACCCTGATTCGGTTTCGGCGTGGGCGTCGGAGTGGTCTTCTCATTTTTCTTCTGAGGGCCTTCCTTCTTCAGCTTCTCCAGCATCTCATCGATGTCCTTTTTCAGCTTCTCGGCATCCTTGCTGTGGCCTTTGTCATCCTCCGGATTCGCGCAGCCGTGTTCCGTGAGAACGCCCCTGGCTCCATTGAGATGGGTAATTGCCCGGTCCACCTTCTGCTGGGTATCCAGATCATTGAAATCAATCTGGTGCAGCAGTGCCAGCGCAAGATTGATCCGGATTTTGCATTCCTCGTCAATTTCCGGCGGATCGTACTCGAGCGCAGTGTAATAGAAGGCAGCCGCCTGTTCGTAATCCCCGTCCTTGTAATATGCGTTACCAAGGTTGTAAAGCGGCACATATCCGTCCGGTATGTTCGGGCGGAGCATGGTGCCCTCCGTCTCGATGTCGTAGACACCCTTGTTGTATTTGCTGATAAAACTCTCGTTACCCACATGCCTTGCCACAAGCATCAGGCCGCCGATAAACAGCACCACCGACAGAATCACAGCGCCTACGACCTTCAACGTCTTAATGCGCAGTTTCTTTTTTACCTCCGGCGGAAGCTGAAGCTTCTGCTTCGGCGCGGGGTTTTTGTCATTGGTTGAATAGCGGTAACGGAGATCATTCTGCCAGGCCGTACCCATGTTCCGGTTGTTCGCAAAGCTTCCGCCCGCCGGATCCGGAACGTACGTCTCCGGCCGGAATTTCACATAGGTTCCGGAAGGACTGTTGATTCCCTGATTCGGATATCTGCCACCAGTCTGCTCCACATGTTTTCCGTTTTTATAGTAGGATCCGTTGGGGCTGTTGTGCATTCCGTTCTGCATGTTCTGACGGCCGTTCGCCGGCGCGCTGACCTGCGGATTTCCGGGCACCCCAGCCTGTGGGTTCTGACGGCTCACCGGCGGATAAGATCCGGCCGGACTGTTATGGGCGTCATTCGGATTTGTTCCCCGGGGCGGCACGCCCTGCCCCGGCTGTCCCGGGTTGCCCGGTGCCCCCGGTGTTTGATTCGGATTCATAGACTACACCCTTCCCTTTCTGATGATGAGCCAGAGCTCCCAGATCAGGAGTACTGCCAACGGAATCACATACCAGTAGTACGTGTCCGTATAATTCACAATGTTCTGATGACCATGGGATGATCCCGTGGATTTGATAGAAGAAATCACGTAGTCCACGCAGCTCTCACTGGACAGCTTTGTATAGCTGATCCCCAGCTCTCCTGCAATCTTCTGCAAATTCTCCTCATCCATTTTGGAGACGGCATCGTCATAGGTCTCCGGATCGTGGATCCTGCTTCCGTTGCTGTCTTTCATCTTTCCGCCTTTTTTCGTTCCGCAGCCGATCACCGATCCCTCCGTGATGTATTTGGAAAGCTCCGAAAAAGAACGGGTTTCTTTCTTCAACGTATTCTCACCGTCGCTGATAAAAAATACGACGGTCTGTCTGTTTTCTTTTTTCGAGGAGGACTGAAGCAGCTCCTCCATGGCCTCGTATGCGGTATCCAGTGTAGATCCCTTTGCATACAGTCTGGAGGGAATCTCGATCAGCTCCACCGCGTCAAGCACATTCTCCGCGTCTCCTGTAAAGGGAGCCAGAATCTGTGCCTGGTTGTCGAAACGGATCAGTCCGAAGTTACTTCCCTGCATGGAGAACATCACGTGCTCGATCAGGTCACGAACACCGTTCATGCGGGGCTGATCCCCCTGATAGTCCTCGGCCCACATACTGATGGTTGAATCCACCACAAAGAGTACATCCACATTATTCAGGGTCGTCTCCATGTCGTAGACTTTCTTCACCGGCCGCAGATTGATCACAAATACCAGCAGCAGAATCAGCGAAATCCTGGCGATGGCCGCGGCTTTTATCCAGATCTTGTATTTCTTCCGGACGGTAAAAAATACGAACAGCCCGCAGAGCACTGCCGCGAGGATGCCGATGAGAACCGGCGAAAATATAGGTTTTACTGTCATTTCAACTTCCACCCCCGCATCAGCATCATTCCGCAGCCAAAGGCTGTCAGCAGGCCGATCATCAGCACCGTCAGCGGCACTTTCGGCTGATCAACTTCCCGCGTTGTGGTGATCTCCTCAACCTCCATCGCTTCCTTTCTCTGGATATCCGTGATGATATCGTCCACGGAGAGACTGTCACTCTCCTCATAGAAGGAACCTCCGGTCAGCTCCACGCATTCCCTCATGTCCTCCTTGTCTGTCTCATAGTCCATCGACATATCCTGATCGAACTGACTCTTGTTCGGAAAAATACCGAACACCGTAATATCATGCTTCTTACAGAGCTCAGCGGCCTCCCGAAGCTCAACCAAAGGTTTTGATCTCTCCTCCTGGGCATTGTCCGTGGACATGATGATCACGCGGGTTCTGTTCTGCTTTTCCAGTCTTGGGAAATCATACATGCAAGATGCCAGTCCCTCTCCGATGAGAGAACTACCCTTCGTCATATTATCCACAAGAGTTCCGGCATCATAATAATCGAGTTCCGTTCTGAGCCGCTTGTACTCATCCATATCCTCGTCCGGGATCTCACTGGTATAGTTATATTTTCCGAACTTGTCCATGTACTGTTTCTGGAGGATAAAGTACTCTTTAATATCCTCCAGCTTTTTTACGACAAAATCGTAATCGTCTGTCATAGGCACATAGAGAACCGTGGACGTATTATAGATGGCAATTCCGAAACGGTCGCCCTTCATTCCGGAGACAACTTTCTGAAGTCTGTCCACCAACTCGGCATTCAGATTGTAGATCGAGTAAGAGACATCCATACAGAGAAAAATATCTCTCTTCTTCACGCCGCTGCCGGTGGTCTCCGTCTTGTACGGTCGCGCCAGAAGCGTAAGTGAGGCGATCATACTCACAATCAGAGCCGCCTCTGTGGCGTAACCCAGAATGTTCCGGAACCGCTTAAGTTTTTTATACTCCGGAAGCTCCTTTACAAACCGCGTATTCGCGGCTTTTACGCCGCCGCTGTACTGCATCTTCATCTTAATCAGGTGAAAAACCACCACAGCCGCTATGACAACCGGAATTCCCACCATTAAAAATAAGGGATTCTTTAATTCCATGTTTCAATGACCTTTCTCGTTTTTTCAAGCGATTTGTTTACATCCGCCTTGCTCTGCACGGAGAACTCCGGCTTGTAATAATGAGACACAAGCTGTGTAAGGTTGCGAATGCGGAGTTTCTTGATCTCCATCAGCGTATAATTCTGCACCTCTATGCCCGTGACCTCATACACAAACATTCGAAAGATCTTACTCATTTTGCGGTAAGCCTCACGGTAATCGATCTTCGACTCCGAATACTCTTTCTGCACTTTGGCAAGTTGTCTGAGGTATTTCTTTCTGATCAGTACCATTGCCCCCGGCGCCGGCTTTCTGATTCTAAGCTCGTGCGCCCGCTCTTCCTCCATCTTTTTCCGGAGACGGAAAGCATATACAAAGAGGGCGACTCCGCAGATTGCCGCTACCAGACCGATCAACAGCCAGTAAACCGGGAAGTGAAAAGGGTCCTGCAGCTCAACCGAAATTTTCATGATTATGCCTCTCAATCAATTCTATTGTTTTCTCAACGATCTCCGACTCCGAAGACACATTGACCACGGCCACGTGATACTGCTTGAACAGCGTCTCTGCCGTATCCATGATCTCCTTTCGTTTTGCCCGCTCTGCCTCGTACAGCATGCTGCTGCCAAGTACAAAATCGTCCTCGTAGGAACCGGCGTCCAGATCAAAGACCGTACTTCCGGTGAGAAAGGCGTCCTCCACGTTGACAACCAGCAGATCATTGTCCACAGTTATCTTTCGAAGGAGCCTGTCGTCAATCCGGCTGATTCCGTCAATATCTGTGATGATGAAAACCACCATCTTCCGGTGAATGCGGTCCGAGACATAGTCCATGATCTGATCCAGTGTATGCATGCCTTCTTTTTCCGCGTTGATCCGGTAGTTGTTCATAATTGTCTCAAAGTGAACAGTGCCGCCCCGGAACATGGAAAAATCATAGCCCCTCTCCGTGCTCTGAAGCATGGCAAAATCATCTCCGTGACGATCCGTAAAAAATGCGATAGTTCCCAGAGCCGAAAGCGCTACTGCGGCCTTCGCCTCTCCCGTGGACGTATCTCCCTGCATTTTTGTCCCCGTATCGCAGATCATGAGAATATTGTGTTTTTTCTCCGCGACATACTGTCTGGTGAGAATCTTTCCCGTCCGGGAAGAAGACTTCCAGTCGATGTCCTTGATATTGTCTCCGTAGGTGTACTCCCGAAGCTCATCAAAATCCAGACTCCGCCCTCTGAAGATCGAGCGGAATTCACCCTCCAGAAAATTGGTGCTCTTTTTGTTCGTGTACAGCGAGACAAGACCTTTTATCTTTGACAGATACTCAAAATCCATTCTGTATCTCCTGTTTTTCCGGTTTGTCCTTCCATTTCTAAAAATAATGTTTCCGGCGACATTCTCACATGGGCGCGGATGCAACGCATCTGCGTACCGCGCGGCTAGTACACCATTTCTTAAATAACTGGACCGAATGCTTGCCTGCTTATCCCGATAGCACGTGCCTGAAAGCCTCGACGTAGCCCGCTACGCCTGCGTTTTCAGGCACGCACTCTCGGGCAAGCATTCTGCGCATTAGTCCAGCTATTTTGCGAATGGTGTACTAGTGTATGTTCTGCAGCCGCCCGGACAAACCGCTTGTTCTGCTTACGGTGTCGGGATCGCGCTTACGATCTTGTCAATAATATCTTCAACTGCCACATTGTCCGCAACCGCAGAGTAGCTGAGCTGAATTCTATGGCGGAGAACCTGATGGCAGACAGCGCGCACGTCATCCGGTATGACATAAGTACGCTCATTCATCAGCGCAACAGCCTTTGCCATCTTCATGAAGGCAATGGACGCACGGGGACTCGCCCCCATCTTCACGTAGCGGGTAAGCTCCGGGCTGAGAACACGGGCAGTATTTCTGGTAGCATCCACAATAAAAGAAATATACTTCTTGATCATGTCATCAATGTATACGCTCTCCGCAAGTTTCTGAACTTTGTCCACGTCTGCAATGCTGAGAACCGCCGGTGTCTTCACCATCTTGCCGGACTCAATCCGGTTCAGAATCTCCGTCTCTTCATCCGGTGTCGGATACGTAATGGTCTCCTTGATGATAAATCGATCCGTCTGTGCCTCGGACAGCAGATAGGTACCCTCCTGCTCCACCGGGTTCTGTGTCGCAATTACGATAAACACATCATCCGGCATACGGTAGGTATTTCCGCCGATGGTAACCTGCATCTCCTGCATGGCCTCAAGCATGGCACTCTGAGTCTTTGCACTGGAACGGTTGATCTCATCGAGAAGAACGAAGTTCGCAAATACCGGTCCAAGTTTTGTTTCAAATTTCCCCTCTGCCTGGTTATAGATTTGTGTACCGATGATGTCACTGGGCAAGAGATCCGGCGTACACTGAATTCTCGAGAACTTTCCGTTCACCGCGTCTGAAATGGCTTTTGCAGCCGTGGTCTTCGCCAGACCCGGGACAGACTCGATGAGGATGTGACCGTCGGCTATAATTGCCTCGATCATGGAATATTTCAGCTTCTGCTGCCCCACAACTTTGCTGTCATAATAACTGCTGAGTTTGCTGATGACTTCCTTGCAGTATTCGAAATCATCACGTTTGATATTAGATTGATTCTGCATACCCTATACCTTCCCTGCCGCTCCCGGCATCCTGCGCAGCGGCCGTTTATTCTTTGATTATTTGTGCAAAAACTGTAAATTTAAATTTATAAATCAAAAATATTTATAATCATCCGCACAGGCTATAGTTTACAATACGAAATCCCGTTCGTCACGGTTTTTTTGCATAATTGTGACCCTGTAATTTGTCAAATTTGAAAACTGTGTGTTCAGGAATGCGAAGCAATTTCCTAGAAAAAATGGGCTGTCGCTTTAGTGCGACAGCCCATTTCTGTGTTCAATTGTAGTAGGATGTAATGTTTATAGCGTACCGATTATGGAGCATTTACTAGTATAGCTGTCACTTAGCCTGATCTATCTTTTTTTCAGCCTCCGTCTCCACTGCCGGTGCGATTTTCTCGAAATCAGAAGCCGGATGTTTGCATACCGGACAGATAAAGTCTTCCGGCAGTTCCTCTCCCACATATTCATATCCGCAGATCCGGCAGCGCCAGATCGTCTGACCGTCTTCCGTTTTCCCAACCGCCTGAGGCTTTGGCTTGATATTCTCCTGATAATATACGTAGGTGGCAGACGGTACGTCACTCAATACTTCCATGTCTGTCACATCCGCCACAAACATGGTATGCGTTCCCAGATCAATACTCTGAATGACTTTTCCGCACAGAAATGCATTGGTTCCTTCTGTGACAATCATTGCTCCGTTGTCCGCTCTTTTGCAAAGAGCATAGTCCGCGAATTTGTCCACATCTCTTCCGGACTGGAATCCGAAGCGTTTAAAAAGATCAAATTTCGCATTCTCACTGATTACCGAAACGGTAAAAACGCCCGCATCCGCGATCATGTCGTGCGTATAATTTCCCTTGTTCAGCGTCACCGAGATCCGGTTCGGCTCACTGGTGACCTGAACGACAGTATTTGTGATACAACCGTTATCTTTCCCGTCTCTGTTCGCGGTAATGACAAACAACCCGTAGCTCAACTTGTACATCGCCTTCTGATTCATCTGCTCATCCTCCTTTTCGGATACACATTTTGACAATGCAAAACCTTCAGGTTCGATACCAAACTCCCCTATCATCTTTTGAATATACTTTTTCAAATCTTTCATTCTTTGCCATTTCTTTCTCCTCCAAAGATATTACTGTATCATCATCGTAACACAAAAGCAGAGTCGATTCTATCTGTGATCTTCCGATATGTTAGCGTTTTGCTGATCAAGAAAAATGGACTTCCAAATTCCGCCCTTCCGTTTCGGCTTCCTGCATTTCATCTGCCTTAGCCATAGGAAACGAAAAAGTGTCTGCCATAAAAGCGACCTTCTGTTGCCTCGGAGCCGCATGCTTTTCATCATAACTTAAGAGAACACGAAAAAATCAGGAAAAAACGACGCCTCCATGCTTCCTCCATATCTCCTAAATCACCGGATTTTCATGCACCATGCAGTGTTTCACCGCCGGATATTCCGCTTCGATTCTGTCGTGAACCTCCTCCGCAATTGCATGAGCCTCCACCAGGGACAAATCTCCCTGTACGCCGATTTCCACATCCACAAAAATCCTGGAACCAAAAGTTCTGGTCTTCAACTCATCGATTTGCAGTACCCCCTCCACGCTCTGAATGGTCGCGCGGATTTTTTCCTGCTCTTCGGGACTTGTGGCGTGATCAGTCATCTTTCCTGCAGCGTCCCGAAAAATATCAACCGCAGCCTTCAAAATAAAGCCGCAGATCAACACACTGGCCACCGGATCCATCACGGGGAAGCCTGCCCTTGAGGCCAGAATACCGGCAAAGCTTCCGACGGATGACAATGCGTCTGAGCGGTGATGCCAGGCGTCGGCCATAAGAGCTGTGGAATTGATCTTTTTTGCCCCGACTCTTGTGTACCAGTACATGGCCTCCTTGAGAAGTACCGAGACAATGGCCGCCACCAGAGCAGCTCTCCCGGGGATCACCAGCGTCCCCTGATCCACTCCCGCGATTTTCCAGATTCCGGAATAGCCGATTCCAAGTCCCGTAAGGCCGAGCATAACCGCCAGAAGCACGGACGCCACACACTCAAAGCGCTCATGGCCGTAGGGATGATCACCATCAGACTCTTTCGACGAAATCCGGATCCCGACGATCACAATCAGTGTGCTGACCACATCCGAAGCCGAATGTACGGCATCCGAGATCATCGCTCCCGAGTGAGCCAGCAAACCGGCCAGCAGTTTGAACACCGTGAGTACCACGTTTACCGCTATGCTTGTATAAGAAATTCTGATGGCGATTTTTTCGCTGTTTGGCGCTCCGTCCTTCTGCATCTCATTCCTCCGTCAACGATACCTTCACGCTTTATTCCTATCTTGTACGTTACTCCTTTTGCCGGCAACGTCAACGATAACATATATATAAGAACTTTAACCCCCATAAAAGTCACTGTACTTTTTCCCGGTGGCTCTCTATACTCAATACTCAGAGACAATAACCAAATCCACATCTGCGAGGATGAAGGCCATCCGCGAAAAACATCTGCAGAACCATCCAAGTAAAGGAGAACTATGCGACTGGACAAATATCTGTCCGACATGAGCGTCGGCACGCGAAAAGAACTGAAAACAAAAATCCGAAAGGGAGCTGCCACCGTAAACGGCATCCAGATCACAGATCCTGGTTTTTCCGTAAAGGGGGATGAGGACGTCACTTTTGATGGAAAGCCGATCCACTACAACGAATACGAATATTACATGCTGAACAAACCGGCGGGAGTCATCACGGCCACCGAGGACCGGAAACAGCAGACTGTCCTGGATCTACTCGGAAAGGATCGGAGAAAAGACCTGTTTCCTGTAGGCCGCCTGGACAAAAATACAGTGGGTCTTCTTCTTATCACAAACGACGGCGACCTGAATCACAAGCTTCTCTCTCCGAAAAAACACACGGACAAAAAATACTACGCCAAAATTGACGGCCGCGTCACGGATGCCGATGCGGAAGCCTTCGCGAAGGGACTCAGGATTGACGATGAGCTCACCGCTCTCCCGGCGAAACTGGAGATTCTTACCTTCCGGGAAACGGCCACAGATGCCGACAGGGAAGACCTCCTCACTGCTGAGCATCCGGAATCGTCCCTGTCCTCCGGCGTCTCTGAGATCTGCGTCACCATTCACGAGGGAAAATTCCACCAGATCAAACGCATGTTTCATGCTGTAGAAAAAGAAGTGTTTTATCTGAAGAGACTCTCCATGGGAAGTCTGGTTCTCGATCCCTCACTTCCCGAGGGAAGCTGGCGTCCTCTCACAGAAGATGAAATCCGGAATCTGAAAAATTGAGGGTCATCCGTCTGTGTTTTCTGAAATCTGCAAATCCCTTGCATTTTAAAAAAATACGGGTATAATACCATTTGCAACAGATTTGCATTTTTCAAGGAGATACACAGATGATTGAAATACTTGTGGAGTCATTTACTGACGCCATCATAGATACAGCCAAACTGATTCCCTTCCTCTATATCACCTATCTGATCATGGAATTTATAGAGCGAAAGGCTTCCGACAAGTCCACAGAAACCCTGGCCGGCGTAGGACGCTTCGGTCCCATCTTCGGAGGCATCGTCGGAGTAATCCCTCAGTGCGGTTTCTCCGCCTCCGCTTCCAGCCTCTATTCGGGAGGAATCCTCACGATCGGTACTCTTTTGGCAGTCTTTCTGTCAACGTCCGATGAGATGCTCCCGATCTTTATCTCTGAGCATCTGGCAGCAGGTTCCATTTTGCGGATCCTGGCAGTAAAAGCAGCCATCGGCGTCATCTCCGGACTCGGCTTTGATTTCCTGCTCCGCTTTACAAAGTACAAATACAAAACAGAAAAAAGAATTCATGATCTGTGCGAAAACGAGCACTGTCACTGCGAAGATGAAGAAGAGGGAAATATCTTTCTGGCATCACTGATCCACACCCTTCATATCTCCCTCTTTGTATTCCTGATTTCCTTTGCACTGACCCTGGCCATGGAAGGACTCGGTGCCGATGTGATCGGCAGTTTTCTCACCAACCGTCCGGTCATCGGCGTCCTGCTCTCAGCCCTCATCGGACTGATTCCGAACTGCGCCTCATCCGTTATGATCACACAGTTCTATCTGAACGGATTACTGAACGCCGGCCAGATGATGGCAGGCCTTCTGGTTGGGGCCGGCGTCGGTCTGCTGATCCTCTTCCGCACCAACCGCCACCTGCAGGAAAACCTCCGCATTACAGGCGTGCTCTACGCCTTCGGGGTTTTCTGGGGACTGCTGATCGAGCTGACAGGTATTGCGTTCTGATCTAAAAATCAGAAAGAATTCTCAAAATAAAGGGTTTTGATGTACGATCAACGTTTCTCAGGAGGCGCTTGAGGTCTGCCCCTCCGCGGTATTCCGCTCAGTCATGGTCTCCTGATCCACGGTCAGGGCGTAGGAACTGCCCCGGAAGAGGTAGATATCCGAGCCCAGCAGCATCTCTCTCACGCTTCCCTTGGCTCTTACCCCCACACGTACATTTTCACCGGGATCGATCTTCTCTCCCCTGGTCACCAGTGTCGTATCGTTGATGTACAGGGTATCCTCGATCACCTCATCACCGATCACTACTTTGCAGGATGGGGTGAAGTTTTTTCCGGTGAAATAGATCATATCCTGCCCCACCTTCAGTACACTGGTTAATTCTATTTTCCTGACACCCATGCGCATGTCCACAGCACTGTACGGTTCTTTTCCCCCATACACATATTTTTCCCCATAGAGCATGTCATACTGGAGTGCCTGCATATCGAAGGTGTAGCTGTCGCTTCTCTGCATGGTCTGCTGAAAACGGAACATCACGCCGTCGTAGATCTTCAGTTCTTTAAAAATCTCTGCGGCAGCCTGATAAGCAGCGATATTCTTCTTCTGCCTTTGCAGTCCCATATTGTCCCAGATCAAATAGTTTGTCTGATAGATGGAGCCCTTGTTCAGATCATCTCCTGTGAGATTCATCGTGGGCAGATGATCCCCGTAAAAAAGAATGATCGTCGGTTCCTTTCTGGCACTCATCTCATCAATCAGCGCCTGTACAAAAGCGTCTTCCTCGTGAAGCTGGTTCACGTAGTACTCCCAGGCCGCGTTCTGAGCCTCCGTTCTGGCTCCCGACACACGGATGGCAGGATCTGTCAGTCTCCACTCTGACGGATAAGCACCGTGGGGCTGAACAGTGACCGTCAGCAGGAAGTCCCTGCCCGGAGTGGAATTCAAGGCGTCATTGATCGGATCGATGAGATTCCGGTCCCTCATCCAGTTTATCTCATTGACATCATCCTGATTCTCCATGTATTCACAGGAAGTGAAGGTGTCGAAGCCAAGGTTCCGATAGACTTCGTTTCTCCGGTAGAAGATCGCGTCATTGTTGTGGACCGCATGGGTGGACAGTCCCAGATCCTTCAGCACATAGGCCGCACTCTCACAGGGCGCATCCATCAGCACGCCCTTGTATGGATATTCCCCGGGTCCGAAAAACCTGAGGCTCATACCTGTCATCGTCTCAAACTCCGAATTCACGGTGCCGGCTCCCACCACAGGCACACGGTAAAGACCGGAGGAGTATTTTTTCTCCAACTTGTGCCAGTTCGGAAGTGGATCCTCGGAAAAACTCAACTGTCGCACTCTCATTGGATCGAAGAAAGTCTCGCACTGCACAAAGATGATGTTCGGCAGTTCCTCTCCCCTCTTCTTTGTCTTCTTTTCCTTTCCCTCATCCGCCAGGATTTCATTGATCATCTTCTCCGAATACCGGTCCGGCTGAGATACCCCTGTATCGAAGACAGTCACCATGAGGCAGTAGGGAAACCCGTAATCATGATAGGCGCTGGCGATATTCTCAAAATAGGTAGAAAGAATACGGTCACGAATACACTGACGGGTAAGCCCGAAGCCCGCAGCTATAGAGAGCAGGATGGCGATGAGCACCGGAATCCTTCGCAGCTTTCCCCTGTACACAGGTGCTTTCAGAAAGAAAAAAACAAGCCCCGCAAGCAGAGCAACAATTCCCGCCCCGATCAAAGCGATCTGCCAGATTGGCATATACTTTCGGATCACGGTGAGACCCTCCGAGAGCATCATAAGATCCGGCCCGGTAAGGGGCGTAACTCTGTTAGCCAGAACGATCCCGTTGGCAATGCCGAAAATGGCCCAGACACTTCCCGTCAGCACCCGCAGAAACACCCTTCTTCGGAAAAGAAACGCCGGAAGAGAAGTCAGAAAGATCAGCATTGTATTGTACAGAAAAACCTTTTCATGGCTGAGAAAAAAAGTCCAGGCGGCCGACATGGAATGCCTGGCCATGGCCTCGATCAGATAGTATCCGACCAGAGCCGCCAGAAAGTGAAGCAGCACTTCCACCGGTCCGCTCCATCTCCTGCTTTCGTGATCAACCACCGTTTCTTTCTTATTTTTTATAGCCTTAACTACTTTCATATTATTCATATGATTCCTAATCATTTAATTCTCACTTCAGTAAATCACATTCTATATCATATGTCTTATAATTCATTCTGTACCATTTTGAATAATGCATTTTGTAATGCATTTAAAAACCTTCATTGTCTCTATCCCTGTAGTTCGATCATGCACGTATTCGGGCTCTTTCCCCCGGCCCCACACCGGGCCGGTCTCCATATCCGAATACAAAAATCCTGTAAAAAACAACGATATTATGACACCAATCTTTTGTCTCGTCTATTCTTATTTTTATTTTTTCTCGCAATTTGTGTATTTATATATGTACGAAATCGTTTAATTGTGGTACATTTAAACTAAAATTTTGATTGTTTTCGACAAAAGCACAATCATGTTGGGGGAAAGCTCGATTGAGAGAGCAAATTGGGAGGTCAACAATGAAGAACTTAAAGAATTGCAAAGGCAGAGTTGCTGCCGGCATCCTGGCTGCAGTGGTAGCTGTCACAGGTCTTGGAGTATCACCGCTTCTCTCCGGAGACGCAAATGTCGATCAGAAAGCATCCGGCACTGTCGTTGCTGCAAACAAGGCAACGGACACCAAGAAGAAAACAGCGGTAAAAACCGTCGTTGAAAAAGATGACACAAACGATGACTGGCTGCACTGCGTTGGAAACCAGATCTACGATGAAGAGGGAAATCCGGTTTATCTCACCGGTGTAAACTGGTTCGGCTTCAACTGTAACGAGGCTGTAGTACACGGTCTCTGGAGCATGGACTTCGATGTAAAAATGAAAGAAATCGCAGATCGTGGTTTCAACCTGCTGCGTATTCCGATTTCGTCCGAGCTTATTCTTCAGTGGAAAGCCGGCGAGAAAGTAAAAGTATGTATCACCAGCTACAATCAGCCGGAGCTTCAGGATGAGAACGGCAAAGATCTGGACTCCAGAGGCTGTTTCGATGTACTCCTGAAATACTGCAAGATGAACGGAATCAAGGTCATGATGGACTGCCACAGTCTTGACACCAACAACTCCGGTCACAACTACCCGGTATGGTATGGCGTGAAAGCTGCAAATCTCGGCAAGACCCTGACAGAGGATGACTGGATCGAAGCCTGGACCTGGTTTGTAGACCAGTACAAAGATGACGATACTGTCGTTGCCATCGATCTGAAAAACGAGCCTCACGGAAAGTATTCCGACGCCGATAATCTCCGTGCAAAATGGGACGGCTCCGATGATCAGGAAAACTGGCAGAGAGCTGCCAGCCGTTGCGGTAAAGCAATCCTCGATATCAACCCGAATCTTCTGATCATGGTCGAGGGTATTGAGCAGACACCACGTCCGGGTTACACCTATGAGTCCGGTACACAGTCTCCCAATGCCACAGAGAAAGAGAAAAAATACTATCCGAGCTGGTGGGGCGGAAACCTTCGCGGTGCCAAGGACTATCCGGTAGATCTGGGCAAATATCAGAGTCAGCTGGTATATTCACCTCATGATTACGGCCCGGCCGTTTACAACCAGTCCTGGTTCAAGAAGGACTTCACAGAGCAGACCCTTCTTGACGACTACTGGTATGACACCTGGTACTATCTTCAGGATCAGAACATCTCACCTCTTCTGATCGGTGAGTGGGGCGGATTCATGGACGGCAAAGAGAACCAGAAATGGCTGGAGCTCATCGCTGCATTTATTGAGAAAAACAAAATCAACCACACCTTCTGGTGTCTGAACCCCAACTCCGGTGATACCGGCGGACTTCTGGATGCAACCTTCCAGAACTGGGATGAAGAGAAATACGGTATGATGAAAGATACCCTGTGGCATGATGAAAAGACCGGCAAATTCATCGGTCTCGACCACAAAGTGCCGCTCGGTGACAACCTCAGCGTATCCGAGTATTACGCAAGCAAATAAAAGCGATTTCCGTATTACAAAAAAGAAGTGGATTGTCATTTCAGACAGGCCACTTCTTTTTTGTCTCATAGGGAATTGCCTTAGTCACTGATCTCAACAACCAGGTAGGCCTCTCTTCCGGTGATATCATCCTGTGCAAGATAATGTATAAAGAAGGTTCCATCTTTCCCGAGCATATTTTCCCGGAATTGCAGCCATTTATCATCTCTGATCTCCAGCCGCTCCCAGGTACCCTGCTCTTTAATACCCGTAAGCTGTTGAATAACCGGATCAGGGATGTTCAGATGGAACCCCGCCACGCCCAGGTCATTCTCTGTCATCGCCTCAGGATTCGACGGAGAAAACCACGCGTTCAAGAAACGCCTGAGAACGTCATTGGACCGGATATAACACCCCATTCCGTCCCCGGACACCTCCAAAACACCGGCGGGCATTTTGCCTTCTTCCACACCGTTTTGATCAAATTCATATTGAAGCGGATTTCGCAGGTTTACTTTGCTGACCACGTCCAGATACGACGATCTCCGGAAGTCCTCATAATCTAGCATCTTCCCTTTCCGTTGCTGTTCAATGAGATATGCCATCTTTTCCGGTCTGCTGTAGAGAAAGCCCTGCATCCTCTGAACACCCATGTTCTCCAGAATATCTCTCTGTTCTTCTGTCTCCACACCCTCGGCCAGCGTCTGCATGCCCAGCTCATCCACCAGTTCCACCAGCTTCCCAAGCAGAATTCTGCCCTGCATATGCGTCGCAAGGTCTCTGACAAACCGCATATCAAATTTGATCAGGTCAAAATCAAAATCTTTCAAAAGATTCAGCGAGGAATAGCCGGATCCGAAATCATCCATCCAGACAGGAAAGCCGTAGGAATGAAACTGCTGCAATACGTCAGCAAGCCTGCTGTTCTGAAGGGCAAAAGCACTCTCAGTGATCTCGATAATCAGCTTGTCATGCTCTACCCCAATCTCATCCGCCAGTCTGCATATCTCCGCCGGCATATCTTTCATCAGAAAATCGAGTCTCGAGAGGTTCACTGAAACCGGGAGGATTCTTCCTGTTTCTTCACGAACCTTTTTCACTTCCTGAAGGACATGACGAACCATGTAGAGATCCAGTTCCGTAATAAGATTATGCTCTTCCAGCAGCGGCATGAAATCCCCCAGCGGGATCATGCCCCGTTCCTTATTATTCCAGCGAACCAGAGCCTCCGCACTGCTGATCTCTCTGGTAAACGACCGGACAATCGGCTGATAATAAACTTCAAACTCTTCCTCCCGCAATGCCGTGGGAAAAAGGGCGAGGAGCTTCTTGTGATAGAGATATTCCTCATTCATCCCCTCGTCATAGCAACGGAAAAGCTGCCCCTCTTCCACCTTCTGAAGGGCAACGAACGCCCTGTCACAGGCATAATCCTCTGTGTCCTCACTTCGAATTCCATAGTAACCGAAGGATGTATGAACAGGATGATCCCCGGCTCCGAGCAGCTGATGTGCCTCCATATTCTCGAAAAAGCGCATCAGTTCCGACTCGTAACACAGAAGATAAAAATGATCCGACTCAAAGCGCGAAACCGGCCGGTTCAGAAAATTCTCACAGAGCCAGTCGGCCGCACGGATCAACAGACGGTTTCCCTCCTGAAATCCATACTCCTCATTGTACAGACGCATATCACAGATATTGCAGGCGACAATCACCGTCTGATCCATCGGATCCTGACTTGCGGCATAAACTTCCCGGAGATCTTTCACATTTTTCAAAAAGAAACGCTTATTCAGCACCCCGGTGAGGGCATCGGTCTCGGAAAATCTGATCAGGTCATTCCTGCTCCTGATCATCCGGAATCTGCTGTCCAGAATCAGCAGGATCATGCCAACGGAAAGCAGATAGGCAAGAACCAAGTGAAGCACATCCATCTTGAACAGGGATGACTCCTTTGTGATAAAGCTCATGACAATCAGTACACCTGCCCAGACTGTCTCAAAGGCAATCACCCGGTAAGCCAGATCAAGAATAAAGGGAGGCAGAATTGCCATAAACAAAAGAGACGTCACGGCAGCAACATCCGGCTTTAACACAGTGGCCTGAACTATGGTAATCAACATCACCGGAATCTCCGCCAGATAGGCCAGCCCCGTTGCGTATCTCACAAATCTTCGTTTCCCCCGTCTCGTAAAAACCAGGAGAAGAAGGCAGTAAATAATCAAAAGCATACCGGCAAAAATCCCGGCCGGCTTCTGATACTGAACCCGCACCAGCAGATTAAAAATGCATACCGGCAGAGTGACCAGCGGCATCATGGCCAGCGATCTCCAGTTGATCTCGCTCAGCTCCAGCCTCTGTGCGACAGAGGAAAATAAATAGTGCGAGCGTTCCCCGACCATCCTGTTATTTTCATGTATACCACGGGAGTTTTCCTTCATACACGAATCCTTTTTAAAATCATCCGAATAACATCATATATGTATACAATATCGGCAATGATCCGGAGTTTATTCATTTCTTCTTCACAAGAGAAACTTCCTCGTCAGGTTGATGAAGAATCCCCGGAATCCTGTTTGTACATATACTGCTTGTTGATATACATGCGGCGATCCGCCTCATACATCAACTCGCCCACATCTTTGATTTCACCGGGATTGTATACGCAGCCCAAGGCCACGCTGATTCCCTTGTACTCAAAACTATCCCTCAGCAGCTTCATAAGTTCATCCGATTCTTTCTTGTCTTTGCTCTGGGTGACAATGATAAATTCATCTCCACCCATACGGAATACCTGTTCCGCTCCGACGATGGAACTCATGACATCGGCCGCTACTTTGATCAGCTGATCCCCTGCCTCATGTCCCTGGGTGTCGTTCACAGTCTTTAATCCGTTCACATCACCGTAAATGACAACAAGACCGGACTTCTCATGCATATGTCTTGTCATATCCCGGAAGGCTCTCCGGTTCATAACACCGGTCAACGCATCTCTGTTTCCCAAAAGATCCAGCCGCCTCAGCATATCTCTGTTTCGGATAAGAATAGAGATATATCTTGAAAGAATCATCAGAATCCGCTCTGTATTATCCACGGAGTCCTTCCTCGGATTAATAACGCCGAAGAAACCGGCTGATTTACCTCCGATTTTTAACTCCACACAGACCATCTCACGGATATTCACATCTTCTATTTTGCGGAACAGTTCCGGATCTCTCTCCCGGATTTTTTCCACCTCATGCACACTAGGCAGAACATAAGCCCGGTTCTTCGCGAACACCTTGTAGAGGCCATCCACGATTTTCTCCGGTACACTCTGCCACTCCTGAGTCAGAGAAATCAGTTCGTTCCTGTGCCATTCGTAGTTGGCTCTGAAGCGACTGTCATCCGTCTGCTCAAAAATGAAGACTCTGTCCGCACCCAGACCCTGTCCCATTTTTTCAAGCATCTTCTGAATACCGATCTCCGGATCCTGGGCCTGAAGCGCGATGCTCACTGCATCAATGGTCAGTACACGGCGATAGGCCGACTGTTTATTCAGCTCCGACTCCTGTATATAGTCTGTGAGTGCTACAGACAGGGAGAAGCGGTAATTCCTGCCTCTCCAGGGCACCAGAGTGTCATGCATCAGATAGTCCTTGCCATTTTTCTGATTGTGACTGGTCCAGGTGTGGAATTTATCTCTTCTCGTGACCGGAATCGTACAAAACTCACAGGGATCTTCCCGTCCTTCAATAACCTCATAACACTTCTTGCCGGTACAGCTGAAATTGTCCGGCAGATGGAGATCCTGTCTTCCGGCCCGGTTCAAATAAACCAGATCATAGGTTTCCGGATCACACATATAGACCCGCTCTGCCATTTCATCGAACTTCTCCCGGTCAAAGACCAGCCGGTCTCCCGTGTACACGATTTTTCCAAGATCTTCTGCCTCCGCGAATTCCATTCTCTCCATCAACACACGGAAGAGCGAAGCCGTTGTCTCCACCTCGGATCCTACAGCGATGGAATAGTTCATATAGAGCGTACACGTATATCCGCCGACTTCATGCACGGAGTGAATCTCATCCGCAAGCCGCTGGAGCCGTTCCCGCACGGCAGCGGTATCACTGCCCTTTTCAAAAATCTGGAATCTGCATTCCGAATGGCGTGAAATCGCTGCTCCCGTATCCGAGTACTGCCATATTTTCTCACCCACGAAACGCACCAGTTCATTTGCGGCTTTTTCCCCGTACGATGAAAGAAAACGGTTGTACTCTGAGATATCAATGAGTATTCCTATGTAGTTCTCGCCGTTCTTCCTGTAGTTCTCTTCAAACCTCGTACCTGCATCCAGTGCTCCGCGGAAATTCATAAATCCGGTAACCGGATCCCGCAGATAAAGGCTGTCGTACCGGCGTCGTTGTATACTGTCCAGATCATCAAAGCAGCCGATCAGGCCGTCGATCTTCCCGTCCCGGTAGATGGGAAATCTGTTCGCGATAATCTTGTGCAGACAACCACGGATCATACATTCGCTGACAGATCCCTGGACAACTTCGCCCCGCTCAATCACCTTTCTCTCGTCATCCCGGAAAGGTTCATTGTCCGGATGCCATTTCATATCCTGATCTGTCTTTCCAATGACTTCCTTCGCCGACTTCAGGCCGTAGTAATCAAGAAAAGCCTTGTTGACTCCGACGAATCTGCACTGTCTGTCCTTCCAGAAATACTTGATATCGGTATTCTCCATGAGCGCACGCCAGAGATCACCGTCCCTCTGCCACTCACGCCCCTCGGAATCAAAATTGTGCATATCGGCCATACCAGCAAGTAGATCCGCATTATTCAGATACTCCTCAATCTCTGCCGGTTTCCCGAGAAGCAAAATCTTCTCCTCCCTCTCCTGCTGGAGAATAAAGGCAGTCATTTCGATCCACTCATACGTTCCATTCTCCGTACGGATTCGAAAAACATCTGAAATTGTGGCATGCTTTCCGAGCCGGATTCTTCTGTGGATCGCGTCCGTCTGAAAAAAGTCATCAAATCTTTTTCTGTCTCCGGGATAGATCAGCTCCTTCATCCATTTCTGACGGAATCTCTCCACCGTCATGAAAAGCCCCTCGTCCCTCAGACGGTTTGTCATAATCAGTTCGATCTCACTGTCTTTCACACTCCAGAGATAAATACCCTTGTACACGACAGCAATATTCCGGATGATCTCGTCATTTCTCCGCATCCGCTCCTGTTTGTCATCATAGGTGATATTATACAGCCCGACTTTATGAATGTAATTGCCCTTATTTCCGGCAATGGTGCGTATGGTGAGACGCATATATTGTCCATTCTCAATAAAGGTGATTTTCTCTTTTTTTCCGCTGGCAATGGGCTTGTCCACAAATTCACGGAAGGTCTTATTCAACGCATAATAGGGAGATCGGATAAACTCGTTGACGTTTTCCTCCGTGCCGTTTTTCATGGAGCTGACGGCCTCACAAAAAGCATCATTTTCAAAAAGCGTATGGAAAAAATGGCCATTGTCTACAATCAACGCAATGGGGGCATCCGAAATCAGATTCTCCAGTCCAACCTGATCCTGGATATAAGCCTCCGATGCAGTCTCCACTTCGATACAGGATTCTCTGCAAAAATCATAGAGTTTATCTCCGCTCATGGGCATTCCGTAATAATATCCCTGCATCTTTTCGCAACCGATGCTCTTGAGAAACTCTACCTGTTCGTCATATTCCACCCCTTCCGCCAATGTGTGCACACCGAGTTTTTTGGCCATACTCACCATGGAGGTTATAATGCTGCGCCCCTTCTCATTGAGATCCTTCAGAAAAAGCATATCAATCTTGATCTCATCGAAATGAAAATCCTTCAGAGTATTTAGCGAGGAATATCCGCTTCCGAAGTCATCCATCCAGACCTCGTAACCGCAGTCATGAAACTGATTGACTTGATCCATAATCCGGGCCTGATCCTGCATGATCATAGACTCCGTGATCTCGATCCGGAACAGATTTCTCTGGAGACCGAATTTTCGGATAACGTTCTCTACCTCCTCAAAGGGATCTCCCATGATGAAATCCATCCGTGAGAAATTGAAAGAACAGGGAACCACAGGGATATCATGATCAAGCTGCTCCCGCATCTGACGCCCGACCTCATAGATCACGAAATTATCCAGCATCTGAATCAGATGCGCTTCTTCCAGAAATGGAATGAATTCCGCCGGCGAAAGATTTCCATACTCCGGATCAATCCACCTGGCCAATGCCTCCACTCCACAGAGCTTCCCCGTAAGCGTACGGATAACCGGCTGATAATAGACCCTGATATAGCCTTTACTTATGGCTTTTTCAATGTTGGCATTCACATAAGCCTTCAATTCCATCTGACTTGTCAACTGGTCATTGTACTCACAGGTATAGTTTGTTGCATCCTGTTTGATGCTGTCACAGGCAAGTTTCGCCTGATCGCAGATCATCTCTGCCGAAACCTTCACGTCCTCGTCACTGAGACGGCGAATACCCGCTTTCAGCTGCAACATGGCATTCTGATCAATTTCTCCGGCTTTAATGTTCACCACAAGAATACTCTCTGTGACATCCTGACGGTCTGTCAGTACGACAAAATGATCATCCGAGAACCTGGCCACAAACCTGTTTCCATAGACTGACTTCAGAATCTCCGCCATCTGACACAGCAGCTTATCGCCCGCGGACACTCCAAACTTCAAATTAAACAGTTTGAAATTCGTCAAATCGAAAAAGAGAAGCGCATACTTTGACAGTTCTCCTCTCTCCGACGCTTTCTTCAACTTTTCTGTCATCAACTCGCGGAACCTGTGCATCCCCATCAATCCGGTGAGAGCATCCGTCAACAACGTTTTTGCCTTTGTATTTACTTCCATCAAAGACATGACACAGATCTTGCCCAGTTCCGGATCATCTACAATTCTCCCGGAGCTCACAACTGAAATCTCGGCACGTTCACAGTTGTAAATCCGGAAAGAAATATGGGAAAACCGGTTCTTCTCACGTTCAAGCTGCGAGCTCACCACATGAATAGTTGACCAAAAGTCCTCTTTCTGGATAAAACCTTTCATCTTGCCGGCGGTAAGAGTGATAAAGTCCGCTTTCGAAGAACAGCCCGTCAACTCCAATAATTCTCTATTGACATATAGAATATCCTCATATAGAATATCCTCGCCGGATTCCCTCCCACAAATCAGGATATTTCCCGGCATCATATCAAATTGTTTTTCCAGATATTCCCATCTTAAATCCGCAGCCATGAGTACCTCTTCATTTCGGAATCATATACCTTCTGTCTCTATGATATCAATCAAGCATTATAGTACGATGGATGTCACATGTATAGTCTCTTTTTGTGTTGTAAAATCAGATTTGTTACCACTCGTTTGTTTCAACCTGATGCATCGTTCGAAAAAAACGGACGAATAAGCAGGCAGACATTCGCTCCGGCAATTTGAGAAACATTGCACTGGAAAAAAAGATTTCCATGAAACGAAAGGGGACTGTCACACATAGCTTAATCATCAATGATTGCTACTGTGCATCAGTCCCCTTGTCATTCTCATAATCCTCTAACGCAACGCATCAACGATTGTCATTCCTTGAACTGTTGCACGTATTCTCATAGAGTCTTTATGTCTCAGCCTCAATATTTATCATCCGCGTCCGGAGTGAATGCCAGTCCGTTGTTATCTTTCGGCGCGATGGCAGCCTGTGATGCCGGTGAAATCGCATTCCTGTTGTCCTTTGTATCGGCTTGTGCCTTAAATTCTTTGTCGGCGCCCTCATACATATGATACTTGCCGCTCTCCTGAACATCCTGCCGGCCGGCCGGTTTCTCTGGTGTCTTCTTCACAGAGGAAGCCGGTATGGCGGCCTTCTTCAGTTCGGAATTCATGGGTTCTGCGCTCTTCCCGCCTCCCTTTGCCTCAGACTTCTTAGATGCCGGACTCTTCCCATCCTTCTTCACCTCAGATTTCATAGATACCGGGCTCTTCGCTGCCTTCTTTGGCTTCGGGCTGTTGCCGGGCGTTTTCTTTTCTTCTGTCGTCACTTTCTGTGCCGGCTGAGACTTCCTATTTAGGGATGACGCATCTGCCGCAGCTGTCACGGAAACCTTGCCTGCAGGTGCATTGCCTGTTCCTGCCGTGACATTCGTTTCAGAAGATGAGGTGACAGCTGCATATGGTGCGCTGACATCCTTCAGTTTAAACCGGTTCACAAGCTCTTTCAGCATCGCAGCCTGTCCGGACAATTCTTCGGACGCAGCTGCACTCTCCTCTGCTGTCGCAGAGTTCGTCTGAACAACTTCAGAAATAGATCTGAGTCCATCCTCGATCTGTGTAACGCCCTTGCTCTGTTCTTCGGAAGCCTCGCTGATCTCATTGATCAGATTTGTAATCTGCTCCGTATTATCCGATACAGACTGAAGCGACTCTGCAGTCTCTCTGGTAAGTTCTCCGCCTTTCTGAACCGCCTCCACCGTATCCTGAATCAAAACCGCAGTGGAACGGGCCGCCTGTGCGGACTTGTTCGCAAGGTTTCCTACCTCCGCGGCAACTACCGCAAAGCCTTTACCTGCAGCTCCTGCCCTCGCTGCCTCAATGGATGCGTTGAGTGCGAGAATATTCGTCTGGAAAGCGATATCATCAATGGTCTGAATGATCTTGTTAATTTCTTCTGCCTTCGAGGTTATATCCGCCATTGCCGAAGACATCTCTGTCATCTTCTCGTTGGACTTCTCCACAGCCTGACCGGCTCTCGCAGACAATTCCGAAGCATTCATGGACTTCTGAGCATTCGCCCGGATCTTCACGGACATGTCGGTCATTGTAGAAGAGAGTTCCTCAACAGACGATGCCTGCTCCGTAGAACCGGTGGCAAGGGCATTCGCCCCTGCAGATACCTGAGTAGAACTGCTGTCTACTTTCTCGGCAGCCGAGCGGATATCTCCCATGGTTGCATTCAGTTTCTCAGTAATCGCATCCAGTGACTCCAGAATCGGCCGGTACTCTCCGATATAAATCTCTTTCTCTTCATTCGAGAAATTAAAGTTACCATCCGCCAGCATCGTCAGCTTCCTGCTGAGATTATCGATGATACTCTTCAGATTTCCGATCACGACTTTCATACTGTCGGAAACAACACCGATTTCATCTCTCTGATTATAATTCAGCGCAATATCGAAGGAACCCTTTGCCAGCGTATCTGCTGCACCGGCCACATCCTCCAGGGGCTGCAGAGATTTCCTCAGAACAACTCTGCTGAAAATCAGGAGCATGATGACAACGCCCAGCACTTCTCCGATCATAACAGCAACCAGACCGTTGAGATATCCCATGTATTCGCTATAACTGATGGATGTCTGTGCCCACCAGGTCTTGCCCGATACGGTTACCGGTGTAAATGCCCTGACCTTGTGAAAACCATTGCTGTTCGTCTGGGACAGAAATTCTTCTCCCTTATTGAGGATCTCTGTGATTCTCGCTGAATCATCTGGAGCAAAAAAACTGTCAAAGGCTGTTCCTATAGAACTGTCTATACTACTGTATACCACCATATGATCAGGGTTGATCACATCGATGAGCATGGATGAATAATCCGAGTCCGTTTCCAGAACCTTTTTGAATGCATCTGCCTTGAAATCAATGAGTACAACAGCGACGACACTCTCATCGTTCTTGATGGGGTATGCTGCAGTCACGGTCCATTCTCCGTTAATATATTCATTCTGAACCGGTGACGCATATACATCTTCCCCTGTCTCCAGAGCTTTCTGAAGAGCTTCGTTCGCCTGAACCTGCTCCTCATACATGGCGAATACCGCTCCGGGTTCTTCCTTGGGGCTGACCACCATAATACTGTAATCATCTACTTTCTCGTCAAAAGCTCCCTTCGTGAAATAAACGCCGGCATCCACAACCGACTCATTGGAAGAAAGGATGGATCGCAGATTGCCGAGCATCAATGTCTCCTGATTTGACCGGCTATTCGTCAGTTTGATGCCGGAAATTACATTACTCGGAGTCTGTCTCGCCCCTGTATCCCTCTTGGCCAGCATCGCCAGAAGACTTGTCTCGATGGGAGTTGTCACAGATTTAAAAGAATCCGCAATACTTCCCACGACAGCAGCGTTCTTCCTTGCGATATTCTTCAGGTTCTTCTCCGTCTGGGTATTAATCATCCTTCCAACGGAAAAACCGATAATCATCGATGACACAACCAGCACCAGAAGAATTCCCCAGGTGAGCTTTGTTGTAATCTTGCCGCGTAAAGTTTTTCTTTTTTGTTTAGCCGGAACTCTTCCTGTCCCGCCTCTCTTCTTGTCTTTACTCATCTCATCCTCCATGTACAAACACGTGGATCATGCAGAATTCTCACGTCATTTCTTCTTCGTCTGTTGCATGACTCTTCAGTTTTCGCTTCCGGGTAGTCCCTTCACGCAGACCATAGCCCGATATAAATATCTCGACAAAAACAGGCGTTTCATAATATGAACCGGCTTTATTCACGCTCCCGTTCCGGAAGTCCACCGCCCCACCGGGAAGAAGTCACACAGTTTTTTGCGTCTTCTCGAATCGCTTGACTTATGTGACTTTATTGCCTATGATCATTCAGAGACACTGTCTCCGGTGCATTTATAAACAGGAACGATTTTGTCGAAATATCTTCAGATTAGTGAAGAAAAATCCATCAATGATTTTTTTATAGAGTAAGAGGTACACCACCATGGATGAATGGAATGAGAGTTTCTGGCGCGACCTGAGTAATGAAGCCTTCAGTTCGCAGGTTATGTCTTTATATGATTCGCTGACGGCAGAACAGCGCAGGGCGATCACGAATTATATGCCCGCTATCCCCATTCCCAAAATTCTGTTCAAAGCCGGTAATATGCTGGATCCGGAAGAGATCGGTATGCTGACATTTTACGTGGGGGATTATCCGAAGCGTTTCCGGGAACCCAATTTTGAACAGGAGAATGTCAAACACCCCAAAGAGATGCAGATGGTCTGGATGCTTGTGAAGGACGAGATTGAAGAGTATATGGATCTCTATATCAAGCACTGTATGCTGAACAAGATCAAGGTCACTCTGAAGATGACCAAAGAAGCAAAGATGTTCCACGATGCAGCACAGAAACCATCGGCCGAACCCCAGAACAAAGGCAGCCGCGGTTACAAGAAGGACGATTATCTGCATCTGTGAGGCTTTCCGTATATGTCCGTTGTTTTATATAATGATTTAGTCGTCCGCAATACCGGGAACAGTCTTCTTACATAGACTAGCTATCCTTACAGGAGATACACGATATGGATACAAGGCAACCAGACTCCGGCGACAGGACAACCTTTCTCGATCCGTCGCTGACCGAAGAACGCTTTACGCGTATGGTTCTTCAGATCTTCCGCAGATTTCCGGACGGTCTTATCATCACAGGAACCAATAAGAATATCCTCTATGCGAACGAAAGAGCCTTCCGGCTCTTTCACGTATCGTATGATCTCATTCTGCAGTCAGAATTCCATGCATGGATGAAGAGCAGAAAACCCGATGGCAACCTAGACAACTGGATTCAGCCCTATTATCACCGCGATCTCGTCAAGCTCTACGAAGTCACCAGTCGCGCGATCTATGCGAAGGATCTTGGGCAGGAAGGCACCGCATATTTTATCCACGACCTGACGCCATCCCATAACAAATCCGCCGGCTACGAGTACCTGATTTCCCATGATAATCTCACAGGCCTGCTGAACCGGGAGGGTTTCTTTATGGAAGCCCGCAAACGACTGGACGAGAATCCCTTCGAAGACTACACCCTTGTGGCTTTCAACATCGTCAACTTCAAGTCTTTCTCCAACAAGGACGGAAACGATATCCTCAAGAAATTCGGGTGGCTCCTTCAGAACAAAGTCCGGCACGGCGATATCAGCGGTCGTATGTACGCCGACCGTTTTATCTCCCTCATGCAGACGAGAAACCACACACCGGAACTGATGCAGACCATCCGGGCAACAATGTATGAATACGGCATTCACACCGGTCACAAGATCATCTATGAGACGCGCGCCCTTCACGTCCTCGACCATAGCGATGCCGTGGACAAGATGTGCGAAGCCGCCTTCCAGAAAGAGCTGAATCTGAAGCCTCTGTGAATCTTAAGAATTATCTCAAAAGAAGAGCTGCCTTCCCGGTGGCTCTTCTTTCTTATGTGTTCATATGTGTATTCCCAGTTCCTTTTATTATTTGTTCCTCTTATCGCCTCCCCTATCCAACATCAAGGCGGGCGGCGCTGATCGAAGCGCCGCCCACCTTATTATTTCTGCTATTTCTATTTCTTCTTATTCTTCAATTCATTCGCATTGGACTGACTCATGGCCTTGGTCTTCGCTGTCTTTGTTCCCTTCTTTGCGGCCTTGATCTCGTCCTTCGCGGCTTTAATCTTCTGTTTGGCCGCGGCCTTCGCTGCCTTAGCCGCTGATTTGGCTGCTGCTTTGTCAGCTTTTGCCTTATCCTTTTCAGCTTTCTTGGCCACTTTTTTCGCTGCCGCTGCCGCTTTCTTCTGCGCAGACGCTTCTTTCTTCTTGGCTGCCGCCGCTTTCTTCTTCTCTGCCGTTGCCGCCTTCTTGGCTGCCACCGCTGCCTTCTTGTCTCCCTTCTTATCGTCGCCGGCTTTCTTGTCCTTGCCGCCCGCCTTCTTATTCTTTCCGCCGTCGCCGCCTTCGCCGGCATCAGCGTCACTTCCTTTGCCTCCCTTTTTCTTAAGGATCAAAAGTACGACAACTCCGACGATTACCAGAAGGAGAACCGCCGCAACAATAATCCCTACAAAAATCGGAACCTTAAAGGGAAGAAACGGTATCATGCCATCATTTCCGCTGGTGGAACTGGAGGAAACCACTCTCAGTGATTCCGTCCCCTCTGAACCGGAAATAACTGCCTTTGCCTTGTCCGAAAGGCTGGAGGATGAAACCGATTCTTTTACTTCCTCGGATCCACCATCTGAAGCTTCTGACTTTGAATCTTCGGTTTTCGTATTATTCATGAAAGGGGTGGCATCTTCGATCACATTTCCATCTGAATCAACCAGCTGGAAATACTGCCTGATGAAGGCAGCCCGCTCTTCTTCCGCCAGTCTCTTCATCTCCTCCGCCGAAGGTGCCAGCAAAGCAATCCTCTCGGTCTGCTCCGTCTCTGCCAGAAGGACATAACCGTTTCCGACATCAGCATAATTCGTGTATCCCCAGACTCCTCCTACACCGTCAGTCACTTCATCTGTGATATGAAGCACTGTTCCGTCCGGAATATTGTCGACCAGCACTGGCTGCGCATCCGCAGAGGGCTGCTCGCGCAACATGACGCCGGTGCCGTCCCCGGAGGCCACCTTGATATACACATCAAAGGGTGTCTCGGTGGGTTCCGGCGTTGCGGTTGGTTCTGAGCTATTTTTCTTTTTCGAAGATTTCTCTGAAGATGAGTCTGTACTTTCCGATGACTCCGATGACTTCTCTGATTCAGAATCCGAACTCGAACTGCTTGATGATTCCTTTTTCTTCTTATCTTTGAAAGTCTTTGCGAGAAGCGAATCTTCTGTGAATCCGCCTTCCTGAACCATCATTCTGTTTCCTGCCGACGGAGCGCGCTGTATGCGATCTCCGAAACTCCCGTTTATTTCAGCCGCATACGTCGTCTCCGGCGTAAAAACTGCAGCAGAAGTACTTCCCCCTGCTGCAATTATGAACGCGACAATCAGTGCTGCCACCTTTTTTTTCATGATCTTCTGCCCCGATTATGAATCGTGTGCCACACGATGTTTGCAGTTACGGATGGAAAGCTCTGTCGTCTGCACTGCCCGTTACAACTCTACAAACAGATCTAAAAACTATTCTGCAGTTGCAGCGCTTTCATGCTTATTGTAATACTCCTCGAACAACTTCTCTGTCGCATCGATGGTATCCTTACAGATCGAAGGAAGTTCCTTGCCCCAGGAAGCAGTAGCCTGCGCATATCCCTCCTGGATTGCAGCCTGCATCTTCTTCATCTTCTCCACATCATCTCCTGCCAGCGCCGAAGCGAACTGGAAAAGCCTCTCCGAGGTTTTCTTAATGCCGTACTCTCCGTCTTCGGAGATGGCCTCCTGTGCTTTTGTCTTTGTCTCGAGGTCAACGGTGAAATTGCCGTCAGCGAGGAAGCGCCACATTCCGTCATCATCCATCGACAACGTAGCATTTGCCTTCAGGAAGGTATTCGCCTGATCGCCCAGAGACTTGCGGATCATATTCAGGAATTCCTTCTCCTGCTCGGCCTGCTGTGCCTTGAGGCTCTCCACCAGGGCAGCACGCTGACTGGCTGTCATCTTGACCGCATCCTTAATGGAGGTATTCTTCTCTGTCTCCGTGGATTTCACATATACGTCCTGAGGTTCCTTGACGGAGGCCGCATTCTCCTTTGCCGCTCCATCCAGCTCCTCGTCTTCTGTTAACTCAAGTTCTTCCGCTGCAATCTCTGCAGCCTCTGCCGCATTTACAGAGAGCTTCTTCGCAGAGGTATCCGCCGCGGATGTAAGCATCCTGCTGTCAATCTGATTGAATTCCAATGCCATATGCGTACCTCACTTCCTATTGCCAAATGTAATAAAACTGCATATACATTCATATTTACTATCGGCTTCAGCTCTTTATATATAAGGGAGTACACCGGAAAGGCGGCCGCGGATTTCCATGCAGCGCCTTTATACATCTTTACTTATATCTTTCGGCAGGGTGTCGATATTATTGCTGTAGCGGGATTGTCTGTGCTCAATTGTACACAAGACTCGGTCATTCGTCCGTTCCGCGATATTGGTAATTGCATCTGATCTTTGATTGAACCGGTCAACAGAAGAACAGAAAGGTGTGTATTATGAGTCTACTATACGGAAACGAAGTGAGTCTCGATCAGAAGACTCTGGATTACCTATGGCAGCGACAAAACATAACGGTCAATAATATCGCGAATGTTGATACACCGAAATTCAAGTCTCAATACCTGACATTCGAAGATACGCTGGCATCGAGAATCCGACTCGCAAAGAAGGGCACAGTCAGAGCAGGAGAGGCAGACGAAATCGATCGTGCGATCAGACATACAACTGCGACAGTTCATACGACAGACAATGAAACTTCCCGTCTCGACGGCAACAACGTCGATATGGATCAGGAGCAGGTCTCACTCGCCAAGACAGCTTATGAGTACCAGATGTTGGTCAACTCGGTCAGTAACAGCCTAAAGCGCCTGGACGCCGCCGCGAAGTCCTGACCTTGATTAAGATATAGCTCGGTAACCGATAACCCACTCCTATAATAATCGCAGTTTATGCAGCAAAGGGGAAATTATCTATGGATAATGTTATGGAAGGCATGCTTGAAACGTACCTTTTTGAGACAAACGATCTTCTGGACAGGCTCGACGAGATGCTCGTAGCCGATGAAAAAGAAGGCGAGATGTCCACTGACGATGTAAATGAGATCTTTCGTATCATGCATACGATCAAGGGCTCATCCGCAATGATGGAGTTCACATCGATCTCCGTAATCGCACACAAGATGGAAGACCTGTTCTTCTTTATCCGCGACAAGGGTATTGATTCCCTCGACGCCACTGAGAAGAGAGATCTGTTCAATCTTCTTTTCCGTTCCGAGGATAATCTTCGAAGCGAGATTTCAAAAGTCGAAAATGGTGAGCCTCTCGAAGAAAACGTAGACGCTCTTTCCAAGATCATCGTAGACTTTCTTTCACAGCTCAGTTCCGGTGTCAAGAAGCCTGCAGAGAGCGCATCCGAAGCCGACGCGGCGCCCTCCGGTGCCGAAGCTGCAGAAGCTTCCGGTTCTGAAGCACCCGCGCCAAGCAATGTGGATCTCGTGAACGCACAGCTGTCCGGACTCCCGAATGACAAGGACGCCAGCACCTTCATCCATATCTTCCTTGAGGAAGGCGTCGGGATGGAGAATCTCCGGGCATTCATGATCGTGAATGCAGTAAAAGAATGCGAGATCGATTTCAGATTCTATCCGGAGGACATGGAGCACAATTCAGACTGCACACAGCAGATCATCGATAACGGATTCTTCATGGCGTTCAATACACCGGAAGACAGCAAGAAAGCTCTTTCCGTCCTGCAGTCTCAAGGTCATATCCGTTCTTACGAAGTTCAGGATGCGGTTTCCGCAGCAGAGCCACCGGCTCCTGCTCCGGCTCCTGCTCCGGCAGCACCAGCCGCTCCAGCAGAGAAAGAACAGGCAGCACCCTCTGCTCCCGCAGAAGCTGCCGCTCCTTCCGCAGCCGCAGCCTCAAAAGCACCCGCGAAGAAGGCAGCACCTGTTAAGCAGAGTCTGATCAGTGTCAACCTTCAGAAACTTGACAGCCTGATGGATCTTGTAGGTGAGATCGTTATCACAGAGTCGATGGTAACTTCCTCTCCTGTCCTGAAGATGCTTCCGCAGGAGTCCTTTGATACCTTCAATAAATCTGCCCGTCAGCTCCGCAAGCTGACCGACGATCTGCAGGACATCTCCATGTCTCTTCGAATGGTGCCGATCTCCGGTATCTTCCAGAAGATGAACCGAATTGTCCGCGATATGAAGCAGAAGCTCAACAAGGATGTCCGCCTTACCATCATCGGTGAGGAGACAGAGGTTGACAAGACCATCATCGACAGCATCCAGGATCCGATCATGCACATCGTGCGAAACAGTATGGATCACGGAATCGAGGAGACCAAGGAAGAGCGACTTTCCGCAGGCAAGGATCCACAGGGAGAACTGATCCTCTCCGCTTCTCATACCAGCAGCGAGGTTGTCATCTCCATCAGCGATGACGGCTACGGTATGGATTCCGAGAAGCTTCTTGACAAGGCTGAATCCAAGGGCATCCTGACCAAACCCAGGAGCGCATATACACCGAAGGAAGCTCTCGGCCTTATTCTTCTTCCCGGATTCTCCACGAACCAGACGGTTACAGAGTATTCCGGCCGAGGCGTCGGCATGGACGTTGTTAAGAAGAATGTGGAATCTGTCGGAGGAGCTGTCAAGATCGACAGTGAGCTCGGCAAGGGCACAACCATCACCCTGAAGATTCCGCTTACAATGGCAATCGTCGACGGTATGAAAGTTACCGTCGGAAAATCCATCTTCACAATTCCGATTGCGAACATCAGCCAGTCCTTCAAGGTCAACAGAGACGAGATCATTCTTGATGAGACAGGTCATGAGATGATCGAGAGAATGGGTGACTTCTATCCTGTCATCCGTCTCAACCGCTTCTACAATATTCCGAGCGATTATAACGATGAAGATATTGAAGAAGGTATCTTCATCTGGGTAGAGGCCGGCGACAAGTCCTGCGTTCTCTACGCAGACGATCTGATCGGCGAACAGCAGGTCGTTGTAAAACCGCTTCCTGTTTACTTTAACGACTACGATCTGAAGAATGTAGGTATCAGCGGATGTACGATCCTTGGTGACGGAAATATCAGTATTATCCTTGATGTCGCAGGTATCCATTCTGCAGCCATTGATAATGCTTGAGGAGGTAAAAATACATGGCAGATGAAATTAAAGCAGAGTCCCTCTCTAACGTAACAGAGAATACGGCAGAGAATATTGAAGATACAAGAAACCTTCAGCGCTGTCTTGCCTTCGAATCCGGCGGTCTTGTACTTTTCCTCAGTACCGAGTACGTAATCGAGATCATCAACGATCACACCATCACCACACTTCCCGTGGTACCGGAGTACGTAAAGGGCATCATTAACCTTCGAGGCCAGATCCTCCCGGTTATTGATATCCGTCTGATGATGGATAAGGATCCTGTAAACTACACGAGCAAGACCTGTATTATCGTGCTCAACATTGACTCCGTACCGCTCGGAATCATTGTAGACAATGTACGGAGCGTACTTGATATCGATCTCAATGAGATCCACGCGCTCCCGCTGAAGCGCCCGCAGAAGCTTGCGAACGGTATGCTCAAACTCGATGACGACACCGTTGCCATGTCGTTTGACTGCCGGGCACTTGTAGATAATTGATCTAAGGATATTTGCTGTTAAGCTATACACAGAGTCATCCGAAGCTTTCTCCAGAAACGCCGCTTCGCGTACTGCATGAGACATGGATGGCTCTGTATGTTTATACCGACAGATACAGGAGGGACTTCTATCATGGACACTCTCACCGATGAGGATTTCACCAGAATGTATCAATACATTCAGAGTCACTATGGAATCGACCTACACAAGAAGAAACAGCTGATCGTCAGTCGACTGACAAACGTCATCGCTCTTCAGGGTTATGACTCCTTTCACACATACACGGACGATATTGTTAACGGCAGAAGGCCTGATCTCATATCTTCCATGCTGGGTAAACTGACGACCAACTATACATACTTTATGCGCGAAGAACAACACTTCGATTTCCTGAAAGATACGATTCTTCCTTATCTGGCAGAGAAGCATAAAGGAGATCGCTCCATCAATATCTGGAGCGCAGGCTGCTCCTCAGGACAGGAACCCTATAGTGTTTCCATCATCCTGAAGGAATACTTCGATGCGCTGGGAGGCAAATGGGATACCAGAATACTGGCTACGGATCTCTCTACCGATATGCTGAACATCGCGGTGAATCCCACCTATACAAGTGAATCCCTTTCCAATATCCCGGACGCATGGAAGCGCAAGTATTTTACAGCCCGACCGGACGGCACATGGACGGTAAGTCCGATCCTGCGAAACAACGTTCTCTTCCGTCAGTTCAATTTGATGGATCCGATTCATTTCCGTAAGAAATTTGATCTCATCCTCTGCAGGAATGTCATGATCTACTTTGACGCTCCGACAAAGGATGCTCTGGTGAAGAGATTTTTTGACGCCACAGAAGATAAAGGCTATCTGTTTATCGGCCATTCTGAAGGGCTGAGCAAAACAAATTGTCCTTACAAGTACATCACACCAGCCATCTACAGAAAAGAGATTTGATAATTATGGTAATTAGAGACCTGATTGCCATCGGTGCATCAACCGGTGGTACGGATGCAATCCTGGAAGTAGTAAAAGATCTGCCCGCACAGACCCCGGGCATCGTCGTTACTCAGCATATGCCCGGCGGCTTTACAAAGATGTATGCCGATCGTCTGGACAGAATCTGCAATATGAGAGTGCGCGAGGCGGTAAACGGCGATGTAGTTGAGAAAGGGCTTATTCTCATTGCGCCGGGCGGTTTCCAGATGCGCGTCACACGTATCGGAAACGGCTACAGAGTCTCTGTCACGGAAGAGCCCCGTTTTAACGGGCACGCTCCTTCGGTTGATGTCCTCTTCAATTCTGTCGCCGATCATGCAGGAAGCCGGGCTCTCGGCGTGATCCTGACCGGTATGGGTGCCGACGGAGCACAGGGACTTCTTCGCATGCATCAAAAAGGAGCCTACACCATCGGCCAGGACAAGGAATCCTGCATCGTCTATGGAATGCCCATGGAGGCATACAAAATCGGAGCCGTAGACAGACAGGCACCGGTCACAAGCATCGGATCTCTTCTGCTTCAAGAACTTGGAATGAAATAGTCTTTTCAGCCGCCCATCGGGCTGCCGGCATACGGCTCCCGATGGGCGGCTTTACTTGATCTATACCAGTATAACGGTTCTTAAATACTGGAAAACCAATAAAAAAAATGATATGATATAGATATAAACATTCTGGTTTCTGAACATCTGAAATGATACATTTTTCCATATCATGGGGAGAGAAAAGTATGAATGACAGACTTACACAGGACCACGTTTCGCAACATGATATAACTACAAAAAACGGCCGTTTTATCCGCGACAATCATTCCCGGCTTGTTGAGCAGAACCGGAGAATGGAGCGCGAGCGACAGCGCTCCAGATTGGCCACGCTTCTCCTTTTTGCCATGGCTGCGATTCTTTCCATCACTCCGGTGTCAAACGGCGTGAAATCCTTTCTCAGAGGCGTAGAACGCCGTTCTGCGAATGCAGTAGCCTCGTCCGACTCATCCCAGGTACCCTATGAAGTCCTGACGGCAAATCCCGTGAATGCTGACAAGAATTCAGAGCCAACCACAGAAGGCACCATCCTGAATTCCTCCGGAGACAGATCTGCCGCAGGCTCCGCCGGTTCACAGAACACCAGCCAAAAAAAGAAAAAGAAAAAAGATACCGTAGCCTCAGGTGCAGAGACCGGTACAGAAGCCAGTGCAGAGGACGCCGAAAAGAACGATCCCATCCCCTTGGGTGAGACTACCGTCCCAACGGAAGAATCAACGGACGCTGCCTCCGACTTTGCTCAGACTGCAAATAACTACCTGATGCTTCACACCGCGATGGGACCAATGCTCTACTACAACCAGGCAGATCCTCTCTGGAGGGATTACCTGTGGGGAGGAACCGATACCTTCCACGAGTACGGCTGCGGACCGACAGTTTGCGCAATGATCGCAAATTCCTTCGGAAACAGCCCGGATCAGATCACTCCCATCGTCATGGCAGAATGGGCTGTCAGTGATCACGATTTTGCCAGAGGAAGTGGCTCCTACAACACTCTGATTCAAAACTCCCTGAACGCTTACGGCCTGAATGTTGTGAGCAGGCAGGATTCCATTTCCGAAGATATGATCCGCGGGGAACTACAGGCCGGCCACCTGCTGGTGTGCCTCATGGGTCCCGGTGATTTCACAGACTCCGGTCACTTCATCATCCTCACTTCACTCAATGAGGACGGAACCATCTCAGTGGCCGATCCGGTCAGCCTCAAGCGGACAAAGACCCACTATGATCCGGCACTCATTGTGAGCCAGCTCGACGCAGGACGCGCAAACGGCGGACCGATCTGGACCGTGTACCGGTAAAAACAGACTATAGCATTCCAAAAGGAATTTCTTATAACAAGAAAATACAGCTTACAGAAATCCGGAAGAGATTTCTGATAACACAACAAAAGCGGGCTGAACAGGTATTCCGAATTACCTGCTCAGCTCGCTTTCATCTCATAGAAAATTGTATCGTTTACGGTCTGCGCACTACTTCTTCGTCTTCTCCTTCTTGATCTTCTCCGGATCAATCACAACCTCCTGCATCGGATGATTTACATCGATGAGCCGTTCTCCTGTCGTGACGTTGTCGACAACAACGTGCACATTCCAGTAGGAATTCCCGCTGAAAATCTGATACAGCTCCGCATTGAACAAGGCCTGGTGCATCAGCGCCCCCGCCTTATATGGGTTTGTTCCCGCGGGAATCTCCACATAGAGCGTGTCATAGGTGTCGTTAAACAGAAACTTCAACTTACTGGTCTTGCTGCTCTTCGCGATCGAATCAAGATTCTTCTTCGCGTCCGCAACCCATCGCTGTCTCTGCTCCTCCGTGGCGTAAATGTGAAGATACATGTCATCCGTCTCGGTCTTCTCACAGAGCTTCTGCTTGAGAATCATCTTCTGATATTCCTCAACCACATCCCCGTTTCCATACATTCTTGTGAGAACATAATCTTTTGTTCCTGCCGGAACATCCGTGTGAAACGCATACGGAATCAGGAGAATCACTGTCAAAATCCCCACCGCTATAATGATATATGCCGGTAATTTCTTCTTCATGTCCATCGAATGTCCCTCATCATTATTTTTCCGGAAAAATCAAAGCCGGAAGCCTGTTCAGTCAACAATGCCGCGCCAATCTATGAATATGCCCCCTGTAAACTACACAACCATACTATACCGTCTGTTTATAGAACTATTATACAACGAAAGTACGGATTATAGTACAGAAAAACTGCGAAGAAACACTTCTTTTCGTGTTCTTCGCAGTTTTTCATACTTATAAGCTATCTCAGAATCTCTCAGCTCTTCACACGGAATTTATTCACTCTGTCATTGAGAGCATCAGCCTGAGAGGAAAGCTCCTGGCTGGCAGCGGCACTCTGCTCGGCCGTCGCGGAGTTCGTCTGAATAACTGCGGAAATCTGATCGATTCCCTCTGCCACCTGATTGACACCTGTACTCTGAATCTCGGACGTTGCGGAAATCTCTCCGACAAGTGCGTCGATCCGGTTGAAGCTCTCCGATACTTTCTGCAGCGCTTCCGCCGTCTCATTGGTAATACCGGCTCCCTTATCCACAGCTTCGATGGTATCCTCAATCAGTTTCGCAGTATCCTTCGCAGCCTCCTGCGACTTCTTCGCAAGGTTTCCGACCTCATCGGCAACTACCGCGAAGCCCTTGCCGGCCGCACCGGCTCTCGCAGCCTCGATGGCGGCGTTCAGAGCCAGGATATTTGTCTGGAACGCGATATCGTCAATCGTCTTGATGATCTTGCTGATCTCGCCGGCCTTGCTGGTGATCTCAGACATCGAATCCGACATCTCTGTCATCTTACTGTTCGAAAGCGTAACAGCTGTGTTGGAATCCTTGCTGATATCCGCGGCTTCCTTCGTCTTCAAAGACGTCTCCTTAATCTGCTTCGCGATATCTTCCATCGTATGAGAAAGTTCTTCTACGGAAGAAGCCTGCTCGGTTGAACCCTGAGCCAGAGCCTGCGCGCCTGCGGAAACCTGCTCGGATCCGCTGGAAACCTGATTTGCGGCCTCCTTGATCTCTGTCATGGTTCTGCTCAGCTCAGCAGTGATATCTTCCAGAGAAGCTTTCAGCGGCGCGTACGCACCCACATAGAACTCCGAGTGTTTGCTCAAATCCGGATCAAAATTACCGGAAGAGAGTTCCTCGAGATTCTCGGAAAGATCTCCCATAATCGAACGGAGCCGGTTGATAAACTTGCGGATCGAATGCGCAAGTCTTCCGATCTCATCGTCCTTTCGGTAGTCAATGGCAACATCAAAATCACCTTCCGCAACCATTCGTGCGGCATTCCCGATCGCATCGAGAGGAGCAAGCGCTTTGCGGAGCATAAAGACGATAATCAGCGTCAGTACCGCCAGAATAACAACCGCGCAGATAATAACGATCGCCGCTGTCTGTGTCTGTGATTCTGTATATACGCTATATGGAATAACCGTCTGAACCCACCAGTCATCACAGAACGAAAGAGGATACGGCGTATAGTATCTCATAACAAGTCCGGATTTCGCCGTTGTCTTGATACTGAAAGACGATCCCTCTTCCCACTTCGCGGAGATCGCGCTGAACGTAGACTCATCGACGGTGTCTTTGAAGTATTTTCCGATAACATCCGTATGCGAACTGTAGAGAATCTTCTTGTCTTCGTTCACGACGTTCACATACATTCCTTCGTACTCGAGATGCGATTCATCAATTCCCGCAAAAAGACTCAGTGCAAGATCCACTACAATAATTCCCTTGAATTCATCATTGTGAAGAATCGGATAATAAATTGTGATCACAGGCGTCTCTGCAGTCGCATTATCCGTCACGCTGCCGCCGCTCTTTGTCTCCATGGCCTTCTTGTAATACTCCAGATCTTTGTAAGAATCATAGGAAATATTCTCGAACGTCTTGGCTTTAAGATCCGCGGCATTCATAAACGGAGCATACTGGGAAACATTCTCGTCAAACGCCCCCGGCTCCAGATAGACGCCGACGCCCTCCAGACCGTCGATGGCATTCATGGATTCGATGATTGTATTTGTGATGACCGTCTCAGCGTAGTAGCTTCTTCCTCCGATCTTCTCGCCGGTAATCTGGCTGTAAAACTCTCCGGTCGTGGCTTCCAGTTTACCCTTCACCTCACCGGTGGATGTCCAGAGCAACGGGATCGAATCGTCTGAGTTCTTTTCCGTATAAAGCGTATTCATTGCCCCATTAATTGTCGCACTCAGGATTCTTGTACCTCGTAGAACCGTTTTCAACTTCTGGGCATTGTCTTCACTGGTCAGGAACAACGTATTCCTCGTATCCGCCATCGAACGTCCGCCCAGAATCGTGGTGAGCAGAATTGTCATGATCAGAAACGCGATCATCAGCACCGCCACCACGGTCAGCGGAAGTCTGACAGCAATGTCATGCGACCTGAATCTACTCAGTTTTCCGTTTCCTTTAGCCGGTTTGTTCACCGGACTCTTTTCCTTTTTGCTCATGTTCATTCGTTGTATTCCTCCATTTGGATTTACTGGAACCTGATCCGATATCTGTCATTTCACACCGAACCGTGAAATGCACACCATATAAAAAAAATATCGGCAGAGCTGTCCCATAATTAAGTTCAGCCGATACTCTTTATATATTTTCCCGTATATTATATGTATTAAAAACATTTCACTCGCATACATCCGGCCGGATCCGGAGCAGATACTGATAAACAAAGAACTGCTCCCTCTCGGCGGTCTCTTCGCGCTTAATCAGATCTTCAAACCACGCATAGTCTTCCGGAATCTTATCCCCGAGATAGGTTCCCCGGAGTTCCTCCTCACGAAAACCGCATGTCGCGATCATGGATCGAATCGTCTGCAGGGTAAATACATGCAGATGCGTGTAATCCCGGATCCCTGCCTCGTCCCAGCTGTAACCACCCATAAGAAGTTCAATCATGACAGAATAATGCATCTGGTTGGGAATACTCATTAGAATACATCCGTCCGGCTTCAGATAGTCTTTCATTCCAGTCAGCGTCTTCAGTGGATCCCGCAGGTGTTCGATCACATCCGCAAAAATCAGAACATCAACGCTGTGTTTCGGAATATCCAACTCGTCCTTTTCCACATCGCCGCACTGAATCTTGCGATTTCCGTTCCCGATCAGCGCAACAGACTCCACAAGTTCCATTCCCTGAACAGAAGCATTCGGATACAAATAAGAGATCCTGTTCAGTGTAGCTCCAAGCCCGCAACCGACTTCAAAAACGGTAAACGCGTCATTTTTTTCTCGATCAATCAGTTCGATAACTTCATTCCGCGCATAACTGTAATACGAAACGGAAAAACCATATTTTTCATTGATCTTCTGCAGATTCGTCTGTAGAAGGTTTCTGTATGCCTCCGGATCTTTCGCGAAGCTCTGACTTCCCAGATGAACGATAAAACTGTCATGGCATAGGATATTTCGATATCCCGCCTGAAGAATCCGAAGTCCCAGATCATTATTTTCATAATTACCGGGAGAGAAACGTTCATCCAGACCACCGATCTCATCCAGCACCGATCGGCGGATCAGTTCGGCAAAGCCGACAAGGTAAGTCTTTCGCTCATGCTTATCCGGCTGGGGAATATTTGCCAGATATGAAAACGACAGATAATCCTCCATCGTCTTGAAGTCCGTATAAATCTGTTGTCCGTTTGAGGAATAATTGGTGATACACCCTGTCGCGCCGTTTCGTTCATCTTCATACAGCGCCATGCGCAGACAGAACAGAGTATTCGGCATAACAATCGTGTCATTGTTCAGAAGAACGATGTCATTTCCCGGATTCGCCGCTGCAATTCCATCATTACAACCACCCGGAAATCCCCTGTTTTCCGTATTCTCGACAAGCACGAGATCATCCTGTGTCCTCAGCCACTCTGTCGATTCGTCACAGGACGCATTGTCCACAACAACAATCTCATATGTCTCTTCCAGGCAAAACTGCCGGATACTTTGGATACAGGCCTGAATTCCTTCAAGAAACTTGTAATTGAGAATAACAAACGAACAGGGAGAAACGGCACCACCCTTTCTTTCCATTGCCCCCATCCTCTGTCGGCATATCCCTTTATTTTCTTCATTGTCCGAGTAAAAAAGCGCATTCTGATAACAGAGAAACGCCTGCTGCGGATTACAATCACTGAAGTAATCTCCCAGTTCCTGATAGAGCTGCGGGTTTGCCGAGTCCGGCTTCAAACGCTTAATAATACCGGTGAGTTTATCCGAATGCTCCATAGTTCCTCCGTCATCTCTATATTCTACTTTCGGAATTGCCTCATTTCCTCTTTGATTTCTTCCGGAATTTTTTCATCGAGAAGTTTCTGCATTTCTACATAAGCCGTCCGCTTGGCAGCCAGCGACATATGAACCGCGTCCTCAAGAACGCTGAGGTTTTCAAACTTGCTGAGCGCATGAAGACAGTACGCCGCATTCTCTTCTCTGTCCCCATCCAGCTTTTTAAAACACATCATAAAAACCGAAATGCCTGGGATCGAGTCATGATTCGTGTTGAGAATGACCGATGCGTACCGGATCGCCTCCTTGCTGTCCTCTGTGTAGTAATAGGAAAAAGCAAGGGCTTCATAGATCGACGAGAGGTTCGCAGCCGCATAGTTTCCACTGTCATAATGCGTATCTGCCTCCAGAAGAGCTATGCAGGCGGTAAGATGATCGACTGCCTGTTCATAATTCGACCGGAGAAAACAGTATCTGCCCAGAATAAAATCAAAATCTGCTTCCCTTGGAAAAACAGATTTGGCCGCGTGATAATAATCGTAGAGCTCGTCCTCTTTGGACAACTCACAGAGCACACGCAGGATCGATGTAAAGGTCCATTTCGCCCGCTGTGAATACGCAGGAATCTCTTCCGGATACAGTTCTATGGCTTTCTTATACGCCGCCTCAGCCTCCTCGATCTTCTTCCTTCCGAACAGATCGTCCCCGAGATACCCCCACATATTGGGATCATCCGGATTCTCATCCAGTCGGCTCTTAATCAACAGATAATTGCGGTTCGACTCCTGCTTTTTCCTGTATATCTCCTCTGCGTAACCCGTGTGCATAAAACAGAGCTTCTCAATCAGACAAAATACATTTGCGCTCCTTCCATCCGATCTTCCCAGCTCCTCATGAATGGCTCCGTGATAGCGCAGTTCTTTTTCATTCTTGATAATCCGAAGGCCGAGATGCTTATTGATAATCCCATTCTGCCCGTCCAGGTTCACAACATAGGTCTCCAGAATCTCGTTTCCCGACTCATCGGCCATCCGTATCAGATCCGGAATCCTTTTCGCCTGATCCTCCGTAAAGTATTCGTCCGCATCAAGAATACAGATCCAATCTCCGGTCGCCTGCTCAATCGCATAATTCTTCGCCGCCGCAAAATCATTGATCCACGCAAAGAATACCACACGGGCACCCAGACGTTTCGCAATTTCAACCGTCCGGTCCGTGCTTCCGGTGTCTACCACAATCTGTTCGTCAAATATCTCTTTTCCCCAGGATAACGCACGCTCGATATTCGCTTCTTCGTTCTTCGTGATCATTACCTGTGAAAAACGGAGTCTTTTCTTTTGAGAATGATTCGCATGTTTCTTCATGTATCTTCTCCTGTGAACAAAATCTCTTTGTGTTCTTCAGTATACAGAATTCTGTCACACGATCTTTTTCTTTTCCCGTAATTCCTCAAAAAGAGAAGACTCCCCCACGCCCGTTGTAATTAAAAAACCTCCGAAATCTTCTCATAAGGTTGGATTTTCTTATCCCAGATCTCTGCGGTATCATCTCCCGCAAACTCAGTCAGAACCTTTCGATAGGTATCAGCCATCTTCTCCGACTGTACAAAAGAATTCTCCGCTTTGATTACACCGGGAACAGACAGATAAAACTTCGCCGACCGCATCATCAGCGTTTCCCCTGTCGTGAACTCGTCAACTTTAATCCACGGAACATAGATCAGATGATCCGTAATCTCCGCCAGTTTTCTCGAATAAAACTCCGGCTCCACGTTCAGCGTCGAATCATACTGATCCGCAGCTGAATCAATCACCAGATAGTCCGGATGCCGGCTCGCAAGATCCGTCGTCGCGGCGTCAAGTATCATAACCTCCTCTTTAGCAAATAAGTCTTTCTCATTTGTGGTTTCGGAAATCTTCTCCATCATTCCGTCTTTTCGATAATACGGAAGAGGCATGATATAGACGTCATACTTCGGATTTTCTTTTAGCTTGTGAAAGAGACCCGAAAGATTCTCCCAGTGCTTGTACTGCAGCGGCGCGAAGATCACTTCCTTCTTATCCAGGATATTCTTCCCGATCTTCAACCGGATCGCCAAAAACGAGTCGCACAGTTCACCAAGTGAAGATTCACATTCTTCTTCCATCGCCGAAGGATCTTCTGCTTCTGTAACCATCTGATATAACACATAGATTGCTTCGCAGTAATCCTCCAGCTTCTTCACGATTTTAGCGGCGATCGTATATCTGTCTTCGATACACTCTCCAAGATCTATGGTGACTTTCTGAAGATCTGACAAGAGGTTCACAACCAGTTCCGTATCTTTAAAATGGCATTTCTCTAAGCCGTGCAACAGTTCTGCCATAATCTTGAGCATTTCCCGGATGGCAACTTTATATGTATCATCCTTTGAATTCTTCGTCACTTCCAGATCCTTGCTGTCGAATTCATAAAAGTAAGGATTCGCCATCTTCCCTTTCGCTCGCTCAAGTACCAGATTCTCTGTGGAAAGGAAATATGGATATCCGTGTCCGCTGAATCTCTGCGGAACCGTCCAGTCCCCGAAAATCTTACGCAGATCGGCGTCATATGTCTCCGGAATATAAGCTTTCGTATTCTCAAAATCGATCTGTTTGGTGTGCTCCAGATAATCGACCGGATAGAGGTCATTCTTATTCGTCAGCCACCAACCCAGTACGGCAGCCTGCTTCGCGCCTTCCCCGTTAAAGCGCTTACAGAGTTTCTCGTGGAGACGGAAAGCCTGATCCAGAATGGATTCATTCCGATCGAACTTCACATGACAGAAACGTTCATGCTTCTCAAGCATCGTTTCAAGCTCTTTCCGCCAGGTATTCTTCTTCTTGACTTTCGCCAGCTCATTCAATGTGATCGCCTGCGGTTTACGTCCCTTGGGGGCTTTGGTTCTGCTCCAGGCGTCCATCAGAAAGTGCAATAATACCAGATTACAGACAGCGGCAGCATCTCGATCCTTGTTCTCTTCTTCATTCGGGCTGAGAAATTCCAGCACAAAGATATCAATACCCGCCGAGTAAGGGAATCCGTGATACTTCGCCAAAAAATCATCACTGGATCCCACTCCGGCAACATTCACGACTCGCCAAATCCAGTTGTCGTACCCGGGTGTTTCCGGACCGAACATCTCATTCCCCGCCGGCATTTCCTCCCGGAAGACACTCCGAAACACCTCAAAGTCATCCCGGCGCATGTAAATATCCATATCGTCATCCCAGGGGATGAAGCCCTTGTGTCTGGCGGCGCCCATCATACTTCCGTAGGCCAGACTCCATTTCAGATTGTGTTTCTCGCAAACCTTATTTATATCACTGAGAATCTCCAACTGAGCAGCCCAGCATCTCTTCATAATTCCGGGAACATAAAAACCGGCCCGGACTTCGCTCTCAAAATAATCCTGCTCGAATTCCATACCGTCTCCTCTTATGAATCATTGTCAGCGTTCTTCATGTCGTCCAGCGCATACTCAATACATTGCACCACAATGTTGTTAAAGGAAACTCCATGTATTCCAGCCAGTTCCTGAATCTTTGTGATCATATCCTCCGTCATCCTGACCGATTTAACCACATACTTCACTTCTTCTTTCTTAACTTTAAACATAGAACGACTTCCTTTCTGCCGTAAACTACTTTTTTTAATAACTCTTATAATATTTATCGAACAAAACAGGAAATTCATAAGCGCAAAATGATTTGTTATCATATACAAAACGCCAAAAAAACCGGCCGTGATTTCTCACGACCGGCCACATTCATCGTAATGTCAATATCGCATCATACGAAACGTTTATCAACCTGTACAATCTTCTATGTTCAAAAACTTTTCAATTATTCAAATACTTCCCGAATTACTGAAGCAGAGAAAGAACCCCCTGTCCGGACTGGTTCGCCTGTGCAAGCATAGACTGAGCTGCCTGAGAAAGAATGTTATTCTTCGTGTATGCAGCCATCTCTTTCGCCATATCTGTATCGCGGATTCTGGACTCAGCTGCTGTTGTGTTCTCAGATGTTACCTGCAGGTTGTTGAT
>JAIKXQ010000074.1 GCA_024684035.1 Eubacterium sp. | reverse complement strand
GTACAATAAACATGGACTACCGCAGCCTCTACCTGCACTTTGAAAACGGCTGTCTCTACGCTGACTGCGACGCAGTAAAGCAGACAAAAGAGGACTTTGAAAGAATCTTCGAAGTATCTAATGAAGTAACTGACTACTATGTATCAGGCCGTGGCGCCTTCCTGCGCTTTAGCCAGCTGATCTTAAGGCTCGTCGCTCCGCTGATGTGATGCAGGATCATCACTCCGCTTATAGAAACATCTCTCATATATACTACTGCTGCAGGGGTAGGAAGGATGTAGCTCAAAATCTACTTGCATGGCAAAAAAGCAGAGCCATAAGCAGCGATGAAACGCTTCGTGCCTCTCGTAGCATATCTTCGTTAACTTCGTTATATCCGGTAACTTTTGCCAGTTTTTCAAGTTGATGCGTTATTTTGGATTTACCGACACTCGGTAGATAATTCGGGATAAAAACAGTAGAATAGATGACGGACAGTAAATATAAGACAGGGGGGAAACTATGAGAAGAAAAGGTAAAGGTTCATCTGGAAAAGCTTTTGTATGGCTTGTTATAGCAGTCGTATGCTTTGGGTCAGGCATATTAATTATGAAAAACGGTGTAAGCCAGACGATCGGGAATACGTCAGATCCCATTGTTACAATTCCGGAATATGAAGACAATACAAAGGTGACAACGGATTTTTCCATCATTCAGGATGGCTTGTGTGATATGGGATTTCTTATCACAGAAGAGTATTCTTTTGAAGCGATTGAGACATATACAAAGGACAAGAAAATCGCTTTTTTAACTTCGGAAGCAACGTTTTCCTATAGCTACGAGGGCGTGGTGGAAGCCGGTGTCAATTTTTCAGATATTACGGTGGATGTGAACGAGGAAACGAAGGAAATTGAAATCACTGTTCCAAAGTCAGAGATAAAGGATATTTCGATTGACGAAGACAGTTTCAAAAAATTCGAGGAAGAAGATCATTTATGGAATAGACTGGAACTTGAAGATTACAATGAAGCACAAAAGGATTTTAAAAAGAGGGCGATAGAGAAGGCCGAGGAAAGAGGAGTGCTGGAAAAAGCTGATGAGAATGCAAAGAAAGTAATTGGAAATTTTGTCGAGCAGCTGGTTGACAAATCCGAGTATAGCATCGTATACAAGGAGGCCTGATATGATTGAAAGATTTTTTAAGAAAATGGCTTTAACCGGCATATGTTTTTTGATTGCTGTGTTATCAATCAAAGTTCTTTCAGGAGTCTTAACAGATCCTGATATGGGGCTTAACAAGATGTGTATTGAAGCTTACGATAACAAGATTGAAACAACGATGTTGCTTACCGGTACGGCTGCCGGTGCTTCGACCGTTATTTCATTACTGCCCGGAGATGTGGGAACACCAATTGCAACGCAGCTTGCGGATGTTTCCAAATATTTCCTGATCGTATTAAGCGCGCTTTATTTTGAAAAATATTTTATTGTCATTGCCGGTTTTATAGTTTCTTATTTGGCAATTCCATCCGTTTGTTTGTGTGTGGCTTTGTATGTATGGAAGAAAAAGAAAATATTCCTATCTTTTGCAGTGAAAAGCGCATTAGTTGGACTCGTCCTGGCATTGATCGTCCCCTGCACGGTTATTTCATCTGATCTTGTTGCGAATGCATATAATGAGACACTGGAAAACGCGCAGGAATTTGAGGGGAATGAGAAAGAAAAAGAAGATACGGATGGTGGAATTCTTAAGCAAATCAAGGAAACCGGATCCGAAGTTGTTGACCAGGCTACGGATTACCTGACAAGTCTTCTTGAGGCGCTGGCAGTCATGCTGGTGGTCAGTTGTTTGATTCCTATTTTGGTTCTGATTATTGCGATCTTTATTCTAAAAATGTTACTGCCGCAAACGGCTGCCGTTATGCAGATAGAAAATATACTGCCAAAAAGGAATAAGCGAGAAGCAGGAGAAGCAGCCTTAGAGATGAAATGTGAACCGGAGGAATAGGCGATATAGCGCAGGCGAATACGTCATATCGGCGGAAGCCGGTGGAAAGATTCGATAAATAATGATACAATGTAGGATAAAAGTTATGCTAATGGTTTTTAGAAAAGGGGGATCCAGGTGAGGAAACGAATCCTTTTACTGACAACTGCTTTTATCATTGCTGTATCATCATTGCCCGGGATCGCTTTTGCGGACACGGATGTTGATATTAATGAAATTTCGGTGAGTACCGATAGTTCCGGAGATTCTGAAAGGGGATTGACCGGTGGAACGGATGGTTCGGATCAGGCCGTTGATGTAACTGTCAGCACGGATGCAGAAGGACAGGACGAAACGGACGGAAAGAAGAACAAGAGCAAAGACACGGAAGTGACTGCGACAGACGCGGATGAGAACCTCGTGGGTACGCAGTCCAGGACGAGTGGTTTTGTCGGCGGATATAAGCTGACCGGAAATGGCGCTACGGACATTCTGAATGTCGCCTACGCCCAGATCGACAGAAAGAGAAAAGATTTTGGCTATACGGAGGACTGGTGCGCGGATTTTGTCTCTGACTGTGCTAAGCTCGCCGGCAATGCTTCGGCGATTCCGGCGGATGGTCTTGTCATGACGCTTCGTACGGGGGTCATCAAGGCCGGTGGTACTTACCAGACCAAGGCGAATGCCAGACCCGGAGACCTGATTATTTTTGACTGGCCGGATAACGATGATCCAAATCATCCGGCGACATACTACGATCATGTGGAAATTGTCTGCGAGAATTCCGGAGGATACATTACCTGTATCGGAGGAAACACCAGAACTTCCACGTACCCCGAGGGTGTCGTCAGCAAAACCAAATACGCTATGACCTACATCAAGGAGGTCATCCGTCCCAACTATAAGCAGACGACTCAGACCGAGGCTCCGTCGATATCCGGTGTCAAGGATCCGCCGCTGCAGATGAAAAAGGGAACCTTCTTTGAAGTTCACGGAACGGTGACCTGTCAGAAGAAACTGCAGGAAGTCGAAGTTTATGTGTACGACGAAAAAGGAAAAAAAGTCACCGGGAAAACGGTTCATCCCAAGGCCACGTTTTTCGATCTGCACACTGTTGATGATGACGTGCTGTTTTCGGATTTGCCTTTGGGAAGATTTGAGTACCGGATTTCGGCAACCGTGGAGGGGGCTCCGTACAAGTTGTATAGCAAGTGGTTCCACGTTGTGCAAAAACCATCTTCCACGATCAAGGCGGTTCCCATGTATCGCCTTTTTTATGGACCCACGCTGGAGCATTTTTACACCAGTTCTACACATGAGAGAGATGTTCTGATCGAGCGGGGATGGAGAGACGAGGGAATCGGCTGGTATGCGCCGGAAGATTCCAACACACCGGTCTTCCGTCTCTACAATCCGGTTTTGAAGGATCACCACTATACGACCAGTGTTTTTGAACGGGATTCACTGACTGAGAGAAGCGGATGGATCTATGAAGGAATCGGCTGGTATTCAGACGACGAGAAGACAGTGCCGCTGTATCGCTGCTTCAACCCATTCATTACTTCCGGAGCGCACCATTACACCACGGCAAATAATGAAGCACAGCACCTGGTGACTGTCGGATGGAAACACGAAGGTATTGCCTGGTACGGTGTAAAGAACTCATAAAAGAATATGCAGAATGCTGATCCGTCAGCAGTCCATGGGATTCGCAGGAATTTTCCGTGAGAGAACAAAGTCCGCAAGCGGACCTCGACTCCCCTAGCCCCTCATTCCTGAGGGGAGCGCCGCAGGACTTTGGCGCGCGAGCAGAATCGCGAAGCGATCTTCCCATCTGCGAGCTGCGCATCCCGCGGAGCGCTTTGTCTCATGGGAAATTCGGAGGAATTTCCTATGAGAAAAAAGTCACCTCAAAATGAGGTGGCTTTTTTGTTTGGAATGAATGCTATCTCGTTTCGGCAGTATCCGTTTTGATTTCAAATCGTGAGGTTCATCCTTATGGATTCGGTTTCAGACTGTTGGTCAGAACAGAATTGAAGACAAAGATATCCGGCCGGTTTCTGGATTCCGTGTACTCGAACTGGATGCCGTTCTCGTTGTAGCACTTGGAGGTCATGACGGCGAGACAGTTGTAGTCTTCCAGCTCCAGGTATTTCTCATCAAAAGGGGTCGTGTGCTCGACAGTGATTTTCCTCTTGATGGTTCTGACTTCTGTGCCTGCTGAGTTTGAGAAGTAATAGAACAGGGACTTTTCCGCATCGGCTTTTGTAAGACCCGGCACAATATCCTTGCGGATCAGATTGGTGTCCACACTCTTGGCCGTGCCGTCCAGGTATCTTACCCGTTGTACATAATAAATGGGAGTGCCTGCGGGGAAACCGGTTTTTCGCTCAAGATTCTCGTTTACTTCAATATCTGTGAATACGATTACCCGTGTGAGAACTTCATGACCGTTCTGCGTGACGGTGTCGGTAAACCCCTGAATGCCGGACATTGTGAAATCGTACTTTTTGTTCGGACTGGAAGAATGGATGACCCGGACGCCCTTTCCGTGATGCGGCTGTACATAACCTTCCATGATCAGGTGAGATATTGCCCTCCGTATGGTATTGCGGGAACAGCCGTAGAGTTTGATCAGAGTATTCTCGGAAGGGAGATAGGTTCCGTCTTCATAAATATTGGTATCGATTTTCATTTTCAAATCGTTATATATCACATCATATTTGGATTTCGGCATGTGATCACCTCGTCTAACGTAATTCTGTGAACAATCATAAGTCAAACGACATGTTTAGACAAGTTATAACTCTATATTATAACGGCAAACATGTTTAGACAAGTTGGATATTTTACACAAATTTGCTATAAACGTTTGGACGTAATGTAGAAATACTTGTTTGAACAAGAAAAGGACTTGTACTTGTATGAACAAGTTGGTACTATAAATCCATACAGTACAGACAAGGGATTTGCGCTCCATTTTTTCGCGCGTTTCTACTGACTGTACAGGAAGCTGTTGGTCTTGTGTCGAAGAATCGTAATATCAGATTTTTTGGCAGAACTACGTGATACAGAAGAGAGGTTATCGATATGAAAATGCCAGACAGTTTTCTCTGGGGAGGCGCCACGGCAGCGAATCAGTGCGAAGGTGCCTACCTGGAAGACGGCCGGGGGCTGTCAACGGTTGATGTGGTGCCCTATGGTCCGGACAGAATGAAAGTGGCCAGGGGAGTCATGAAGATGCTTGAATGCGACAGTGAGCATACATATCCGGCGCATGAAGCCATTGATATGTACCATCACTACAAGGAAGACATCGCGATGTTTGCCGAGATGGGGTTCAAGGTATACCGTCTTTCAATTTCCTGGACGCGAATCCTGCCTCATGGCGACGACGATGTACCGAACGAGGCCGGTATTCAGTTCTACAGCGATCTTTTTGACGAATGTCTGAAGCACGGAATCGAACCGCTTGTCACCATCTGTCACTTTGATACACCCATCGATCTCATCAACAGATATGGTGGATGGAAAGACAGGAGAATGGTAGATGCCTTCGTGAAGTACTGTACGGTACTCTTTGAGAGATTTGGCTCGAAGGTGAAGTACTGGCTCACCTTTAATGAGATCAATATGCTTCTGCATATGCCTTTTATGGGAGCGGGCATCCTCTTCGAGGATGGCGAGGATGAGGAACAGATCAAGTATCAGGCGGCTCATCACGAGCTTCTTGCCAGTGCCAAGGCGGTTTCCCTCGCACATAGAATGATGCCGGAGGCGAAGCTTGGCTGTATGCTTGCGGCCGGTCAGTTTTATCCCTACTCCTGTTCCCCGACGGATGTCTACAAGGCAATGGAGTGCGACAGAGACAATTATTTCTTCATCGACGTACAGGTTCGGGGTGAGTACCCGGTCTGGGCGTTTAAACGGATGGAAAAAGCCGGCGTGAAGATCCGGATGGATTCGGGAGATGAAGAGATTTTGAAGGAAGGAACCGTGGATTTTGTAAGCTTCAGTTACTACAGCAGCAGATGTATCTCCAGCGATCCGGAGGTGATCAAGAACAAGAGCAGAGGAAATGCCGTGATCAGTGCTGTAGTCAATCCATATCTGGAATCCAGTGAATGGGGATGGCAGATCGATCCGCTGGGACTTCGTGTCACATTGAATATGCTCTATGACAGATATCAGAAACCGCTGTTTATCGTTGAGAACGGACTTGGAGCTGTGGACAGGGTCGAAGAGGACGGCTCCATTCATGATCTCTACAGAATCAGCTACATGAGAGAGCATATCAAGGCTATGCTTGCGGCTGTGAATGAAGATGGTATCCCGCTTATGGGATACACCTGCTGGGGATGCATCGACCTCGTATCCGCGTCCACCGGTGAGATGAAGAAACGATACGGTATGATCTATGTGGACAAACAGGACGACGGTTCCGGTGATTTAAAAAGAATCCGCAAAGACAGTTTTTACTGGTACATGAAAGTTATCGAGACCGGCGGAGAAGATCTGGAGTGACCCTTCGACAAACGGAGTGGCTATAGAATTAAAGAGGAGGATTATATGAACTACAAGGAATTAGCGAAGTTTATCATCGATAATGTTGGTGGTAAATCCAATGTCAAATCGGTTGTTCATTGTGCGACAAGACTGCGTTTCACATTAAAGGACGCCTCTCTTGCCAACACCGATGCGATCAGCAATGCGAAAGGTGTTTTAAAGGTTGTAAATGCGGGGGGCCAGTATCAGATCGTGATCGGACCGGACGTACCGCAGGTTTATCAGGAGGTTATCACCCAGGGAGGTTTCGAGGCTCTTGAGGCTATTGAGGACAAAGATGCCGAGAAGGAAGATACCAGATCACCGTTGAGTAAACTGCTGGAATCCATCGCAAGTATTTTCCAGCCGATTATTCCGGCTATCACCGGAGCAGGTCTCTTAAAGGCAGTGATGGCACTCTGCGGGACTCTCGGCTGGCTTCAGAACGGCAGTCAGACCTATGTGATCCTGAACGCCATGGCAGATGCGGCCTTCTATTTCCTGCCGATTCTTCTTGCAGCATCCTGTGCTAAGAAGTTTAAATGTAACCAGGGTACGGCAATGGCCCTCGGCGGACTCATCGTTTATCCGGGACTTACGGATCTCATGAAAGGCGTTGCGGCAACGAAGAGCGCGGTAGCGGCAGCCGGTTCCTACGAGGCTGCACTTGCAGCGGGAACCATTACAGAAGGCGCCGCAGAAGGAATCACGCTGTTCGGCTTCATTCCGATTCAGGCGGTAACCAGCTACGCTTCCTCGGTTATCCCGATTATCCTCGGCGTAATTCTGATGTCTTACGTTGAGAAGTTTGTTCAGAAGATCTGTCCGAAGGCAGTGAAATTCTTCTTCGTACCGTTCTTCAGTCTGACAATCGCAGGAATCTGTACACTCGCAGTTTTGGGACCGCTGGGAACATGGGCATCTGACTGGATTCAGATCTTCTTCACATGGCTCAAGGGAACAGCTCCTTGGCTCGTACCGACTGTAGTCGGCGTATTTTCACCGCTTCTGGTTATGACAGGTACACATTACGGACTTATTCCGATCGGTACAAACAACCTCACAACTGTCGGACATGACGCAGTAGTAGGCCCCGGTATGCTGGTTTCCAATACCGCTCAGGGTGCTGCAGGTCTGGCAGTGGCAGTAAGATCCAAGAATCCGGATACAAAGCAGCTGGCATCTTCCGCAGGTCTTACCGGTCTTCTCGGAATTACAGAGCCTGTACTTTACGGTATTAACCTGAAGTTCACATTCCCTCTTTACGCAGCTATGATCGGTGGCGGTATCGGAGGTCTGTTCCTTGGAATTATGGGAGTTGAGCGTTTCGGCGCCGGATCACCGGGACTTCTCGTCCTTCCGGTATATCTGCCGACAGAGCAGGCAGCAGGGCTCGGATATACGATGAACAACTTTATTTTCGCAATTGCAGGCGTCGTAATCGCGGTTGTAGTATCGTTTATTGCATGCTGGATCATGTACGGAATCTGGGCAAAGAACGGTAAACTTGACGCAAAGGAACTCGGACTTGAAGACGCTGCACCTGCGGCAAAAGCAGCTGCAAGCGAACGGGCTGCAGCAGTAGCAGGCGGCGTTGTATACGCACCGGTAGAGGGTGAGCTGGTCGGCCTCAACACAGTCGCAGACGAAGCGTTCGCATCCCTCGCCATGGGCAACGGAGTTGCCATCAACCCGACAAAAGGTGAGATCAAAGCACCGGTAGACGGAACAATTACTACGTTCTTCCCCACAGGACATGCCATCGGCATTACGGGAACAAACGGAGCAGAAATCCTGATTCACGTGGGCATGGATACGGTATCTCTGAACGGAGAAGGTTTTGAACCTCTGGTAAAACAGGGAGACACTGTAAAACGCGGACAGCTCCTGCTCAAATTTGATCTGGATCTGATTAAATCTCACAATCTCTCCACTGTTACACCGGTAGTCATTGCCAATACAGATGAGTACAAGGCAGTAAAACCTGTGGCACCGGGTAAGGTTACGACCGATGACGTGGTCATCAATCTTGAGTCATAAGAAGAATGGCGCATGCGACATTCTGCGCCGAGCGCGGATGCAACGCATCTGCATATTGCGCGAGTGTGCATCCCGCGGAGCGTTTTTCTCATAGGGGATTCGGAGGAATTTCCTATGAGAGAAAAATCTGAAATCCGGGATTGAGACTTCACAAACAGAAAAATCTCGTATACAGTTAAACGGACATGTTGCTTTATGCAGCGTGTCCGTTTTTTGGGATGGGATAAACAGAAATTTTCATGTTTCAAGTGATTAGAAAAGAAAGAGAACGATGATGACACAGCAATTGATACTGCTTTTTGGCCTGATGGCCTTCGGCTATTTTTTAAACAAGGTAAAAATTCTGGACACAGCTGCAAACGGGGTAATCTCCAGACTGCTTGTAAACGCGGCTATTCCAGCGACAATCATACATTCCTCCGTCAGCGGAAAGGCTGGGCCGGACGGAAATGTGATCCGGATGTTTGCTATTGCGATCGGCTTTTATCTGGTAGTGCCTTTTTTGAGCAGGTTCCTTGCGAAGCTGCTGAAGCAGGACGGCGTCTACCAGCTGATGCTCACCTACAGCAATCTGGGCTTTATGGGGATTCCGGTTATCTCCTCGTTATATGGCGAAGAGAGTGTGATCTACGTGACGATCTTCATGATCTTTTTCAACATCAGTATCTTTTCTCATGGGGTTTATATTCTCGCAAAGGAGAACGAGAAGGAGGGAAGGTCTTTTCAGTTCCGCACCCTGATCAATCCGGGAGTTGTGTGTTCCCTTGTGGGAATGGTGCTCTTCGTATTTCGTATCCCGATTCCGGAAGTTGCGGACAAGCTTCTCGTAAATGTGGGAAGCATCACCACACCTCTGGCAATGATAGTGATCGGATCCTCTCTGGCTGAAGTTTCGGTTCGCTCCGTATTTTCGGATAAATCGCTCTATGCACTGGCAATCTTAAAACTGCTTGTGTATCCGGCAATAGTATATGCTGGGCTGTATTTCATCATCAAAGATCCCATGATCAGGGGAATCGCAGTGATTCTGACAGCAATGCCCACAGCGGGAAATGTATCCATGCTCTGTAGCGAGTACGGGGGCGATATGGAAAAGGTTTCGAAGGGAACTTTTATCACAACTCTGTTGTCTGTAGTGGCAATTCCCCTATGGATGAGTGTATAAGTCCAGTCTCAAAGCATGGTCGGATGCGTGTTCACACGCAAATCCGACTAGGCTTTAGAGACGACAACATGCATGAGCGTGAAGGACGAAAGTCCGGAACACGAATGCATGTAGCATGGCGAGAGCACGGAGTGCGGAGTCATGCGTAGGACTTATACAGAAAAAAGCAGTTGTCCAGTCTCAAAGCATGGTCGGATGCGTGTTCACACGCAAATCCGTCCGCGCTTTTTCTGGCTTTTTCCGGTGTTTTTTTGCATGGATTTGTTCTTTAAAATTGTGTGGGAAAATGCTACAATAACTTTAGTACTTTTATGTGTTAATGTTATTACGTGCAAAAGTGAAATTTGATGTATTGGGGGGAATGACAGTCATGGAAATACCATACAAAATTTATCTTGAAGAAAATGAGCTACCGGAGAGTTGGTATAACGTCCGGGCAGATATGAAGAAGAAGCCTGCGCCGCTTCTGAATCCGGCCACACATGAGCCGGTTACACTGGACGAGCTGTCCCATGTATTCTGCCGGGAACTGGCAGAACAGGAGCTCAATGATCAGGATGCTTATATCAGCATTCCGCAGGAGATCCGCGACTTCTACAAAATGTACCGTCCGGCACCGCTGGTACGTGCCTACTGTCTTGAGAAGAAGCTTGGAACTCCGGCACACATTTACTACAAATTCGAGGGAAACAACACCTCCGGAAGTCATAAACTCAACTCTGCCATCGCGCAGGCTTACTATGCGAAGAAACAGGGACTCAAAGGCGTGACCACCGAGACCGGTGCCGGTCAGTGGGGTACAGCCCTTTCCATGGCATGTTCTTATTTTGATCTGGACTGCCAGGTATACATGGTTAAAGTTTCCTATGAGCAGAAACCTTTCCGTCGTGAGGTTATGCGTACCTACGGCGCCAATGTCACACCGTCTCCGTCTATGTTGACAGAGGTTGGTCGTAAGATCAACGAGGAGTTTCCGGGAACAAACGGAAGTCTTGGCTGTGCCATCTCCGAGGCGGTTGAGGCGGCTACATCCCAGGAGGGATACCGCTACGTACTTGGTTCCGTATTATCCCAGGTACTTCTTCACCAGTCAGTCATCGGTCTGGAGACCAAAGCGGCTCTGGACAAATACGGAGTGAAGGCAGATGTGATCATCGGCTGCGCAGGCGGCGGTTCCAACCTCGGTGGTCTGATCTCACCCTTCGCCGGCGAGATCCTTCGTGGAGAAGCAAACTACGACATCATCGCGGTTGAGCCGAAATCCTGCCCGTCTCTTACCAGAGGACAGTATGTATATGATTTCTGCGACACAGGAAAGGTTTGCCCTCTGGCAAAAATGTACACTCTGGGTAGCGGTTTCATGCCGTCACCGATTCATGCCGGCGGCCTTCGCTATCACGGCATGAGCTCCGTAGTATCCGAGTTGTATGATCAGGGAATTATTCGTGCTACCAGCGTTTCCCAGACAGAGATCTTCAAAGCCGCCGAGGAGTTCGCCCGGGTAGAGGGAATCCTTCCGGCACCGGAGTCCAGCCATGCCATCAAGGTTGCCATTGATGAGGCACTTAAGTGCAAGGAAACCGGGGAGGCGAAGAATATTGTCTTCGGTCTGACCGGAACAGGCTATTTCGATATGTATGCATACGGCGCATTCAACGACGGAAAAATGGTTGATTACGTGCCGACAGACGAGGAGATTGCAAAGGCGCTTGCAGATACACCGAAGATGTAAGGAAGCGTATTTGAGCGATGCATAGGTGCTTCGCATCCGCGCTTGACGCGGGTATGACGTGGTCGAATCTCTAAAAATATGATTTGGATTCTTTGGGAGCCCGGTTTTTGCAAAGTCGAGAGATTTTGCAAAAACCGGGCTCCGTTTTTAATGCACACTCGCGCGATATGTAGATGCGTTGCATCCGCGCTCGGCGCGAGAATGTCGCAAGCGACAATCTTTATTATTTACATCGTTCCTCTGCCCTAAAAAAGTATGCATGTGCAGAAGTGCTTCTCTACACGCGGAATCCGACCTTAATCTGGCTATAAAAAAAATGCATGATATGATCATGGCAATATCTCCACTTTGGAATAAAATATATACAAATTTTGAAGTAAGGAGATAGGTTTTATGGAACACAAGGAGAAAAAAAACAGACAATTCCAGAGGAATAATTCCACACAGGAACTTGTAATCACTGCTCTTATGATCGCGCTTACTTATGCAGCCACATGGCTCATCAATATCCGTCTGCCGTTTGTGGGAAGCGGGGGCCTGGTACATCTGGGAAATGTTCCGCTCTTTGTAGCGGCCATGCTCTTCGGCAAAAAGACAGGCGCTCTGGCCGGCAGTATAGGAATGGGACTGTTCGATCTGCTGAGCGGGTGGACCGCATGGGCACCCTTTACCTTTGTGATTGTCGGACTGATGGGATTTGAGACCGGCTGGTTTGCGGAAAAAAGTCCGCTTCCCTATCGTTCTCTCAACGATTCGGCGTCACTTGTTCTCGCGGTTCTGATCAAAATCACCGGCTATTATTTTGCAGAAGTCATACTATATCATAACTGGATTCTGCCCTTTGGTTCGATTCCCGGCAATATTCTGCAGGTCGGAACCGCATCCCTGATTGTTCTGGCCATAATGCCTGTCTTGAGAAGAGTAAAGATTGGAGTAGCAGATCCTATAAGACAGAACGCCGCGTAAAACATGTAAAGAAATTATAAGTTTACCGACCGGAGGGGAAGAAGTAAAATGATATTGATGACACAGGAATTCTATGAAGAAACCTGCGATCTTCTCGAAAAAGCGACGGGAGCAATCGATCATCACGCTTTTGCGAATTACATAAACCAGGCGACTGCCTCTTTAATTTGATCCGAAAAGGTGAACATATGGGTAATGCCGATATAAAATATACAGTAAAAAAAGCATCTTCGGAGGTGTCCGGGATACAGACAAATCTCACGCTTCTTTTTTTGCTGGAAGGTTCTTTTACTGTCGAATACTATGATGAAAAAAATTACATGCAAAAGGATGATATATTGCTGATCAGCCCGGGAATTCCTTTTGCAATCACCGATTGTGACCATGTCATATACGGAGAGGCCAGCTTCAGCCCGAATACGATAGCACAGATCACCGATTCGAGAAAGATGATTTTCTATTGCAATTCCGTGACAGATGTAGAAAAATCATATGACGGACTGCGTGAAATCTTTCTCGAACTGACGAAAGAATTTGCGGAGGGAGAACATCAGACCAGAGCCTACACAGACAGCCTTCTGCTTCGGCTTTTAGACTTGCTCGTGGAGGAATTTCAGGTAAAGGATATCGGCACAAAGGGCGCACTGTCAGGAAACGATAAAAGAATGAAGGAAATCATGCAATACATCCTTGCAAATCTGGATCAGGAGATAAGTTTAAATGAACTTGCGGATCGGATGTTTATCTCTCCGTCCACATTGTCTCGTGTATTCCGGAAAAACACAGGTCAGTATTTTGCTGATTTTGTTCTGGAAATGCGTATAAAAAACGCAATGAACCTTTTGACCCACACCGGATCAAATGTGACACAGATTGCGCTCGCCTGCGGGTTCACCAACTCGGCATCGTTTAACAGAGCCTTTAAAAAGCTGGTTCATATGACTCCGCTGGAGTACAGAAACCATTCGGAGTCGACGCGGGCGGATGACGTTGATGTTTCCTCAAGTGAAGCAATCAGAGAAGAACTTATAAAAAAAGATTTCGGACGGAAACAGGTCAATATCTCCGAAAAGATTTCAGTAGATGTAACCTCCGGGAATGGAAAAGCGTACAGGAAACAGTGGCAGGACATTATTAATCTTGGGTCCATCAGTCTTTTATCTGCCGCAAATATGCAGTTTCATGCGCTGTATTTGAATGAACAGCTTCACTTCAAATATTACAGGGTCTGGAATATTTTTGACCGAAAGCTGATGATCACAGACGGCGACCGGATCGGTCCTTACCACTACGACATGATCGATCAGATCTTTGATTTCCTTGTGACCAATAATCTCAAACCATTTCTGGATTTCGGCCGAAGACCAAATACTGCGTTTCGGACTTACGGAAAATCGCTTTATATTCAGGAGGACTGTATCGATTTCAAATCCAAAGAGATCTGGCAGAGTATGATCCGGGATTTCGTCAGCCATCTTGTACTCAGGTATGGTGCGGACGAGGTGTCCACCTGGATATTTGAACTGACCAGAAACGGTTTCCATGACAAGGATGTTGCCGATAATCGTCTATATGAAGACGAGCACTATGATTTCTTTGAGGCATTTGAATTTTTTTACAAAGCCATCAAAGAAAAATTACCGGAGGCTTCTGTCGGCGGAATCGGAGGTACTGTGATCAATGACCGGAGTTACCTGCAGGATTTTTACCGGAGATGTGCAAAAGCAGATTTAAAACCGGATTTTGTCTCTCTGATCGTCTTTCCTTATACAAAGAGTGAGACAGGGGAAAAAGGCAGAATTCTGTCCGGAAATGAGGGGTATGAACAGAACGTCTTCACAGAATGCAGAAATATTATAGAGACTTCCGGGCTGGACGATTCAATAGAATTGAAGATTACGGAGTGGAACAATACGATTTCGAACAGAAACTATCTGAATGACAGCTCTTTCCGGGCGGCTTTTATCACCGGCAAAATGATCCGGCTTCTCGGAACCGTAGATTCCGTAGGTATCATGGGCGGGTCAGACTGGATCAGCAATTATTTGGACAGTGCGGGAATTCTGAACGGCGGCGTGGGCCTGATTTCAAAAGATACCATCCGCAAGCCTGCTTTCTATGCGCTGGACTTTTTGAATCAGTTGGGAAATACTTTGATCATGAAGGGGAAACACTACATTGTCACCAGAAAAGATAACGGGGATATATATATTCTGACCTGTAATCAGTCCTGGTTCAAAAACAGTTATCTCATAAAAAATGAGGATTCCGGAATAGAAATTGTGGATTCACACATCTACAACAATGACAAATCGCTTGAGATTGAGTTTGAGATCGAAGGCCTGCAGGATGGAAAAGTCTATTGCATGAAACAGCGGACACTGAGCCGGCAGCACGGGAGCGCGCTTGCAGAGTGGAAAAAGTTTCAGTATGACACAAAACTGAACCGTCCCGATGTCAAATACATTGATGCCATCAGTATCCCCCGGCTCACGCAGTTAAAAGAGAGACTGGAGCCCGGAGAACACAGGCTTAACATTAAACTTATTATGGAACCGCATGAAATAGATTTGATACATATTTTTATATCAGAGGAATAAAAAACAGAAAGCTATCCGAATTGTCAGGGCTTTGCAACAGATAAGACACATCTGTTGCAAAGCCCCTTTTTTACCCCTGCCAGAATGCAAGAATTAGATATAAAACTAAAAAATATGAAAAGAAGATGCTGCTTATTTTTTATAGAATATAGTCACAGACAACAAATAAACAGCTCAACCGGTCAAGAGTTTATGACAACATGAAACCCAAAAAAAGGAGAAATAGAAATGTATAGATATGAAAAGAAAGGCCCAAAGAGAGGCGTAGCACTTTACAGTTATTCTGCCGAATTTGGTCTTACAAAAACTCTGGAAGATTGCTTCGAGGATCTGCACGATATGGGAGCTCACGGAATTGAAATTCTGGCAAACACACATATCGAGAATTACCCTTATCCGACAGATGAGTGGGTGGAGAAATGGTGGAGACTCTGTGACAAGTACGAAATCGTACCGGTTGAATATGGTAACTGGATTGATTCTCATGTGCTTGGGGACAGAGATCTTACCACAGAGGAATCCGTAGAGATGTTAAAGAGAGACATCAGACTGGCACACAGACTTGGATTTACCGTGATGAGAACAAAGATGCCGGTAATCAATGATCTGCTCGAGCCTGTAGAAAACTGGAAAGAGATTATCAAAGGGGCTCTGCCTCTCGCAGAAGAACTGGGAATCAAAATGTGCCCGGAAATTCACACACCTTCCAACCTCAAGGGAAAACTGGTCAACGATTTTGTAGAGTTTATCAAGGAAACCGGCACGAAGAATTTCGGATTAAACATCGATTTCTCCGTCTTCCGCACATCCTTTGCAGAAGGTGAATGGGTTGATCCAAATTATACGCCGAACAAACCTGAGGATATTATCCCGCTTCTTCCTTATGTATACTGCTGTCACGCAAAATTCATTCATATGAGCGACGATTTCAAAGAAACGACGATCCCGTACGAAGAAGTAGTAAAGACTATGGAAGACAACGGATACGAGGGATATTTACTCAGTGAGTATGAAGGCGCAGATAAATACGACGAAGGCTATGAGGTAGGTCAGACGCTTCGCAAACATCACATTCTGCTTAAAAACTTACTTGGAGATTAACGATAAGAAAGACGAGGAAAAAATCATGGAAAAGCAGGTTATTCAATCCGTAGGATTCAGAAATATAAAGAACGGAAACGGTGAAATCACAGGATTTCAGTTCAAAGTGAAACTTCCGTACTACAGAGGAGTTTTCCTCTCGCAGATTCGTCCGGGCACACTCTTCGTGGACGGACAGAAGATTGAGAAAGACCAGATCACCTGGACCATCAATGGAGAAGAGTACACCAACCAGGAGATGCGGGGCGATTTCAAGACACACTGGGCAACTACGAAACCGGCCGTGTTAAAGGTAAAAATGCCCGGCGGACTGGCACAGGGATATCATGATCTGAAGTACGGCTTCTGCTTTACATCGAGCTATATGCCGCCGATCATTCAGGAGGGTCTGGATCCGGATAAAGAGTCAATGGTTTATATGCCTGAATTTGGTCACCATGTAAATGAAAGACGTTTGTTAATTGTGTAAAGGAAGGAAGTGCAGCGATGAAGAAGTTTCCAGTAGGAATTCAGGTTTACGGTCTCAGGGATTTGCTCGAGAACACACCGGAGAATTTCAAAAATGTAATGACACAGATCAAAGAGATGGGATATGACGGAGTAGAACTTGCCGGCCTTTACGGTCTGGAACCGTCTTTTGTGAAGAAGGTGCTGGATGAAGTTGGACTTACACCGATCAGTGCGCATGTCGCGTTTGCGGAGATGATTGAAGATATTGACAAAGTAATCGCTGATTACCGTGCAATTGGTGTCAGATATCTGGTTATGCCATATATGGCTGAGGAATACCGGCCGGTAAATCCGGAAGGCTTCCGGGCATTTCTTCCTCTCCTGAACGAAATCGGAGAGAAAATTCACAAGGCAGGAATGACCTTCCTCTATCACAACCATGATTTCGAGTTCGTAAAACTTGAAAACGGAAAATGGGGCTATGATGAGATGTTTGATTCGATTGCTTATGATCATCTCCAGTGTGAGCTGGACACATGCTGGTGTGATGTGGCAACAGGAGAAGCACCGGAATTTATTCGAAAATATACGGGCCGAATCCCGGTTGTTCATCTGAAAGACTATATCAAAAAAGGTGAAGTAAAGAGTATGTACAAGCTTATCGGCATCGAAGAGGAAGATCAGGGAGAAGATAGCGGATACTTCGGATTCCGTCCGGTAGGTTTTGGTCAGATGATCTGGGAGCCTGTTCTCGAGGCTGCAGCTGATGCGTGTGCGGAATGGGTAATTGTGGAACAGGATGAGCACTATGAACTTGCACCATTGGAGTGTGCGAGACGAAGCCGGGAATATCTGCGGATTCTGGGAATCTGAGAAAAACAGGCGAAAACGTAAAATCAAAATGGCAGCCGGCTAGTGACCGGGATTACAGAGATAGATAAAAGGAGACCAGCAATGAAAGAATTAAGAATCGCAATCATCGGATGTGGAATGATTTCACACCGTCATATGACAGTCATTGAGAATCTGAATAAAAGAGGACAGAACCTGAAGGTGGTGGCTGCGGCAGAAATCGACAAAGATAAGTTGATGGCCTGGGGAAAACAGTATGGCCTCGATGAGAAGGATCTCTATGTGGACTTCCGTGAGATGTTAAAAAGAGACGATATCGACGAGGTGGAAGTATGCGTACACAACAATCTTCACACATCTGTGGCAACCGCTGTAATGGCAGCAGGCTTCCCTTGCTACTCTGAAAAACCGATGGCAGCAAGCTACGCCGACGCAAAAATCCTTTATGACGCGCAGAAGAAGTACGGACAGAAACTTGCGGTTCAGATCAGTTCGATCTACAATCCGCAGACTAGAATCGCCAAGGAGCTGATTGCGGATGGAAAACTCGGAAAAGTTTATCATGCGCGTTCCGTAGGACACAGAAGACAGGGACGTCCGGGATACGATATGCCGTTCTTCAGCCATGATTTCGTAGATCCGGAAATCGGTGTGCACGGACCTCTGTTTGACCTGGGTATCTACCATCTTGCACAGCTTCTTTACATCATGGGTATGCCGGAGCTCGAGAGCGTATACGGTACAACCAGTTGTGATTATTGGAGAGATAAGAGAATTGATGACGCCGTAAACTGTCACACACCGGTAGAAGATCTTTCTGTCGCAATTGCACGCTTCAAAGGCGGTCTTTCCATGGACATCTATGAGGACTGGGCGATGCACATGGATGAAGTTGGTTCTACCTTTATCGCAGGATCTCTTGGCGGCCTTAAGTTCACAGACGTAGATCAGACCGGAGGACCGATGGCTGTACCGGAGGGCGGATCCATCGTAGGTGGCGGAGCACTGCAGAAACCAAGACTTCAGTACTTTGGTGTAGATGAAAAAGGCCGCCTGTTCGATACAAAACTTGAATGCGCGATCGGTGATGTTACAGGTCAGCAGGAACTCGCACTTCATCCTGAGATGGAGATGTACAACGACAACCAGCTTCAGTGGTATTCCTATCTTCGCGGAATCCTTACCGATGAGACAAGAATCGACTCTCCGTATATTGCCATGCAGACAGCGTTCCTGTCCGAGGGCGTAATGCTTTCCACTGAATTAGGACGTTCCGTCACAGCAGATGAGATTCGCAAAATGTCAAAATCCATTGCGATCCGGAAACAGCAGACACCGTTCGGCGTCATTGAATATGACTTCGATGATTATAAACCGGAATAAACCAGGAGGATATTTTCTATGGCACAGGATATCAGAATTGCTATTGTAGGACATGGATTCATGGGACATGAGCACGAAAAAATGCTCTATGATTTCCCCGGAATCAGACTTGTGGGATTTTCAGACAAAGACCCTGCGCAGCTTGAGGATGTTAAAGAAGGACTGAAGAGATATCAGAGCAACGAAGAGCTTTTTGCGGATCCGGAAGTGGATGTGGTAATTATTGCCGCAAACAACAATCAGCATCGGGATCTTGTGATCCAGGCAGCAAACGCGGGAAAAAACATCATCTGCGAGAAGCCTGTTGCTATGAGCCTTCAGGAACTTGAAGAGATGGAGGAGGCCGTAAAAAGAAACGGCGTGAAATTCACCGTTCATCAGCAGAGACGCTTTGATCCCGATTTCAGAACAGCGAAAGCAGTATATGATTCCGGTACACTGGGTGAGGTCTATGCGATCAAGAATCAGCTGTATGGATTCAACGGCAACATGCACGACTGGCATGTCTTTGTCGAAGAAGGAGGCGGGATGCTTTATGACTGGGGCGTTCATCTTCTGGATCAGGTCTGCTTTATGTTCCCGGGCGCAAAATTAAAGAGCGTCTTTGCAGATATCAGAAACGTAATCAACGACGAGGTGGATGATTATTTCAACATCATGCTTCGCTTTGACAATCAGGTGACAGCAACAGTGGAACTTGGCACCTATTATCTTGCGGATAAGGTTCAGGACAAGTGGTTTGAACGTCACTGGTTTGTGGCCGGAAACAAAGGAACCGCTTATGTCGACGGCTTTTTCCCGGAAGGAAAAATTGTCCGCACGACACATCTGCTCACCAACGTCGGTGGGAAGAGAACCATGACGGCAGCCGGCCCGACAAGATCCTTCGGTCCGGCACCGGAAGGCACGATTGTGACAGAACCGCTTCCGGAAGTTCACACAGAGCATAGAAACTACTTTGAGAATTACATCAGGGCATATCACGGAGAAGAAGAGTTTTATGTAAAGATTCCGGAAGTAAAAAGAGTATTAAAGCTGATGGATGCTGTCAGAGAATCCGGACGCACCGGAAAATCCATTGACTTTGAATGATGATAAATAAAGAGGGGAAATCATTTATTCTATAAATCATATTTCCGGGAGAACATATTTCATTCTCCCGGAAACAGTAAAAATATAATGTAATCAGCAAAATAAGGAAATGTAGAGAGGAGGGGATTTATGAGCGATATCGTTTTAAATCCTTCGGATGTAGATGCAATGCCTATTGGCAAAATTGAAAACCCGCCCCGCAGGAGGAAGATGGAGACTGGTCCAAAAGTGGCAGTGGGGTATGCCTTTGGAGAAATCGGATGTCAGATGTCCTGGTACATGGTAAATAACTTCCTGACTTTGTTCTATCGGGATATTGTAGGACTTGCGGCGACGGCCATTTCACTGATCATGCTGATCGCAAGAGTATGGGATGCGATCAATGATCCGATGATGGGTTCCATCGCAGACCGGACCAATACCCGCTGGGGACGCTTCCGTCCGTATCTCTACTTTGCGCCACTGTTCCTTGCAATCTTTAATATACTGACTTTCACGGTATGGCCTCTGGAAGGCGCAACGAAAATAATTGTTTGTCTGTTATGCTATATAGGAACAGGAATGGCTTACACAGCATGTTCCATTGCCTACCAGGCACTTCAGAATGTAATCGCTATTGACTCAAGATCAAGAATGTTTCTGGCAACAAGCCGCAACGTCGGAGCTTCGGTTATCGGTATTGTTCTTTCAGTAGTTGCAACACCGCTGCTGCTGAAGCTTTCTCATCCGGGCGTTGAAGCTGCAGATGCACAGGGATATTTCAGATTTGCAGTTCTTATTTCAGTAGTTATGATTATTCCTTTCTGGTTATGCGCAATAATCTGCAAGGAAAAATATACCAATGTACTTCACGCAAACAAGGGCAACAAAGAAAAACTCGGTTTTGTTGCATCCATGAAAGAAATCGTCAAGAATGATCAGCTGCTTATGGTTGTTTTGGCAACAATACTCGGAACCATTTGCGTAGCCGGACGTATGGGACTTCTTTCTTTCTATATCATTTATGTTGTCGGTGATTTCCGTCATATTGCCACATTCTTTACTGTTATGACAGTAGCACAGCTCGTGGGAAGTTTCCTTCTTCCCTGGGGAACAGAAAAGTTCACCAAAAAGGGATACCTGATCATCCTTCAGATGCTCATGAATATCGGCTTCCTGGCTATGTTCCTGCTTCCCAATGCAGGAATCCCTGCTCTTCTGGCAATTTCGGCCGTATGCGGACTTTGCAATTCAGCACAGGGTATCAGCTATGGTCTTGTAGGCGATTCACTGGAGTACGGTGACTGGAAACTGGGCCGCAGACAGGAAGGTGTAGCAGCGTCTATGCTCAGCTTCGGTGTAAAGATTGCGACAGCACTTTGTGGATCCGTTGGTATTCTTCTGCTTGATGCAGTCGGATATGTACCGAATGCAGTACAGACAGCAACAGTAAAACAGGGAATCAATGCAGTGGTTAACTTACTGCCATTCGTTCTCGGCCTGATTTCTCTGATCCCGATGTTCTTCTACAAACTCACACCGAATAAGGTTGAGGAAATCAGAACAGATCTGGAGAACGGAAGACATGCTTACAACGCTTAAGGGCCGTTGCAAATTATACGCGCTCGAATGGTGTGTGACAAGGCATTGTTAATATAGATAAATATATGAACGGGGAGCTGCCGCGCGATCGAAAAGTCGCGCGGCAGCTTTCTTCGCAGGTTATATCGGAGATTCGGAAACGGGAAGATCGGAGCAACCAGCCAGTCGATCATCAATGCGGTATCATGATGCCTCCGAAATATTCCGGTTTTCCCTCTTTGTCCGTCAGGACAAAACCTCTTGTTGTGAGGAGAGCATAGCTGCCGTCCGCTTTGCGGGCGCGGTAGTAGATCAGTCGAAGTTCGGCATTTCCGGATAAAACGGCGTTGACGGCATCCTTGTATACATTCATATCATCCGGATGAATGTAATTCAGCCATATATCACCGGCATGATACATATATTCGGATTCCAAACCGAAATCATCAACCAGAGAAAGCGCCCACCTGGAAAAATCGTACTTCATATCATTCAAATAGACATATCCTCCGCCGGATACAGTCAATAAAGAGCCGAACATTCCATCAAGCAGACGTTTGCGTTCCTGCGGAATCGGAGTGTTGATTTCAGACATGTTCTGAAAAGAGTTGATGATCTTTTCAGATTTCAGGTTTTTCTTGTTTTCGTACATGAATTCATCCGCGTGTTGGAAAACATCGGAAAAACATGTATCCCTTTCGGAATCATAGTCCGCCATACCACAGGCCACAACAGGGCCTGTGCGGGACTTCTTATTTATCATGGTTTCATTCTTTAAATCCTGAAGCAGATTTGCTCTCTGCTCATAATCCCTTCCGGTCAATACAACTGCAAATTCATCACCGCCGATACGAAATACGGGACTGTGTTTGTAGATTTCACAGATCATACGGCATGCCCTTTGGATAAGTTCATCACCGAAATTATGTCCTCTTGTGTCGTTAGCCAGCTTCAGATCATTTACATCGCACATAACAACACTGAATTGACAGCCGGAAGACTCGGTATTTATCCGCCGGTTGAATTTTTGCTTTTCTTCACAAAAAGCCTTTTTGTTTTTTACACCGGTCAGTTCATCACGTCGGGCCAGGCGCTGAGCTGATTCTAGATTTTCTCTTTCCTCTTCCCGCTTCCGGACCTCCTTCCCGATATCTTCAAGACATGTTATCATATGTTTCCGATCCATACACAGGATAACAACCAGACGGACATGTTTGAGCTTTCCCTGCAAAAGCAAACGGCAGTCGGTTGTATAGGTCGTATTCTCTGACAGGACTTTCAGAAGGTTCTCTCTTTCGAAGGCGTGGAGAATACGCGTGAGATCTTCCGGGTGAATATACTGCTGTGCTCTTTCTTTCAGGAAAGTGAAGAAGTCAATTTCCTGTTTTGAGCTGACGATATTGATGACATCGTGAGAAACGGAGAATTCACAGAAACTGCCGGATGCGATATCGATATAGTACATACTGTAGAAAAGTCTTCCGAGAGTTTT
>JAIKXQ010000072.1 GCA_024684035.1 Eubacterium sp. | reverse complement strand
CAAACTGATACAATTACTGAAAGCACATCCACAAATTATCTTTAGCGAGTTTGGGAAATTAATCGATCGAAGACTTTTACAATTAGAGAAAGCAACCACAGATATTTCGGTTATTCCTTCTGGTAGCAATACTTCTTCCACTTCACTATCTTTAAAAGCGCACGAGGAAACATTTAAAACACCTTCTTGAATCTCCACTTCCGAAATATAACCGTCATCAAGTTCGTTTTCTATTTGGGTTGGTAGAGAATCTCTATTGTAAACATAGTCTTTCATTTTGCCTGTTCCGGAGATGATAAGCTTATACTTTAATTCATCATCCGTTTTAACGACATGCCATTCCACATGATCATCTGGAGATGCGGAGCAATCTCCGGAAAGAACAACATCTTCTGAGGCGTTTACGGTATTCTGCGTTACTTCTTGTACGTCAATCTGTTCTGCCGCGACGACAGATGGACTTGTCAGTGCGATCACACATGAGGCAATCATTGCTATGATTTTTGATGTTCTCATTATCTCTCTCCCTTGTTGTCTATGCGATTTGTCTACTAGAAATGGTACAAGCGATTATCCCTGTTCTTCTTTGTCCAGCCTGCAAAGAACGCCGTTCTCCAGCACATAGAGAACCGTTCCGGCGGCCTCATCCCCGATCTTGTCGTAGATTCGACCGGCACTCATGCTCTCGCCGAGATCGGTGTGAGGACTGTTCGCGACGTAGCCAATCAGTCCGAGACCGGGCAGTTCCACACGGATCGCCTCGTTGTCCACTTCGTTCTCCGGTTCTTTCACAAGTCTTACCTGCATGTCCGGTTTCAGGAAGTCCTGACCGTAATGGTATCTGGTGCCGGCAATGGTGAAATAAATTTTTGACATAAAAAACACCTCCCTGATTCTGTATACGTGTCTATACTTATACAGTAATCAAAAAGGTGTCCAAAAAATCTCTCACAATGGAAAAATTTCTGATTTTTTCCAAGAACGTGTCAGTCTTTGCTGAGAACTTTTTTCTGATAACTCCATTTTCCACACGCCGGGCATTTCATGTATCTTGATCTTCCGAGGTGAGGAGCAAGATTTGCCTGCCAGTACGTCGGCACATGTCTGTGATGACATTTCTGACACTCATAGTATCCGGCCTTTTGTTCGATGCCTACGGCGATAAATGCAACGGTAACCACCATCACTGCTGCAAATACGATCAGGCCGATCCGAAGGGCGGTTGGCATATCTACATACGCGGCAACGATACACAGCACAAATCCGGCAAGCATCGCCGGAAGGCCGATCGCAAACTCAAGATTCAGTAACTGCCGGTTCTTTTCTTCGACTTCCTTTCTCATCGCAAGAAGATTTTCTTCCGCTTTTTTGTTGTAGGTTTCTGTCATGATCTTTTCGCCCGACAGGAGTTCGTTGACATTGATTTTCAGAAGAACACACAATTCCAGCATGATTCCCGTATCCGGCATGGACTTTCCGGTTTCCCACTTGCTGATTGCGCGGTCACTGATGCCAAGTTTCTCGGCAAGAGCCGCCTGTGTCATCCTCTGCTCCTTTCTGCATGATGCTATGAATTTTCCGATTTTGATTTGATCCATATCGGGCACCTCCTTCTTGCATCCACCATATCGCCAAACGGACATCATGAACACGAACTATGAGTTGATACATGGAAAAACGCATAGATGTAGGAGACTCTACCGGTGGTTGAGTCCTGCTTGGGCTTGATCTTTGTCCAAAGAGCGGATGATCACTGGTTTATTTTTCGTATGCATACCACGGATGCGTCCCTACGATTTCAAATCCAACCGAGCGCGCCAATCTCATGGACGCTTCATTTCTTACGTCACATTCCCATACCGGGACCTTTCCTCTTCGGAGTGTTTCAGACACCATTGTTTCTGCGACAATCCTTCCGTATCCGTTTCCGCGGTATTCTTCGGATGTTTCTACTCCGATGTCCACATACGCATGTGAGATTCCTGAAGAAAAAGCGCAAGCGACCATGTGTCCGGTGTCGATCATACAATACCCAAAGCCATTCTGGAGAAAAGCTTCCTTACTTTGCCACGAAAACGTCGGCACGATCCTGCCGCGCAGAAGGTCATAATTATCGGATGATATGGGTTCCGGTCTTGGATCACTCCTATGAGGTAGGACATTTCTATGTCCGGCAAACGTGAACACATACCGCTCGTGCCTTTTTATCATCGGATTTTGCATGAGAATTCCCTGTAGGCGATCATCCTGTTCTGCTTGCAGGATCAAACGACCCGCATGACCTTCCGGCGGATGTTGCATCAGGGTTATGACTTCTTCTACGAATCCTTGATCATAATCGCCGAGGATGTTGGCAAACCCGCAAGAGTGCCAAATCAAGAATGCGATCGGTGCTTCCATATCATCCACAAATATCTCACCGCGCTGATATCCTTCTAAGATGGAAAGTGGGTATACTTTCTCGGCGTTGATTTGCTCCATTAACCGATGGATTTTCCTGAAATCTGTAAGTTTTTCCATGATTTGCTTGCCCATCCTGTGCCTTTATTTGCGGATATTTCCATCGCGAAGTGATTTCTGATCATGTGAATACGGAGGTCTGGCGGCAAAACTACACGTACCAATAGGAATGAAAAGCGTACAAGTATGTTTTGGATCCTCTGGGCATCTGCGTCAGCGCATGAAAAACGTTTATGTAGTCTCCGAATCCCATACTGATACAGAACGCCCCGATCATACCAAGCAACGACCAGTTGTGATTAAACAGGAAAAGAACAAACGGGATTGCTCCAAACACAACATTGGGTAGCAGACTCATAAAAATAAATCTGCGTTTACTCATGCTCTCTGTTCCGTGTACAAAAGCCAAAAGCTTTGACAGATCATAATATAGATACACATCTTCTCGAAAACAGAGGGCGTGAAGAAATTCGTGCGGGAGGAGTGTGAGCATGGACAGAATGGCTGCGAGCGAAATCCACGGAGAAAACTCCAAAAAGCTTTTTCTGCTGAGAAAAAACGTAAGCACAAGCAAAAGAAAAAGCACGATGATACAGCCGACATTCGCTACGACGGCAAAAACTTTCTGGCTTGGTTCACGAAAAGCGACTGCGCCTTCGTGATGTTTTCCCGGACTTTTGAAATCTGTCTCTGTTTTAAATTTTCCACCATAATGAAACTTCATATGTTTTTCATTCCTCCTGTGTCGTATGGTTATCGAATTGGATGCATCACCCTCGGTTCGCGGATTCCGCAGACCCTGTTTGTTTCCTGAATTTCTCTAAAAAAAGTCATTTTTCCCATTGCCCTTCTGACATGGTGAATAAAGAAGATCACACACCGGATAAAAGTAAAACGACTACGATTACAAACGGTACCGTAATCGTATCATATTCGCTTGGGGAGACCAATTCCGTAAGCGTTCCTGCGAAAGCTCCCATACCTGCTGAAAGTAAAACATGCGTCCATGCGGTACTATGAAGGAGGCTTAAGAACAGCAAGCCGATCACAAAACATACAAGGAACATGGCAAGACTGCCTTCCCATGATTTTTTTCCATCTGTAAAGCGGGAACGCACTTTGTGTTTTCCAAACGGGATACCGACAAGTGCGGCTGCCGCGTCACCGCCGCCCCACATCACAATGGATGCGGCCGCAGATCCTGCCTGATCAAAGATTCCCCATGCGACCAAAATCACTGCGGTGAACATGACAAAAAGGAGCAACATGCTTTTCTTGATTTCGCCCGGTGCCTTCTGTACGAACAGCATCCCGAACCACGGCTTCTTTTCTATTACGGAGAGAACAGGGTACAGAACCAATGCAAGAAGCCCGGATGTGATTGCCGCCGCTTGCCAGTCTTCTGCCAAAAGGATCATCAGAGAAATACCGCTGAATGCGACAATGTGAAGCAGTTTACGGAAGACAAAGGATGGAACCTTCGTCAGAAAACGGATCGGCAAGAGGAGCGTCAGGGATATCACGATGAATACGCCAAGAACGCCGAAGCAACGAAGTACCTGTACACAGAATGAAAAATGCGACAGGAAATGCATGTAGCTAAGTATAAGCATGGACTCCTCCATTTTTTATGGTATACCGTAATCGTGATCAACTATTCGGGGAAAAGCTCCACAGCACCCAGTTTATTCCACGATTCCGCCATGGAATACACATTCGTATATTTCATGGCCTTGATAGGAGATGGTCTCCCGTCCCTGAAACCATGGAAAACCGCCGTTCACCTCACAGTGATAGGTATAATCGCCATTCGTGTAATCTTTCGGGCCACGGAATGGCATGTTCTCTGGAACACGAAGTAAGGCTTCTTTTAAGAAGTCACCGCTGAAATGATCACCGGTAACCCTGCCGATATAGTTCATGCTCCAATAAGGAACGCCTTTTACCCATAGCGCCTCTTCGCCTGCAAACTTTCCCGTTCCCAAATAGGTATCGTAGTACATATAATCACCATCTCTATACATCAGATCATGGGATTTTTCTCTGGAGGGGGTTGTTTCGGCTCCCTTGCCGGCATACGTTGCCTGCTTTGCTTTTATTAAAAACGTAAGTATGTTCTTATCCATGTTTTTGTTATAAACTCCGATTAAGCATTTTTTTCGTCAACGTGTTGTTTCGTCACGTCTTTCATGTAGAATACGAGCGCCATCTTCCTGAAATCGTACTAAGCACAAGGGCTGATGAAGGAGACGTGTTCTGATTATCGTTCATATACGATAAAAATCCATCAAATCATCGTGCATACACGATAAAAAACCATCGAACCATCGTGCGTGCACGATGAAACATAGAAATAATCGTCAAGAAACAGAAAAATCATGATCCCTCCGAAGGCTTAGCTGTGAGGAGAGGCGCATAACCTTGGTTCGTTTTCCATTGCTTCATGCATTTGCATTCGATTCATCATAGTTATACCGTAATCTCGATCTGATTATTCTCTATAGACACGATACAGGACTCATAATATCCGTCGCCGGTTGTCCTCGGTCCGCTAAATACTTCATAGCTTGCCAATCTTATTTTTTCGGTCAAGCAAGGCCATACATCTGGTTGAGCAGTTTAAGACCGCTCTCGGTTCTGAATACATTTCGCCTGAAATTCATGATTGCCTCACTGCCAAGTTCGTCCTCATAAGCATTCACCAGGAAATCAGCTTCCAGCAGAATCTGATAATCAATGTCATCCACACCCTGATAGGTATGATGATGCGCGATCAGATAGCAGACACGGTCTGCTTCTGTTTCCGTGATTTCCGGAAACTGC
>JAIKXQ010000037.1 GCA_024684035.1 Eubacterium sp. | reverse complement strand
TGCATCCATGACATTGGTAATGTGCTTGGCCGCTTCCTCGCGGACGCAGTTGGCAATGTCGCAGGCTCGGAAGGGATCATAATCCGTGATGTAGATCGTGATTACTCGGGTATTGTCCGCCACACTGACACGGATCATACCACGAATCGCGGAGGGCGAAATGTAGCCTCCCACCGTATTCTTCATGGACAACCTTGCCGAAACAGCTTCTGTAACCTCACGGCTCTGAATCAGCTCCACATAGTCTTTCGTCAGTGTAGCACCGGCCTGCAGATCCGAATTCAGATTCCCGGTGCTGCTCTTCGGCATGACATACAGTTTCGTCGACGACGTATAGTACGGCGAATATTTCGCATTTACATACAACAGGTTCGCCAGCAAAAAGATCGCGCTGGTGATGATGATGACCGGCAGCTTCGTGAACAAAAGGTGCATGATGGCGCCAAGGTCAATCTCTATTTGAGCATTCTTTCTATTATCCATTCCCCAATTCTCCTGACACTATATAGTATTTGCTGATTACAGATCTGCTTCGTCTATAATCCTCTGCGGGTTATCACGGAAGATATGATCCACATAACCCTCTCCGGCTTTCTTTCTGAGGAGCCGGATCGCCTCCCCCATCCTGGGAGGCCTGTCCTTCATATTGTGGGCATCGCTACCAATGTAGTCGACCAGATCCTCCTTGATAAGTTTCCTGCAGAACTTCTTCGCTGCCCTGCCGTCCTCCCCAAGGACTGCATCCGCGTTGATCTGAATCCCAGCTCCCATCCGTCGTAGATAATCAATCAGATCGAAATCCTTTTCCAACGCCGGATACCTCTCGATATGGGCGATGATGGGCTGGTACCCAAGGCTCAAGGCCACATAAACCCGTTCCTTTATGTAGGCCGCGCTGTCCGCTCCGGAAAACTCCAGAAGCACATAGTTTGTATTGGCCAGACGCAATTGCGACCGCTCTTTCAACTCTTCCTCCATGTCCATATTGACATGGTACTCGCAGCCGAGGTACAGGTTCAGATCCGGAATTTCATCCCTGACTATTTCCCTCAATTTCAAATAATTCTCCCGGATCTTATGCTCCGGTGTCTCAAACATTCCCACTCTGTAATGCGGTGTAAGAATGATATTGCTGATCCCATCCTTGTACTCTTTTTTCAGAATATTCAAGGACATCTCTATATTCTTCGCTCCGTCATCCACATCCGGGATGATATGACAGTGCATATCAAAAAAATCATCCATATTCTGCCACCCGACTACCAACTTTCGCTGTTCATTTTCGTATCAAATATTTTATATTTTTCAAAATTTCTCATAATTTGATTATAGCCCCATATGGCAGATTTTTCAATTATTAATGCGCCAAATCTGCTTATTTTATCTATAAATACAACAATACAAGTCTTTTAGCCTGTATTGAGGGGAAATATCCTGTATTTTTCATTTTTATAATACATTTTCTCATCAAAAATGCCATATATAAAAACCAAAAAAAGACGTATTTTCATGAATGAAAATACGTCTTTTTCTCAATCGTTTTCGTTTTCTATCTCCAATTTACAGAATATTCTTTTTTATCATTCAAACATTCTTAAGATAGTCATAGGCCACCTGAGCCGCACTGATATCATCGATGCACTGAAGCGACGCAAACGGAGTCTCCCGGGCTATCCGATCAAACAGCTCGATCCCGTGCAGTAGCTGGATCGGATCATTCGAACGGAAGCCGTGCCTTGTAACCAGGCGTACAGCATCATCTTTACTCATCTGTTCAATGATATTATCCGCTCCTCTTCGCAGCCCAACAACGCCGGCAAGGGGTACACAGCCCAGTATCCCAGGCTCTGAATACTTGCTCCAGGAAGATCCATAAACATAGATTCCATCCTCGGACACTTTAATCAGGAGTTTGTCCTCATCAATCAGAATCACCCGTTCTCCGAAACACTTCCGCCAATGTCTTGTATGGGTTGTCTTTCCCGTGAAATGAGGAGCAAGAAAGACATAGCCCCGATTATCCATCGCAACCCCCGCACCATGAAACACCAACACATTATGTTTCAGAAGCAGCGGACACATCCTGTCATGAGCAGCATCACATATAAGATAATCTTCCGGGACTATCCACTTCGGACGTTTTCTGAATTGATAATCATTCAGTTTGATATAGGCTCTCGTCAGATCCTCTTCTGTGATCACAATCTTTTCATCTGCATCTTCATCGGTGGCATATCTCTCAAACAGTCGATCTACGCTACTATCCTCATACTCGAGTTCGAAGACGACATCCGCATATTTTACTCTCATATTATTTCAATCAGAAGGCCACGCCAGAGACTTTCGATGTATCTCCGGACCGAAGCCTGTCCACCTCGTATTTCAGCCAGCACATCTCTATAGAATTCTTCATCACTTTGCAGCTGACCTTATCATTGGGACACTTGTCAAAGTCTGTGCATGCCGGCAGGTAGGAACAGCCTTTACACTTGTCACGGAGCCTGTTGGGACGGGAGATCTCTGCCCAGGCCTCCGGATTCTGAATCTCCTTATAGTGGAAAATATCTGTATAGAATCTGGAATCATCCTCGATATGCTGACACTTCGTCAACTTACCTCTGGGATCAATAACCGAACTATGCTCATAGTCCTCATAACTGCACATTTCAACATCCAACGTGCTTTTTCTCATCAAGCCCGAACAGAAACCTTTACTTCTGGCGTATTCCATGAGAGAGGCGTGTACCCCCCACATATTCATGGCGTTCTTCTCTCTCATGAGCTGATGCAGGAGTCCCGGATATACATACAGATTATCCTTCTTCGGGAACTCCACATCCAAATAATCGATCAGCTCTCTGAGATTCTCTGCATTGTTTCTGTCCAGATTGAGACGAATCAATACCGGTATACCACGATCCGACACCCGGTGTATAGCTGCAATCGCCTGAGGGAAGAAAGATCTGGAATCATCGATATAACACTTTCTGGCGTCATACTCTTCCTGGGTACCATCGAGCGTAATCTGCGCCTGACGGATGTTCCAGTCATTCTTCATCCTATCCGCCACATCTTCCGTCAGCAGGCTGGCATTGGTGACGATTATTGAGCTGAATTCCACGCCGTTCTTTTTGAGTTCGCCGCAGATATAATCAATGATCTTTGCCCCGATCAGCGGCTCACCGCCAAACCAGCACAGATCAATCGGCTGATCCGGCACCTTCGTCTCCAGAATATATTTCACTGTCTGTTCCTGAACTTCCTTTGTCATCGTGTATCCCACGAAGTTCTCCTCGAAGCAGTACACGCACTTTGCGTTACAGGTCGATGTGGGGAATATTGTATATTGTTTAATACCGGTGTATGGCTTTATCACCGCTTTTAAAATAGTCTTCAGAGACATATACAATTCCGTCTCATCTTCATCCTCCGGAATAAAGTAATAGTCCTCAAAGAGCTTCTTTAAAACCGCATTATCCTCATCATAAACAAAGGTCTTGCCGAAAGGAATCTGCTTCCACTCCTCGTCCGAAAGTTCAATAAACTGTCTTGTCAGCTCATTAAAAAGGAACTTTCCCTTGTACTCAAAGGGAACTGTATAATTCGAAACCCTTATTTTTTTTGTTTTATCATTTATGGCCTGCTTCGCAGCAAAGAAGTCAAAAAGCCCTGACTTTTCCATTCTTTCTATCATTTAGAATACCACCTTGTACTATATTCTTTCATCCGCGCAACGACGCGACCTTACGCTCTGCGCAATCTATTTCATCGCCTCGTAGACAACATCTGCGGCTTCCGGATCCATGTTCACTTCTGCCACAAAAACAGGCACATTTTGCGAAACCCAACTCATCATTTCCATCAGTTTCACAAGCCTCTCAGGATTTCCCGGGATCAGCGTGCCGTTCATCAGTTTGTAATATGCCTCTTCTACATCCAGCTTTCTGGCTTTATTAACCGGACCTCTCTCTATGAAGCAGAACCCCTGCAGAGGTACCATTACATTTGACTCCCACAATTCTTTTCCGCACCAGGGACTTCCACAGGCCAGAAGCCTTCCCTCTCCATCGCGACGAAAGATTGTGCGATCTCCATTGACGACCTGGTATTTACCTTCAAATTTCTGTTTCCAGAGATTCATATGCGTGCTTTTCCCGGTTCCGGACGCTGCAGAAAAGGCATAGGTTTTTCCGTCGACCGAAATACTGGCCGCATGCATAACAAAAGCATCGAAATCCAGCAGTGTCTCGTAAATCTTTCTTATCGCAGCTGTTTCGATGCACACTTCTTTGTCATTACTTTCAGCCTCAATTCTTGCTCTATCTATTTCATCAGATGTCACTTTAATATCCACATCTGTTTCTACACCCTCACGTATATAATCGCCGTACTTTCCCCTGACAACAAACCTGTCAACATCCGGCAGATTGAACGTAATATTGGCCAATTCAATAATCATCTTTTCCACCTTATTAATCAACTAAAAAAGGAAAGCAGAAATTTTAAATTTCCGCTTTCCCCCTCACATTCATCTAAAGATTATTCAGATGTGATGATCGGTGTCTGATCCTCTCCACGGCAATCAAGCGGCAGGCAGCCAGAATTTGTAATGATCTCAGCTGCTGCACCCTCGAAGAGAACAACATCCATTGTAGCCTCAGCGTACTTTCTCATAGTGTTTTACCTCCTCATAGATTTTATGATTAAACAAACAAAGTTTGTTAATCAACACCCCTGTGTCAACCTTTCGATCTCTTCTCGCTTTGAGAGTTGATGAAATTTTTCCAACTTTTCAGATATTACTAATTATAAAGAATCTTCTCAAATTTATCTGATTTGTTCCCGATGACAGTTACTATTGTATATCTAGAACCCAATATTGTCAACACAATATGTGCATTTTTTCTTTGGCCTTTTTAACAAATTCTTTAGTCCAGAATTGCACCAATTTCACGAAGTTTTGTGATTACCATATCAACATCTTTTGATACCTGCTCTTCCGAAGCGTCAAATTCCTTTAACATGCTCTTCACGATCTCTTCCTTCGTTGTATCGTTCTTGAGAAGTGAAACGATGTATCCTGCCGTCTCATTGCTTCTCACCATACCGTTGAACGTCTCTCTGTTAACAGCAACCATGACCTGACGTCCGCCGATCTCCTGTGTGACAAATCCTTCTTTTAACTTCATTTACTAAACCTCCCATATGAAACACCGAATGCAAGGAAAGTCGGCATACGCAACGCTTTCCAGAACGATGTTTTTGTCTATCATTACCAATATCGAAAGTGCTTTCGCCCTTCGACATGGTAAGATTATCACAGGGAAGTTAGAAAACGGTCACACAAAATAATAATTTTGTATAACTACAAAGAGCGCACCCCCTTATGGGATGCGCTCAAAATTATTCTGTTAAACTATTTTATTGCAAATCAGTGTGCGTCAAAGTAGTCCTTTGCAGCCTGGTTGTATCTGTATACCATCTTGGCCATATCCACTGTGCTTGCAGAGCTTGCACTGTTGCTTACTGTAGAATAAGCCCAGGAAAGTGCGCTTACCTTTACAGTCATTGTATTGCTTCCATCAGATACAGTGATTGTATTTACCTTGTCAAGCTCAGAAGCCTTGATACCGGAAATCTCCACGCCATCATCCACAAGATTTACCTTCTTGCCGTTGAGTTTTACGGTGTAGTTGGAAGAAGCCTTGCTGAAGTTGAAGTATACGTTCAGAACGGTATCTGCCTGCAGAGACAGGGAAGCACCGAGGTACTTAACACCACTTACACTTCCGCTCTTGCTGCTTGCATATGCCTTGAGATCAGAAGCAGAGATGCCGGAGAGATTATCTGTCACGGACGCGCTTCCTGTCTTATATTTCATAAGTTTCTGAGCATAAGCGCCATAGTTCTGGATTGCCTTTGCAAGTGCTTTTGTTGTCTTGTCATATACGCTTCCGCTCTGGTAGCTCTCAGCGATGGACTTGATCGTGAACTCATATCCATCTGCGTGTTTTGTCTTTCCGTAGTATACCGGAATCTCAGCTCCGTCCGCAGTGTAGATCTTAAGATTAATAGTATCCGAAGTCTCTTTTGCTTTTACAAACTTGCTCACCTGGAAGAGCAGGTCACCGTTGTAATCCTCACCATCAAGATCAGAGAAGTTAACCTTTGTCTCCTCTCCGTTCATGGTAAGAACAGCATAGCCATCAGCAGCCTCAGACGGAACTCTTACAAGAACAGATCCGCCGATCTGTCCCTTGAGCTCAAGGTTCAGACCCATGATCTTACTCTGAAGGTTGGAAGGTTTCTTCGTCGGTGTAGGTGCAGCCTGACCCTCTTCTACTGTCCAGTAACCCGCATACTCGCCGCTGGTTACTTTTACAGGCTGAAGTCCATCTGCGACATCTGCCTCATCCAGCTGCTGTTTGAAATATCCACCACTAACTTCTACGGAAGCGCTGTTGCTCTTTGTGAAGTTCTTTCCGGAATCTGTGCGGAATCTACCATCTGTAACTGTGAGCTTTGTTCCGCTGAGTTTTACAACATTGCTTCCCTTAGCACCGTCAAGTCCACCGGAGCGCAGGAAACCGCCGTTCACTGTAACGTTTCCCTTTGTAGAAGCTTCAATGGCTGCGCCATTGCCTGCATTCCAGATTGCCCCCTCCTCGAGAGTCACAGTGGAATTGTCCTTTGCTTTAACAGTAGAAGCGCCTACAGACTGAAGAACCGCATCATTGGTAGATGCAGCATCTACAACAAGCGCGCCCTTTCCTTCAAGAGCAACAGCTGTTGTAGCGTCATCCTGAGCTGTGATGAATGCGCTCTCTACGGTAACTTTACCATTGTCATGTACACTGATTACCTCAGAACCTGTTCCGGAGATCAGGCTGACATAACCATCAGAATCCTTAATTGTAAGATTTCCGTAAACGTCGATCTGACTGTCACCTGCCACGATTGCAGCAGACTCCTCGTCATCCTCGTAATAGTCAACATCTGCAAGATCGATCGTTACCGTCTTGCCTGCCGGAATCTCAAGTCCGTCTGTAACATCCGCCTGTTTCAGCAGAGTAATTGTTGCCTTGTTAGAAGCGCTGTCCACAGCATCCTGAAGAGAATCATACTGTTTGCTTCCGATCTTTGCCACAGCGTCGCTGACCGGTCCGTCGGTCGGCTGAGGTGCCTCTGTCGGATCTGCTACAGTGCCACCAACTACCCAGTTACTTCCGCTCTTTGTTGCGTTGGAAGCGTATTTTGTGATATCCGCATCATAAGTTCCGCCCAGAAGGACGATCTTTCCGCTTCCCTCTGTTCCAATTCCCTTGGCGCCAACTACCTTACCGGTACCCTTGGAATCCTTGATGGTATAGGTTCCATTGTCATGAGCTACCAGACCATGTCCTTTCAGATCAAGTGTGTGTCCATTCAGATCGATGGTCACGCTTGCGTACCATGCTCCACAGTCAGACCACTGAAGCATTGCATCTCCGGAGAGCACATACTCTCCTGCCTGGTTTGCCACATTGGCGATATCGCCGGAAACCTCTTTTGACGCTCCTACAACTTCCTCGTCTGCTGCGCTCTGCGCCTTAACGTCCTGATCAGCAAATACCATTGTCGACGGAACCATCGTCGAAACAGTAAGTGCGAGAATTAATGCTACTACTGCTTTCCGTTTCATATCTTCTCCTTTACCCCCTTGCGCGTATATACGCCTTATTTTCGTTTATCAATT
>JAIKXQ010000021.1 GCA_024684035.1 Eubacterium sp. | reverse complement strand
TATATTTTACGTAACACCAAGACTTATGTGCTACAACCTCATATATACTTGCCAATGTACAAAAGAGTGCCTTTAGTGAGCAACACACTTAACGGTTTTCTCTTGGAACTTGTTGCTGAGTATATTATAGCACATACGTTCAGGCCGACAATTAACAAGGCTCCTCCCACCTGCTAAAGCAAGTGGGTTTCCGCCTACAACAACCGAAAGGATTTTATTTATGAAAAAGAAATACAGACGAAGCAGCCTAGATTACATTGACATATTGAAACCGGAAGCGAAGGATTACGAGAGGCTGTATGCCTTTCTAAAAATAACAAAACCGATTGGCTTTATGACCAGTCTTCCATTTAAATATATCCATAATTGGATAAAGATCTTGTCAGTTATCTTCTTCATCTTTTGCAGCTTTGTTGTTTTGGATGCGTATGTCATCAGTCCACATGATCCAATAGTTACGTCTCTGCTACTGAAGCTATTCGCATTTGCAAGTGAATATTTTCCATCCATTGATGGCTTTCCGATTAATACTTTTTTGGATCATTTGTTATATCGTTTGCTGATTGCTATAATTTTTTCAGTCATACTTTTCGGTGTTGGTTTTTTTGCAACTCTAATTATCCGTTTTGTTTTTTGGCCTTTGATATTGCTTTTGTCGCGTATATTCCTAGACGAAGGGCTCAGACAGTGCGGTGCACTTGTTGACAGACGCGTTGTTAGACGATTACAAAAGCGCTTCATGAAGGATTTTCGTACTGCCGAAAGCCATGAACTCGATATTTTTCTTAAAAGCGAAAAATATTTAGAATGTCCGGCTAACAGCCTTACAATGGATGAAATTAGAAAAGCCCTAAATCACGACACGCATTCCCTTTCGGATGAGTTTAGTAATTTGCTCCGAACACATAATAATGTTAGCCGCCGCTTTAAGTTAATCAATCTTCTTTGGGAGAATTCTTAAACATACATATTGCAAAACGCCCAGGAGACATCTATCTCCTGGGCTTTCTTATAAATATTGCTCTATTATTTTGAATATCGAACACCCTTTTTCTTTTCCAAACATGTTAACTACTGTTTCTTCCGTGTCTTTTTTCCCATCGCCTTTCTTTAAATTTTTCATGGCTATAGATGCAATTTTGCCAATCAATTTTCCTTCAATCTGAATATCCGATTTTGCCAATGTCTTTATTATTGCATTATTTGTTTCCGTGCATGCTATATTGTTTGTTTTCTTCTTTTTCTTATTTTTTCGCAGGCACCTGCTGTTTTGCTGTTGAAGTAGCTTTTTTGTCCGGTGTGAGTTCCGCTTTGATGGCTACTTTGTTGCTATCTTTGGCTCCACCTTTGATCTGCTCTTTTCGTTTAATTTTTAAGCCGGTTTTCTTTTTCCAGAATTCGATTACATTGTCGTATCCATGGTCCTTGCTGACAACGACAACGTTGCATTTCCGACATACATAATATCCGATAAAGGTGTTTATATGCGCATCCGCAGATTGCTTCCCCGGTGGAACCTCCATGAAGTTAAGCTTTGCTTTCCCATGATCCGCTATCGCTCTCATGTCCAGATTTGAAGCATTTGATGTAAAGACAATATCGATGTGATCTCTTTTTTCCAGATCATTGCATCCTTTGAGCCCTTTTGCTCCGACATTCTCGTAGTCTATGATATAGTGCGTCTCGATTTTAACCACTTCCCAGACCACCCCCTTCTCGTCACAGATCTTCTTTCTGGTCTCTAATATATGTTTCGATAACCTCTTCTATTTCCTTTCTGTTGTTTTTAATCCTTATCCAGAGCTCCTCCGGATACCGGATCCGGTAAATGCTGTTTTTAAGTCCTTCTACTGTTTCTTCATCTCGCGCGTCTATTAGGATCTGCAGTATTGTTCCATACAGCATATCAGTTGGCCAAGAGAACCCCACATCCTCTGATGTCAGCTTGATGATGTTAAACAGCTTCTCACAGGTCGTGTCATAGAATTCTATCGTTTTCGTTTGCACATGATCTTCTATCGTTTTCTTTTTCTTATTTTTCTTTTTTGTGGTCTTCTTTACTGGCTTGCCGTTCTCATCCCCGAAGTTTTCTTTCAGGTAATCGACCAACTCCAGTTGTTCGTAATCGCCCCACTTCATATCTTTATTCCTCTTATATAGTTGTAAATGTAAAAAAGAAACGAGCAGCCCGCTTAGCTGCCAATCCTGACGCATGCGGTAAAAACCCATTTCTTCTTTCTCATCTTAAAAAACATTGCAATGTATGTCAATACTGTTCCGTACCATCTTACATGGTACCGTTTTGGCCCTCTCCGGAAGCTCCATCCCCCGATTCGTACCATCTTACATGGTACCGTTTTGGCCCTCTCCGGAAGCTCCATCCCCCGATTCGTACCATCTACTTTCTTTTTTGTCTTCTTATCTCATGTTTTGCCGCTATTATTTGGTTCCATTCTTGTATTTTTTTGCGCTGCTCATATCCAATACTTCGTTGTTTTTAGCCTATATTGTCTGTTATTCCTTGTTTTCTTTATATCTTTTACATAGTCTGTACGGATATTAATATTTAACGCGTACTTCCCGTTGTTTTCCTTCATTTGTTCTATGGTTATACCTGCAAATGTAAAGCACGGAGTGCTTACATGTTACTTATTCCTCTTGCATATATCTTTTTGTAAAAGAAGAGAAAAGAAAAAGAGAAAAGAAAAGAGAGATGCAAAAGAAGTAAGTCATATACAGATTATGACTAACAAATATTGTAAGCGAAAAAGCCCACGATTTTAACCGTGGGAAGTACGTCAAAATCTTTCTATGGCGTTAAAATTATGATACACTGATGTTTACAAGGAATTTGTAAGTTTACCATGGCGAAAGCCCCTGAGATGGCAGTCTCAGGGGCTTTCAATATTTTACTTACTACTTAATATAAAATTCCTTGTCGTCATCCAATCTGAGACAGCCTAGCGTTGCTGCCTTTTTCGATGAGCATCCACAATCAAGATTTATCACTCTTCCGTTCATACATGAAGATATATACCCTCGATCGTCTTCAATACGACCATAGTTGCATATCATTACCGGTGTGTGCCCGATCAGAAATGTTGTATTCGGATATAAATCGTAATACCAACCAAACAATTTCTCGATTATATCTGTATCCGGGTTTTGGTACATGCGGTTCCATAGTACATGTTTGGCATTATGTTCCCCGGAATCCTTGTAGAGCAGTGGCTGCTGTATATAGTACAGCGTGTGACAGGCGTGTGCCAGGTAATACTTTTTATCCCCTACTGTAAGATTTGGGATGACAAGTGGTAGATTCCTGATCTTGTCTAAAAGGAACTCTTTTGATTGTTGTGGAAGAAGTTGGAATTGCTTGTGCGTCACTTCTCCACCATTTATGTACCAGTGAGTGAAGTTTGATTTGTTTTCATAGGCCTTGAGCATCATAGCTTCATGATTGCCAATCAGCATATGAACGTTCGGTCTGGATAGAATATCCAGGAGTAGCGGAAGAGGTTCCGGTCCTCTATCGACTACATCTCCGATGATATACATTTCATCGTTGTCTTTGAAATTGATTTTCTTTAATAGCTCTTTATATTTCTTATACTGGCCATGCAGATCGCTACATACGTAATACATATTCTTTCCTATCTCGCTTTGTCTGCGGAGCGTTTATATATTGGTCGATAGACCATATCTTTTTTATACGTGTCATAGTCGATGATTTCCGTGATTTCCTGCACCTTGAAATCCTGCATATAGACAATGGTCTGGAATGACTTGATCATTCGCTTGGCCTGATCATAAGAGTTTGCGTATCCACGCATTGCAAGATCCGCCATTTTATCAATGGTTTCCGTTGCAGACGGACTGTGGATCGTAATAGCTGTGCGACATCCACTATTTGAAAGCGTAATGGCGCTGCAGATTTCTCCGCCCTTCGCCTCTCCAATGACAAACACATTGGCACCTGCAACAAGCGCCATTTTCCCAAGATCTTCCAGTGAGCAAGCCTGCTCTCCTCTTTGAGGATTATTAACAACGTGCTCGAACATGATCCCCTTCCGTTTACTGAAGAGCTCGTCATTCTCCTGAATAACAAGAACCTCTGCAGAATCTTCATATTGATCCAGAAACCAGTTCAGGCATACCGTTTTTCCTGATCCTGGAGGTCCGGCAAAACAGATTCCACGGGATGTTCTTGCTGCATCGATCAGATAATCTCTCACCTTTTCATCAAACATACCGAGTCTGATAAGATCCGGAGCCATCAGTTTTTTTCTTGAAACTTTACGAATGTGAATAATCGGATAACCGGACGCCGTAATGTATGGGCTCGTAATTGAAAATCGAAGAATGTAATTCTTGTCATGAGCATCCGTAAATGTCTGGCTTGGCACTGACAGATCAACACCATTCTTGACAGCAATACTTTTAATGAAACGATTGTAATCGGCATCATCGATAAATGTGACGTTTGAGAGATATGCCTTCCCCTTAACCCTCACACGAATGCTGTATGGATCCGTAATCTTTACATCGGTAATATCTGGATCATCAATCAGATCCTGGACAATATATAGATCAAACAATGCCCGGTTTAACTTTTTTATCAGCATCGGCACATCTTCGATCTCCATCCGTTTGGTGTCTATAAAATTCCTGTGAATATATGCTTTGACCACGGACCAAAAGTCATCTTTCTTGGTTTTTCCGAGTACTGTCGCATAATATGAATCACGCTCTACTCCGTTGATGTATCGCATGCATTCTGTAAAGATTTTAATGAAGTCCTCATAGCAAAGAATAGTCGAGATCTGCATATCCTTTGTCAACAGATCATATTCGAGCGGCACAGATGGATCAATTGTTGGTAGATCCCGAGGAATGTACGCATCAATACGATTGAGAAACGGCATTTCATCAGTTGCATCCTTCAATGCCTGATCCATAAGATCAACGCTTTTTTCATGATCCGCAATGTCAGCCTCAGTATACTTAAGATATGCCTCCCCCGGAATGACAAGCTTGTTGCCATTTGACTTGACGACCATTTTCTTTTCCGGCTTTTTTTCTCCAAGAAAGCTTGCCAGCGCAGAGAATCGAGGCGGCTGCTTGCAATACAAACGGATGAGTCCAACAACAACTAATTTATCCTCATCCATACCTGAAGAGATTGAGAGAATATCCATGGGATATTCATCAGTAAGCGAATTCAGGAAGTCCAATGTTTTTTTTGCAAGCATCTCAGAACCGATGGTTGTCGTGTGGCGCGACTCAAAAATAAACAGATGGTTCGCCCACTGTCCGTCACGATCCGGCATAATCTTTTCAGCAACTTCCAAAAATGATGTGTTCTTGGCCACGGGAATGATTTCATTTTTGGCGAACTTTCTGTATTTTGATTCCGCCATTATTAATCCTGGCCGTCCTGTAATCTCAGCCACTTTTGCTTTACTCATAAATAAAGTCCTTTCTGTCTGTGCAGATCAAGCTGTGCTTAAACCTGTAAAATTCAGCTATCGACATCATCATTACTTAATCTTGTAGGTGTAATCATTTCCACGCAGATCTTTGATGACCAGCTTATAACTTCCTTTCGGTACTGTGAACGTACCGGTCAGTGTATTCCCGGCTGTTTCAGATAGAGTGTAAACCGCATTGTTTCCTACAAGTTTTGCGGTCGGCGTAGGCGAATTGTTGCCGGATACATTGTAGTTTACGGTTATTGTGATTTTTTTCGCTTTCTCGATATTAACGACTTCTACATATTCCGGATTTTCACCAAGATCCGACACAGCCAGCTCTTTGGGCTGATTATCCGTGCTATCTGAAAGTGTTTCTTCTGCAGCGATGTTCGGTTCATTGAAGTTCGTTTTTTCGTTGTATGTTTTACCTTTTACGTATCTAAAAAGCCCCATTCCGTTGATGTCGTAATATCCCGTTTTATACTTATAAGGAATGTTAAGCTGAAGGATCCGGTTCTCCAGAAATGTGAAGTCAGTAATGTCTTCACTCTGCGATAAAATCAGTGCGATAGAATCAGCCTCCAGCTGAAATGTAAACATATTGGTTCCAACATAAACCTGGGTATTGTAAATCTTGTTTTTCTTCAGCCCCTTGATAATCCCACCTGTATCAATATTTCCTTTTCGGAGAGGAGCTCCACCGATTTTATCGATGATTGCAAACGTGTCTCCTACCTTGTACAGTTTTTTTGCATCGGATGCCATGTTGATATCGGTATTGTCGTGGTCACCTGTGTACCCGAATCGACCGGAATCTGTTTCCGTCAGGTTGCAAATCCCCAGTGTGTATCCCTGGTACAGATAGCGATTAAAGGTAAATTTCTCATCAAAATGTTCGTCAGAGTAATAGATCAGCTGATCTCCTTCATACATCGTAGGAACTTCTTTCCAGTCCTCGTTGTACCAGAGTGTGTTCCCATCGGCCCCTTCATGATCTCTGTATAACTGATAGTACTTGCCTTTATGCTGAATATAAAATTTTCCGGACTCTAAATCTTCCATATTATCTACTTCAATAGGCTTTGCCGTTTCACCCTCACTAGCAGTATTCTGCATTGCTACTTCTGTAGTGGTACCACATGCGGTAAGTCCTGATATCGAAATAAGACAGAACATGGTAAAGACTGCTAATTTGGACAGCGTTTTGTTTGGTTTGAATCCCATAGATATATTCTCCTGTGCTGATTTTGCATCGTTCAGATGTTTACTTACTGACGCATTTTCTACGTATTTTTCATTGATTTACATCACTGATATGTCTGATTTAAAAACGCAGATTTTCAAAAAAACACAATTTTTCCGCTATGCGAAAAAATGGAGCTATCGCTGTAGATGTGATCACCTAAGCAACGGCTCCATTTTCCATGAAACTACATATATTTAACTGTTTTGATGCTCGCAGCCTTCTTTTGTTTGCTGCAGTTCTTTTTCCTTCCTCCTCCTTACTTTCTCTTCAGATAACAAATGATCAATCATGTCCTGAACGAAATCTGCGTTATCCCGGTCTTCAGTGTTTTGAATTGCCGACTCAAGATGCTTGGCTTTATTGTATCCGTGTCTTACTTCACGCAACATAGATTCATTAACCTCATCGTACCCGGTTGCTCTTGCAAGCTTATTAAGCTGATGGGTGATTTTAGATTCACGCTCAGACGATTTTGTTATGGCTTCCTGTAATTCTTGTTCATGTGATGTTTGCATCTTTTGCATGGATTCGTTCATCTCTCTAAGCCTTGTTTCGTACTCAAGAGTTACCTTTTCCAAGAGACCTTCCGCTTTAATCGCACGTGCGTGCTCTTGATTAAGACGTTGCATCGCCTGATCCATATCCTTTTTCTTGTTTGCCAGTACGTTTATCAATACATCATCACATCTATACCGATACTCGTCGATCGACTCATCCAGTTCTGGATCCGGCATCTTTGCTTCCACAACATTCTTGATCTCATTATGGTATCTCGATATCTGCTGGTGCGTCAATAAGGACCCGGTTTCTCCTCTCTCCAGGCCAAACTGCTTCATTTTTTCTGCATACGAGGTCTGCATGTGTATCAGCTTATCTCGCCCGTTTATATAGTCAGACGCAGATATGTTGCCTTTCGCATTTACTGGAACAACAATCGCATGGATATGTGGATTGGACTCATCGTTATGTGTAATGACTGCTTGGACGTTATTTGTTTGAAATGAATGCTCTTCACCAGTAACTGGATCTTTGCATGTGGCCATTCTTCCCGGCGGGTTAAACGTTTCATTCAGCCACTCAAGGTTTGCTTTCTCCCAGTCCTTTTGATTTATAGACGAATTTGCATCTCTCGTATATGTCAGGAGTATTTCCAGCTCTTTAATTGCATCGCTCCGAACGGCTTTCTTTTGCCCACCATGCATATGTAACTCAGCCAATGTATCTTCGTATATCTGGACATAATCACCCTGGCTCCCGATTATCTCATGATTAAGATGCTTGCGCGCTGGATCTGCGTTTGCCACATCGAAAATCCGCATGTTATGCTTATAGCTTGATATCATCTGCTTCGTTGTTTTTATTTTGCTAAATGTCATACAACAATAGTTTTTAGACATGTTTTACATCCTCTCAAAAGTATTCACACATGCTATGTCTCATTTGCTCCACAAAAAGAAAATGTGTTTTTGAGAAATGCTTTTATTATTTGTAATGGCTATCAAACATAGTATGTATGAATATTTCAGAAAAAAGGAGAAATGAAATGAATAAAGTAATTCTTATGGGACGTTTAACCCGGGACCCGGAGGTTCGATGGACAACTGGAGATAATGCACAGGCAGTTGCCAGATACACGCTGGCAGTTGATCGACGTGGTAGAAGGGACGCTGAAACAACAGCTGACTTTATTAACTGTGTTGCTTTCGGCAAATCCGCTGAGTTCGCAGAAAAATATCTTCGCCAGGGAACCAAGATGGTCATCGAAGGTAGAATTCAGACTGGTCGTTATACCAAGCAGGATGGATCCACTGTTTACACCACAAACGTTGTTGTTGAAGGACAGGAATTTGCAGAGAGCAAAGCTTCTCAGGGCGCTGCTCCGACAACAGCTCAGGCGCCAACTCAGCCAGCTCCAGCTCCCATGGAATCAAACGGAAGTGATTTCATGTCCATTCCTGATGGAATTGACGAGGAACTTCCCTTCCAGTAATTAACTAAAAAGATGTCACCTTACTTAGGATAGTCCCTGAGTATGGTGACATCTTTACTTTTAACCATAACAAAAAGCAGCAAACCATATTGATTTACTGCTCTATGTTTATATTACGTTTTTACTCTATTTCTTTTGAAGCATTTTTGCTATGATTGCGCGATCCTTGTCCTTGATCTTAAGTTCATTCATCGCAATTTCAGCACTCCAGCCTTGCGTTTCCATAAGATTTTTTATGCAAGAAATAAGAGTCTTTTTCTCACTTTCCTTATCCCATATTTTCCGTAATTTTTCCATTGCTTCACTCATAACTTCACGCCCTTCCTTAGTCTCCTTAAAATGCCTTACGCCATCGGCGAACGGTTTAAAATACATATCATCTGCATTCTTACAATTAAAATCATGTGCCAATTTACCGAAGTCATCGTCTCCACGATAATTGCCATTTACGTAGATAACATGAGCGCCATCTTCATATGGAACACCGGTTTCTTTAATGGTCTTGTCCACATGGTAAATTGGCTTGCCAGCACCAAATTTATCATGCTGACAAATGAAAATAATATATGTTTCCTTAAGCGCTTTGAACGGTTGAGTTTCTTTTAAGCTCCTGACATCCATCATTCCAAGAATGTATCTGCCTCGTTTTTCATTTGAACCACGAGGATCTCTCTGTATTTCTACATCAAACTTAGTGCCTTTGTCATCGACAACTTCTATATCCAGCCTAATGTCTCTTCCTTTATGATATGCACTCTTGAGCTCTACCTGTCCTCTTACTTGTTTTACTTTAATATCGTTTCTCTGCAGAACGATTTTTAATATCAGCTCTGCGGCTTCGATATTTCCGTCGAAGACTTTACTCATGAATTCGTCATCAAATAGAGTTAAATCAGCAATCGTTTTTTCTATTTGACGCTTAACTTTGTCCTTTATTTCTTTCTTGTTCATATATGACATTCTAATTAAATATTATCACCTTGCTACATTCATTACAATCTGCGATATATTGACGACAGTTATATCCTATATGTCACTGGCGAATTGCGGCCATAAATTGAAAGAACGTGTACTTGATTTTTGTTTGTTCTTTTCATTGTTCTCCTCCATTTTTTCAATTTTGATGTACACATATACTATGTCGGAATCAATAAAACAATAAAAAACACCATACTCAGGTGTTATCCTAAACATGGTGTTTTTTTGCTAATAAGCGCAGTCTTTAGTCATTGCCAGTTGGCAATTTTAAAGATTTTTATTTTTTTACAACTTTTTTCTTTTTCCCAAGCACAACAAAACTAGCTCCGGCCAGAAGCACAACTACTGCTCCAATACCGATCGTTGCAACGAATGCAATATCATCTCCGGTGTGAGGAATTCTGATTGCATTCGAGTTCGTTTCTGCAGGTGCGTCGATTGTGACAGTATCCGTTCCAGTTTTGGGTACAGTAACTTCTTTTTCCGGGAAACTGTAATCAAATGCGATTTTTGCGACTTTATCATTGTTCAGCTTTGCAACCTGAACAGAGCTATATCCATCTTCTCCATTTGTTACAGTCACTGTTACTTCATAGTCCTTGCTGCCTTCAATATCAGTGATATGATACTGATATTCGCCCGGGATATCGTACTCGATATTTCCAAACGTACCTTTGCTGTTCGGATCCACGCTAATGCTTGTTTCTTTCGGAAGCGGCACATCCTCATCCGCACTTACGGTAATTGTGTGCTTTGTTCCTTCAGGAATATCTCCTGTATCTGTAACAAAGACATCTGGCAGCGTATGTGTTGCCAGCGGATCTGCCATTGCTACTCCCGGTGTTGTAATAGCAACCATTACCATTCCGATAAGCCCTACTAAAGCCTTTTTAAACATATTTATCTCTCCTAATCTAATATCTTAGCTATAACGACCGTCCGACCGTTTGTCTCATCCGCTTTACACGTAGACATCTCAAGATATCTTGCACCCATTTCTAACGCATCTTGTCTTACGAATTTGGATTTGGATCTGATCAGATCCAGATAATCCACCTTCGCCTCATCACTCGTTAGTCCAGGTGTGTACCAAGCTTTATCATCAGCTTTACATTCTGCGACCGCAACAATTTCCAGTTCATGCCACGCCCATGCTCCGTTTTCATTATAGTTCTCATCATTCTTTCGCTCTGAATCATAAAAGATTTTTCCACTCTTATTATTCTCGAAGAAATCTTTTTCAAGATACTTGTCCAGATCCCCGAACATTTGGCCTTTTTCCATATGGTGCCCATATATGATGCTGTTGAAATCGGAAAAATCCGGATTGTTGTGACGTGTGAGAAATAGAGAGCCGGTCAATGCAGTGTTCCTGCTTGCATCATGGTCCAGGTAAAACTGATCATTTCCATGGACAAGCGGATAGTCCACCCCTGTATTATCTAGCGTTAACCATCCTGCTATATCCCCATTACCTTTTGCATAGTCTATAAAGGATAGTGATTCGCTATTTAGTGGCTTATACGTTTGATAATTGTGGCTACTTGCTTTCTGATATGTCATGTTGTTATCAATCAGGCAAAACAATGAATATCCAAACACGCATAAAATTAGTAATGTACTTACAATATTCAAAAGGATATCTACCGCTTTTACGAAGGACGCCCCTATCTCATAAACTATGTTCTGTTCCATTTCTAACCTTCTGTTTTAAATGAAATTATATAGAGGAGAATTATTTACTCTTCATCCTTGCGTTTTCTGTTCCGGCTGATTGCCATACCCGTTCCGCCAAGTACTGTCATTGCGATTCCTGCAACAGCCGGGAAGTTGTTCACTACAAATCCTGTAGGTGTCGGTACCTCATAGTCATCATTATAGGACACGGCATTCTCTGTATCCTTCGCATCAGCTGTGGCTTTTACTGTTCCGGTTGCTTCCTGTCCTGTCTGAGTAGTATTGTCAACGCCAGCCTCTGTTACTGTGTATGTTGTTGTGTAGTTCTTCTCGCCCTCTTCAGTAACCTTGTATGTTGTTCCTACCGGAAGATCTGCGATATCGAAGGTTTCCTTCTCACCAAGGTAGAATACCGCATCTACACCGGGCTTTACGGTTGTCGGGTTTGTAACTGTCTGCCCCTTATACTGATGTGTTCCTGTAGTTGATGTTGCATGAAATTCTGTTGCAGCTCCACTCGCCTGCTCCTCCGGAAGAACAAGATCGCTCAGTGTAAGCTTGAATGTTTTTGTCATATCTGCAGCATTACCTGTGATTGTCTTCTTTACGGAAAGCTGAACCGTAGGATCATACTTATTTCTAAACGCCATAGCATGTGCGTTTGTTGTATCCGGATCGCCATCACCATCAGTATCCTCGTCGCCTGCGTTTACCTTATCTCCGACAACTACCTTTCCATTTGTTTTGGTAGCTTTTCTGACAGTCGTAGATTTTGTTACCAGTGTGCCGCCTTCATTCGCTACAAGGATATCTACCTGATACCCTTCTTTATCACAGTTCATCTCCCAATCGGATACTGCCGGAGTTGCCTCAGTCACGAAGTAGTGATAAAAGCCTGCGTACGGCCAGTTCACGCCGTCTGTATCCGCTGTATCTGCTGTTGCTCCGGATCCATAACCAAGATGCATAGTGGTTAATCCGTCTGCATCAACGGTATTTTTTACTTTCTTGTTTGCATATGCCACGCCGGTCTCTGTTGTCTGCTGTGTTCCGCTGGTTGTGATATCACCAATAGTCAGATCAGGCATGTCTGCAAGTACAGACGCATGATTATCATCACCGATTCCAACCTTCTCTACAGAATAACTGAATGTATGTGCCGGAATAACTGCATCCGGATCTGCAGTAATAAAGTTGTGGATGGTAATGCTGTCATCTGCTGCGCTTGAGTCAATCGCATCATTTGCAAATACCGGAACAACGCTGCTTCCTCCGATTGCTGATACAGTCATGATACCCATGAGCATTTTCACAAGTTTGCGTTTCATTAATGTTTCTCCTTTACATTTGATAGCTTTTTTATATGTCATCGCATGATTGTGAAATCATACGCTGATTAACTAGATAATATCCTTACGGACAATGGTGACTACTTTGGCCTTGAGGTCATCAATTTTCACACATCCGAATACGCGACTATCCATGGCTCCTTCCCTCTTATCTGCGAGAAGGAATACCTCGTCTTTTCCAACCGTTAGTGGAAATCTTACCCCGTCTGACCATGCGGACGTTTCCTGGTTATATACATATTCTTCTGCCTGTGCATGACCATTGATATAAAGAGTGTTGTCTCGAATATCGATCTCGTCTCCTTCAACGGCAATCACTCGATACTCATTCTCACCTTCATCATTAACATATGTGACTACATCTCTGGCCTTCACCTTTTTGTCCAGCGTAAAGCCCATGACGATGTCTCCGGCCTTGATGCTCGGTGCCATCATGCCACTTGATTTATGGAATACATAGATTTTTGTAAACATAAAATACGCAACGCCAACGATGATTATGGCTTTTAGCATCACCCTCATCATTTCCTTAAGTAGAGTCGTTTTTTGCGTACTCTTTTTTGTGTTTCCTGTCGAAGATCTTTTGCTATTTTTGTTTTGTTCTTTCATACGTTTTGCCCGATACTTCCTGTTTTGCCCGATAATTTAGTTGATCGATTATCTTTTCTTATACCTAAAGTAGACAACCAGAAGAGCAATCAAAACCGGAGCTGTCATCACGTAAAAAACAGATCTCGGAACAGATGTACTGCCAATCACGAGAAGAACCAGTAAGTATACTGCCATAGCACTAAGTCCAAGCACCTTGCTTTTAAACGGTGCAAGTACTGTGTAGTTTCTTTTTATATATCCGAAGGAGGACAATCGTTCCTTCAAATCACTATTTCTTTTATCTTTGCTGTTTTCTTCCATTATTGATCCTTTCCTTTTTTGTATGTATTCCTTATTACCTATGTCCGAACGCATCCGCATACTTTCATAAAAAAAAGAAAAAATCAGTAGTTTTCACCACTGATTCTTTCTTTTATAGTTTACACTGCCATTTTTTCTTTTGCTTCTCGACGATTATCAGCTGCACAATTACAAGCATCTTTATACTGTGTCGAAGCATAGATATTTTCAAACATCCTCATGTTTGACTGACATATATACATATTTGAGTTCCACCACTCAGCCGTCAGCCTCACTGTGTTATTAATCTTACTATCAATAGTATCGGGTACATACTGATGAAGACCTTTCTCGTTGGTAGTCATGTTCGCATAGAAGTTTTCAATATTAACTACTACCGGCCTGGCTTCTCCAATTTGATAGGTGATCTTTACTTTTCGACACATATGCTTTCCGTCTGATCTTTTACCGCTTTCATAGCAGTTAACTTTTACCGGGGATTCATAAATCATATATACCGGCATCACAGATCCACCTTGTGTTTCTGCAGTCAATTTTCCAGATTCGAACAAAGTTAATGCTTCTCGAATGGCAGTTATCTGTCGCTTGTTAGCTTCCGCATAAGCGGAATTGGTCTGCTTTTCCAGAAAAAGTATCTGATTCTCAAGCATAGCTTTATTTGCGGCATTTTCCAGCAGTACCTGAGCCGGCGTTTTACCTTTGAGAGCGCCCATGCTGATTTTGACTGTGTGCGCTGCAGATGCATGATTATCACCGGACGATGTTGATGATGACTGCTTCAGCTTATATAGCACATTTTCATGGTAAAGTATCTTCGATTGCTCGATGATGTTTACCATGTCACTTACAGGAATTGTTGCGGATGCAGCTTTTTTTTCTGTATTAATGATACAGAAATCAAACCTCGCGAAGCTATCGTATATCATCAACGGTGCCTTATCATTTGCGCCGCCTTTACATTTCGATGACAATGCAGGTGTGAGCTCATTTGTAATATAAAATGTCTGTTTTTCCGTGCATGCACAGCATTCTTTCGGATATCTTAATATAGACATTTTTTGTGTTGTCCTCCTTTTTTTCAATCAATCATTGATACTATGTCTAATGACAATGCCAAATAAAAAAAGAAGCCTAGATCGATGTGATATCATCAATCTAAGCTCCCTTTTTTAAATCACAATATGTAACTCGCCGTTATTTATAATTAACGTACAGTGTTCAAGATCATAACTTGTTCTTCCATTCATTTTTTCTCTTACATTATACAGTGTTCGACACTTGAAGAGAAAAACGTCAGATTCTTCTTTTCCTAGTTTATGCTGAAAATCTGTCTTATCAGGAAGTAGCTCTACTACCGTACTGAAATCTCGATTACGTTTTGCGTGACGATCGTAAATCGCACCAATGTCAGGAAGGTTCGGCATAGCGTTTCGTTCCTTCAACTTTGAAATAACAAGGTTCTGCGCTTCCTCGTTTGCACGAAACTGACGTAACGCTTCTTTCTCCGGAACCCATCCTACTCCTTTGGTTGTTACCATCTTGAATTTATCTCTTTTTTTATAAAGGAGACCGCATCTTGCTGCAGCATCCAGAATCAATTTTGCCTGTGTTGTATACATATCTTGCTCCTTCTTTTCAATCTACATTATATATATGTCTGACGACCTTTACATATAATGAATGGTTTGAAAAAAAATTCCTTGCAGACTTAAGTCCGCAAGGATTTACTTTGTGTTACGTTAGATTTTTTTCGAATTAACAAGTCGCTAAGTCTGTGTCATCGCCACATATTTGGATGTTACGTTGCACAAAATTACAAATCACCAGGTCCCAAAGCTTAAATAATGATGAACAACAACTTCCAACGCTACGCGATTAGTAGCATCTTTACGGCGTTGGTTGAATTAACAAAGATCTAAGACTTCTTCCATGTTCGCCCTCTTTAAAATTTGGTATACCGTATTTGAATTAACAAGGTTCTAAGACAAAATACTATAATCGTTCTACTAACTGGGTATACACTCTTATGAATCAACAAGGTTCTAAGACCCCAAAATATATTTGAGGTCTTCAACGAACCTGTTTGTGTATACTCAGATCTCTAGCGTAACACACCGTATATCGTAGTACACATCCACTTATATCTCAAGTAGGTTTATTCTTTTTTCCCATAATCCGGTAACTGACTGATTGATAAGTTCAATTCTTGCTTTCTTTGATACATCCTTTGTCATGCGTAGAGCTCCTGTTGACTTCGATTCTCCTATCAGCGTTAAGTCTGCAATTCCTTGACCCATACTACTCAATAGTAACATCTGATACAATACGAAACATTGATCGTTGATAGATAACTTCACGAATGAGCTTCTTGCATTCATTAACTTTTGGCCAACATAGTTAGGACGGGAAGAGTATATTGTCTCCACATGCTTTTTTATCAGCGTATCATAAAATCTTATATTATTCTCAGCAGATACTACATTTTCCTCAACTATTCCGTTTACAGCCTTTTCTATTTTTTTTGCATAAAGCATTTCACTATTGCTCATGATTAATGGTACGGCATTTCTGAGTATTAGGCTATTTCCGGTTACTCCTGATATATATGCATAATACCCGTTTATATTGATCAATGAGTGCTGACGTATTTTTCTTATCTTTACAGATGGATTGATTAATCCAAGTTTCTCACTGCAATAGTCTTCAAGTTCTAAATCACTATGGATTCTATCTGCAAGATAAACCGGTACTGCTTCCAACGTGCGTACCCTTTTACCTTCTTTACCAGATTCTATCAAAGCGAAATAAGCTGTAGATATACTTGTGTATCCACCATACCTGGTTACATCCTGCATTCTAGGATCCGATGACTTAATTGGTAAATATCCGGTGGTTTTAGCTCTTTTTGCTGAATAGATCGTCGCTTTGGAGATCGCCCCATGTCCGGTTATTGGAAGCCTGGTCATAATAGGCGTCTGCTTGGACAGCATATGCTTTACGGTGATTAATGACCCCTGTACTTTCTGGTCATCAGTCCCGTTTCCAATCCAGGCGGTTTCACCCCAGCGCATTACATCCCATGCGAACATTCTTTCCAGGTTATAATGATTCTTTTTGCGATCCTTTGCGTAGTCATTCTTAATAAATGTTAATGGGTTCTTTGTGAACTTCACATAGTATACGTTACCGACAACAATCGTCAAGTACGCATCATGTGCATGATAAAAATCATTGACGATCGTGCTTCTGTGAATTTGATATTTTCGACGGAAATCAGAAATGTTGGCCGCTTTAGTATAGATGACGGTAGTTTTCCATGATGGATATATACCGTTAAGTATTTCAGCGACCCCCTTCGTGGCTTGATACGTTTCCACAAGCTGTCCTGCGATAAACTCAGCTTTTTGCTCATCTGTCAATGGCTTGTTGTCCGTAAGCCTTCTATATTTTTCATCGTTGATAAGCTTTCTTGTGCGTAGCAATTTCCAATAACCAGCCATACTGGAACGTATATCTTCGTCAATTGGATAGCTATCGGTTTTACTTTCGTTTACCGGTTTATAAACCAATACCAGATTGTTGTCAATGTTATCATCTTTCGTGTAATGTCTAGGATAGATATGATCTATATTATAAAGATCATCATCAAAAAGATCTTTCAGATCTATCGCCCGGCCTGTGTACATGCACCGCCCCATCTGTGATAAGTACAGTTGCATCTTTTTTCGACGAATATTTCCACTGGTTGCTGCATTGTTGATGATATCTTCCCAGTGTTTATGCCACTCATCATCTTCTTCCGTAATATTCTTATAAAGCGTCAGAAATTTCTTCGTTTCAAAGTCTGCTCTTTTGTCTTTATCCTTTGGTTTTCTGTACATCTTTACGAAGATGCGTTTTGGCGCAGATCCAGTAACTTTTTCGATCTCATTGATTACTCTCAACGTCTGCCAAATCATTCGCTTAACCGGAGCGGTAAAATAGTAGTCGTCCAGATCCTCTGCTTTCCACTCAGTCAGTGGTTTCAGCCCTTTGCTTTGATGCTCTTCCAGGGATTGCATGTATGTGTACTTCGGGTTGTTGATCAGTTCCATCATGTTGAACTCTGTTCGCCACATCATTTCTATCATCGGAACAATTTCGCCGACCCCATCTTCACATCCTTCCAGGTCCAAAATACGCTTGGATAGATTTCCCCAGTCTTTAAATGTGAACTTGAGTATTCTTTTTAATGTATTTTCATCTGATATTCTATCTCCAAATTTTTCTTCCAACTTTTTCTTTAAAAGATGTTTTGATTCGCCATAGATCGTCGATAGCCGGATGATTTCTTCCACCATATCCTTGCATTCAACCGTATTCAATACATCTCCGAATATAGGGTAGAATTTTCCATACGAAGATAAATACTGATGCAATTCTACATCTATGCCAGATACTTGATCATCGCTATCTATAAATCCACGATTCATGAGATATTTGACAAGCTGCTTCCTGGTCACCTTTTTCCCTTTTTCATAAAGATCATGATATATATCCTGTTTCAATGAAACGGATATCTTCCAGCCATCAATCTTTAGATTATTGATCTCATTAAGGACCATGAATCTTTCATACTCCAGAGAAGCTTTTGGCAGAACCATTTCATCTGAAATATAAGTACATCTGCGAACCAGACGTTCTATGAAGCGCTGAGATGTCTCAGCTGAATCAATTTTGTCTTCCAGATTCCACGGCAGCACCTGCCCCTGTTCTTTACGTACTACCCATCCATTTCCACCGTTTATCTCACTCTGCTCTGATACCGGTCCAATGTAATACGGTATTTGAAATGAGAAAAGTGCGCAGATTCTGTCTGTAACTGTTCTTCCGCCCTCATCTTTTTCCTTTAAAAATGGAAGATAATGTTCTGCATTTCCTAAGATCGCTTTCAACTCGTGTAAATAAACCTGATTTGGAATGATTCGATTGGCGACTGTCAGCTGTTTTGGCATAAATGTTCCATTCGCCATATCCGATTCAATCAGTTTATAATCGCTGTCAGATTCAACCCCTTCGCAATTTTTCAATATTTTCTTTACTGTTGCATAGAAATCATCTGCCAACCGTTTCTTGAACGAATGTCTCTGTTTACTCCCTGAATATAGAGTACTTACATACGCGCTATAGCTTCCATCTTCATTTGAGCGGAATAAGCTATTATATTGCTTAGAGGTTCCATATTTACGGATTATTTTTTTGAGACGTTTTAGATCTTCCGCATGCTTTTCATACTTCAGAACCTGTGCATCAGAAATATATTCGCAGCCACACAAAATACCTGCAAGCATGCCTATATCAGAGACAGCTTTTACAGCTTGGATCAACGAATACTTGTCTTCTCCGATAGCCTCTGCAATCACTGGAGCTTTATCATCGTACGAAATATCTGAGAAGCAAATCTCAATTTTGTCTTCAAATATACTATCTGAAAACAGCTTTTTTGCCTCTGACTTGAGACCGCAGATGAGTTTTAAAACTTCCGCTTTTTGCTTATCCTTTTTTTTGTTTATCTGCAGCATAGAAAGAATCTCGTCAAGTTTAGCGGACCGGTTTTTATCCTGAGAGCTCAGCACTGCAACGATCTCATCGCCATTGGCTTCCGCAAACCTTTCTCCGTATAAAGCCTCATATGTTATATTCAGATCTTCCCATGCGTCATCAACTTTGATCGAGAAATTTGAATCTGTAGTCAGCCCATTGTTAAGGAAATGTCCTCGATGTTTGAAAATGTTTAACACAGCTAGATACACCAACCTAACATCGTGGGCATCCCTGTTGTGAATGAGCTCTTTCCTCAGATGGAAAATTGTTGGATATTCTGCATGATAGTCTTTATCCGTATAGTCTGCATCATCAAACACGATGTTTTTTGATTTTACCGTGTCATCCTTATCTTCCAGGAAGTACTTGCTGTTATCCAATCTTTGAAAAAAGTATGGATCAGTCTCATGAATAGCGTCTGAGAAGTATTCTTTTACAAGTCCAATTCTTACCTTTTGGCGATCGAGCCTTCTTCTTGCTATACGGCTACCGCGACGTTCTTCGGCTGTTTTTGCTTCGTCGAATTCGCGAATTCCCCAGGCATCTTTACCTTTAAGGCGAAGCAGTTTATAATTTTCATCTGTTACAGCCCAGCCTACCCAGCTTGGTCCCATATCCAATCCAAGATAATAATCTGTGTTTTCTTTTCCCACTTACGTTCCCTTTCTTAATCCGTAAAATATTTTCGCAAAATAACTCTCTTAATATATTCGGCAGTTTGACAGTTTAATATATCCATACACAGCACTAGCCCTTGTGGTTAGTGCCTTTTTTATCATCGATTACATCTTTTTTTTTACCTTGTTTTTTTTTTCAATATATGTTAGGATTTATACGAATTAACAAGTAGAGTTAAGAAAAGGAATATCCGTTTACGCTCTATGTCCGCATTGTGCGGTTCAAAAAAAGACGCAGTTTCTACGCTGCGTCTTTTTTTGTTATATACAGGATTTATCGATTATCCGCACATTGTTAACATTCTATATGGGAGGGAAAAATGGCATCATATGGGATACAGAACGAGCAGATGGAGTTTGCTGCACGCTTAAAAAGGATTCGTGAATTGCGTGGTTTTTCGCAGACCAGTCTAGCAGAAGAAATGACACGCCGACAGGGAAGTGATAAGAAACCAGTCCCCAGACAAAACATCTCCGCTTGGGAGGCGGGTCACATCCCCAATTCTTCTTTCTTAATAAGTTTAGCAGATGCCCTCGATGTATCAGTTGATTATCTGACAGGAAACACGAAAACCGTCAACACACAGGTAAACGTATCCGATCTTTTTCAGCTCCCATCCAATTTCGAGAAATCGGACATTCTGCAAATCGAATATGAGCCATTATATTACTGCCCGGAAAACGGTACCGGATATTGGACACTGATGGATCCTGTGACCAGAACTCTTGTTTCCGTCGAGAATCCTCCTCTTTCGATCACCGATCTAAAGGGGACGCTCTATTCCATAACCGAAAAGCCATTCGCAGAAAGACTATCCTTATCGGATGCCAAAAAGAGGGCTGACATTTATGTAATGGTTCTTGGTTTCCCCAAAGCAGCCGGCGAAAAGCTCAAAGGCTGGTATTCCTATGATGCAGTCAATGATCTCTTTGTGAAAAACGACAAGTCTTTTGCTTTCCCGCCGGAACAGTACGGAAATGCATACATCGGTTACTCCAATTTTCCTAAATCGTAATATATTGCACGAAAAAAAAGGTTCTGAGAAATACTCAAAACCTTTTTCTTTTACTTACTTACGTTTTTCTATGCAGCGATCAAATGCTTATATGCATTCTGCAGCATAGGATCACCAGTCATGATCCTATGCTCATTTGCCTCATTTGACGTTTTAGTATGCCGTTTCAACACTGGATGAGAAGTATAGTCCGCTACAGCAGACAAGAACCGGTAGGCCGTAGATCCAAAGTCTTTAAGATCCTCTTTGTTATAATAAAGATCTGTGAGTCTGGCTCTTCGTTCATTCACCAAAGAAATATGCGTATCCTTAGCATCTTTACCATAAGGTAACAATACTTCTGTCAGTGCTCTAACATCACCAGCAGTAAGTGTCTTCCTCTGAAGATCTCTTGCCGTTGCTTTATATGCTTCGAGATATGTGTTGGCATTCATGATTGCTCGCTGTGCCTCTGTCATCTTCAGCTGCATATTACCTTTGTGAACAATAGCCCATTTTCGATCAGTTCCCTTCATTGCGACATTCATCTGATTGGAACAAACAATTCGCATAAGTGTGTCCATGATCATAACCGACCCTTTTCCAATATGGGAATTTAGTATGATCAATGAATGCTTATGCGGATCGCCAAGGATGTTGGTATCTGAAAGATCGAATTCATACCAGATATTTGCGCCACCATGATAGGATCCGCCACGATATGGTTTAGCACCTTCGCTGATCAGTCCATCAGCAATTTCAGATAATTCATCATTCTGAAGTGGCGCAAACTGGTCTGATACCGTCTGTGTAGACAGGATCTTACCATCCATATCTCTGATGATGGCCCAGTTGTTTGGAACCTGTCTGCCATCTCCGAGATATACCGGTTGTTTGTCTACATGCCAATCCGTACCAGTTTCATTCAGAATATCCTGGAATGTCGTGCAACCAGTGATATCGCAACCAAAGCCGGTTCGTCTGTGTTCCTTGCTAAGAGATTTGTCAATTTCCTGCTGTGTGTACACACGAACTACATTGTTCTCGACTCTTTCTTCGGTTGCTGCAACATCAAGTGTTGGAAATGTGATAATGCTCATTTTATTTAACTCCTTTTTACAATCAAATTTACATATAAACTATGTCTATCAGACTGTTGAGATAAAAAAAGCAATTCGCAAATGGATTCTTGATGCACAGACTGATGTCATTTCTCATATATCTAATAGCTGTATTTCTTCTATTTTGCCGGTTTTTTCCTTTTTGTATTTACATAGATATATTTGCTATGATAGTATTTACGGAGCATATTTTTCGTTCTCACTATTTAATGGCGAATGCGAATAATTATCACTGCGTATTCGATTTAGCGTGTTGGATCCTTTCTAATCACGCGGAGGTTTTTATGATTGATATCACCTATAATGAAAGTATAACATTGAAAGACATTGCTGATATGCTTATAAAAGAAAAGGACTCTGATTTGAGCGTTGTCGTTCATGGTTTTCCGGACGATGAAATAGCTGATATCCAAATTCGATTCAATCCCAAAATCTCTCTCACGGATTTTGATGAATGATTATCAAAAAAAGCTGGCGTCATGTATAGACGCCAGCTCAGACTGTAGACAAAAGTGGTTTTGAGAACAAGCGATATGCGGTTCTCAGAACCATTTTTTATTATATAAGGCAAAAAGAAAAGCCTTGGATCGTGTCCAAAGCTTCTCTCTTTATCATCCGTTATTCTTTTGATATTCCTCGATGCATTTCTTTGCATCATCTCGTGTGATGTCACACTGTTTCATTAATGCGTCTATGATCTGCTCTTGGGTTGCGTTAAACATTAATGCCGTTCTGATCGTGGATTCTATGCGCTCTTCCGCACGGCCTTCTTCCCGAGCTTTATTTCTCATGTCTTCCATTTCCTTGCACATTATACTTTGTCCTTCCTTTGTCTCTTTAAAATACCGGGTTCTGTCTGCCAAGTCTTTGTTAAACATATCGTTTGGATCTGAACAACAAAAATCATGCATCAAATGTCCAATTTCATCATCTCCGCGATAGGCACCGTTGACATATAAGATATGCTCACCATCATGAAACAACTCACCTGTTTCGAGATTCACTCTCTCGATCCGATAAAATGGTAGACCTTTGCCATATTTGTCGTTTTCTGTGATAAAAATGGTATATGTCTCCGGCAATTCGTCAAACTTCTGGTTCTTATCCATGTTGTCTATGTCCATTGCACTTGAGTGGTATCTCGCGCGGTAAACTCCAGCACCTTTGTCGGATCGTTGTATTTCCAGATCATATTTTTTTCCGGTACTATCTGTGGCGTAGATATCGAGACATATGGATCTTGCACCTAG
>JAIKXQ010000012.1 GCA_024684035.1 Eubacterium sp. | reverse complement strand
AGTGCGCCCCGTTATGACCACTTCGATACGTCTGCATATGTGTACACTTTAGCGATTATATACAAATATATCCATTCCGTCAACTTACAGCAGTTCAAAACTCTTAGTTTCATCAATACTGTTGAGTATCCTGATTATATCGTCTCTCTCTTCTTTTGTGCCAAAAGCGATGTTGCATTTGAGCTTTGCCGTATCGTCGGACTCTTTCTCCCATCGCATCGAAGAGAACTTCACCTTGTACGGCTCAAGTTTCTGAAGAAGCCTGCTGTAATCCTCCTTATCATTAAATGCAAATGTGGCGGAAACCACTATCGAATGCCTGTATATCGCAAGGTCGTGGTGAAGAAGGATCTGGACTGCCTCAACCATAACAACTGAACCGATTCCCACAACATACATTCCCGCTCCGATAACCATTCCTATTCCGATCGTTGCCCAGATCCCCGCAGCTGTAGTAAGTCCCGATACGTTTCCGCGTTTTCCGATAAACACTATCCCGCCGGAAAAGATACCCATTCCGGCGATGATCCCGGCCGCCACACGCGATACGTCAAGACCTAACCCGAAATGTCCGAACTCAGCCAGCACATCAAAAAACGCATACTTTGACACTATCATCATTAGGGCCGATGCCATTGATATCAGGATATGAGTCCTTAAGCCGGCGACTTTTACCCGCTGCTGTCTCTCATAGCCGATGATCGCACCTGCAAATATGGACAACAGGATCCTGAACAGGTAGACCAGGTCATAATGTGTTATGATTTTCTCCATATATCTCTCCTTAATCTAAGAAGCTTTGATCTTATTATTATGCCTGAAAGGCTTTCCGATGATAAACGGGAAATATCTCTGTATCAAATATATCATAAGAGACGAGTAGGCCGTAATGACAAGGATCACTATTGCGTAGCATATATAGCCTCTGGCCCTGGTAAGGTACTGATTCACATACATCGCAGTCTTAAGTGCAAATGTCAGCACAGTCTGTGAATTGTGCGTGACCATGAATATCAATGATCCCATTCCCCAGAAGCAGAACAGGGGAACTCTCGGCAGTGCCTTACAAAAACAGATCATCCCATAGCTTCCCGAAAGAGCACATACGAAAAAGAAAAATACATTTCTGAATGCCAGGGATCTGAAATCGATCCCGTTGTTTACCTTAAATAATGCCAACAGTATCCCAAACAGCATAAATGACAGAACAAAAAGTGCCAGACGGTACCTGGCCTTAACATGCCCTTTTTCATCAAGCAAAGGTCTGTTGAGAAAATCCCCCAGACGCGTTCCTTTTCTGAGAATCTTGTGTACGTAATATCCGATCGAAATAAACCCGCATACAACTATTGGCCTGAGCAAAACAATGATCAGATCATGCATCCTTTCCCAAAAGGGAGTCGGATACTTTGCGATCCCCAGAAAATACGCCGCTGAATAAACGACCGCATTTGACAGTACAACAATGCCGGCAAACGGAACATCATCTCTTATCTTTCTGCGCAGGAATATGAACAGCAGCTCACCCAGATACAGTGCCGGCAGGAACCATAAAACATTCATTCCGTATCCCGATATCACGTACCATATGTTAAGAAGCAGTGTCTGTACCGCTATCTCTCCTTTGATAAATGCATAAACCACTACAAGAAGATAGAAGAACGAAAACCAGTAATACGGTATCATTATCCCGGAAAACCTGGACTTTGCGACTGTTTTAAACGGTTTTACCTCATCATTCTTTACCGCAAGCAGTATTCCGGTGACTATGAAGAACATCGGCATATGGAATGAAAAGATAAAAGCGCACAGCGGCTGGATATACGGAGAGAAAGTAAATATCGAATCTCCCTGAAGGTGTCCGATAAGGACAAGTATCATTCCAAGCCCTTTTGTCATATCAAGATAATCAAGTCGTTTGGTCTTATCCGACATCTCATACCCCCGTTTTGGGAATCCGCTTCTTCCCGAGAACAAACGGGAAAAACCGGTTAATGATCTCTATTGTGATCGCAGATAATGCAAATACGGTAACTATGACAACCGCAACAAATACATAATGTCTGGCACGGCGGTTAAATGAGTCAACCAGCCACCCGAGCCTGATCCCCGCATAGAGGAAATAATAATTCACGTGACAGGCCATAACGATGATCGAGTTGCGGCCGAAATACGTTACAGGCTTTACAGCCGGTATCGCCTTAAACATAAGAATGATCCCGAAGCATCCCGCAAAGGCTGCTATATAATAAACAGCAACATTGTTAAGGATGATATTCCGAAGGTCTGCGCATCCGTTGTACATAGCCAGAGCAACGTTGACTGCCAGGAGGATTGCTCCCGTTATAAGTGAACCGGCTTTACCGGATATGATTAAGGAAAGCTTCCCGCCGGAAGCGGCAAATCCATCGTACAGTTTTTTGGCATAATATCCGTATCCGACAAAACTCTGAGCCACAGCTGCCCTTAGGAATATGTATACGATATTGATCAGCGATGTTACTGCTATGCTGTTCTCATACCTTGACCATATTTTCGAAAACAGGAAATACTTTAAAGAATATGCAGTGACTGCAATAACGATCAGAAGTACAGCGACCGTCTGGTCGCCGAACTTTTTCTTCAGAAACAGGAATCCTGTCGATGCCAGAAACAGTGCCGGCAAGAACCACAGTACGCTCATCCCGTAAAACGTTAAGGAATCTATCGTGTCGGTGATAAACGTACGAAGATCGATGTTATGTACAACGTTCAGATTGCCTATATCGATAACAAAATAACTGAGCGAAAACCACAGATAGGGAATGATCGTTCCCCTGAATCTCTTTTTTACAGATTCTTTAAGATCATTTGAAGGCTCATCCTTAACCGCCATCAGTATTCCCGATACTATAAAAAACAGCGGCATATGAAAGGAGGATATCCATACACGGGTACCGGTTGCTATATCCTCCATATGTCCCAGGACAACAAAGAATATACCTATACCCTTTACCATATCAAGATATTCCAGACGCCTGCCGCTCTTCATGATCAGAATTCCATGGATCTTACATATTCGTGTCTTACTTTATCGTAAATAAACAGGATATTACCGTAGTTTTCCCTGTATCTCTTATCGTTAATGAACAGCGAGCAGTAATGATCGAATTCCGCTTCGTTTTCATCGACAAACAGGAAGGTGTCTTCTCCGGATTCATACGGTATCCTGAACTCTCCCGAACCTTCGGCAACAGATACACCGTCGTCAATGACTACCGCATTCCCATTACTTATGCCGAACACGATATAGCCTTTTTGCGCAAGGGTCAGCACTTCAACCGCATCTTCAGATGATATGATCCTGGAGTCGATCCTTTCGTACTTCTGGATTGAAGAATCCCAGTTCCATGAATCGTAACGGGGGTCTTCGCGTCTGTCAGGAAGGTCAAATTCCGATTTTAACAGTCCTCCGAAGTAGTTGGTGAATTTGTAATTACCGCTATAGTTAAGATGTCCCGTGTCGGCCATATCACAGGAATAATCCATGCCGATCTCATCATATCTCGTATTAAAATCAATATATTCGGCTCCTTCTTTTTCCGCTATGGTCCACACATAATTATGGATAGCCTGTTCACTCTCATTGGTATCAAAAGGAGATGCAAACAAAATGATCGGAATATCCTCACTTCTCGCAAGCTCAATCAGCTTTGTGATGTACTCCTCTTCTTTTTCGCTGCACGGTTCGATATCAGTATAGGAATCTATATCGGGTGTCTCCATTTCCCAGATCCTGTCTCTCGGGTCAAATCCTTTGTAATTTACGGTGTCCCTGGCATTTCTGAAATCATTCTCGGTAAGATCCTTATATCTGCCGTGCATGATGTTGAACGGATTCAGTCTCTGGTAGAATTCTTCTTCCGTGGAATTGACCTTAAGCTGATCGATCCGGTTGCTTCCCCACTTCATACCGTAGTTGTTGTCTGAAGCCCAGTTATTTGCCTGTGTCAGCATTTCGACCCTGGTCACGGAAGAGATCTCATAGCATATGACTTTCGGCCTCTGCGTCCTGAGTGCTTCCTTCAACTGATAATATGATACCCATGAAGGTGCCTCCGCACCGCCCAGATCATAGGCCGCTATCCCGTAATTATCCCACAGGACACCGGTCGCGATATCACAATAGATCCTAGAGCTTCCTAGGAAGATCACGTCTATCGAGTTCTCGGGTTGTTTGTAAAATGCCTGCATCTGGTTGATGCCGTCCTCACTTTTTAATAAGAGGATCTTTGACAGTCCGATTAATATGACGGCAGCTATGGCTACGATAACAAGCCCTTTTATGAAGTTAATAAGCTTAGTGTGTTTTTCCATGTTCTAGAATTTTCCGTAGATGAAATCAGCTGCATTGAAATCAGCCCCGTAGTATCCGTAAACGATTATCATCACAAACAAAAACGCAAATATCAGATATCTGGCCACTATGTTCTGTTCTTTTATGAAATCTCTGACATCACGCTTTTGAGAGATATATGAGACTACGAACAGCAGTATCATTCCGAAAGCAAGTATTCCCCACTCTCTCCTGTCCAGTCCCATATTAAAAAAGCTCTCGTCAAAAAAGATCCACGGATTGAATCTGAAGAACGCATATCTCCACATCAGAAATCCGTCCTCAAGTGTCTTGGCCCTGAAAAACGAAAGACCGAACATGAACAGGATAAATGTGCGCAGTCTCAGAAACAGAGTATAGCTCGCACATTCGGTATTGATCCTTAGTACCTTTACGATCCGGGAGAAGACCGGGGTGAGAAGTTCGCCCGTAACGATCACGGCCCACATGTAAAGACCGACGCCGAATATGTAGTTCCAGCCGCCTCCGTGCCACAGGCCGATTAAAAACCACGATATCAGAAGGCTCAAATAAAGGGGGATATTGCATTTTTTCTCATAGCCTTTGCCCAAATGCTCTTTAAAATATTTGCGCATCTTTTTAAATCCCCTGCTTCTCTGAACCGGATAAAGCACGTAATCACGCAAAAATGCACCAAGTGTGATATGCCACCTTCTCCAGAACTCGGATAGATTTGTCGAATAAAACGGGGTATCGAAGTTTTCGGGAAGATTGATCCCCAATATCTCGGAACTTCCGAGAACAATATCCATCAAGCCGGAAAAATCACAATACAGCTGCATCGCAAACATCGCAGCGGCAACAAAGACATACAGGCCTGTATACGCCTCATAGTGATCATAGATCCATGAAACTATGACCGCCAGCCTTTCGGACAATACCATCTTTTTGAACAGTCCCCACAGAACCCGTTCCAGCCCCCTTACGCATCTGTCATAAGAAAACCTGTGCTTCTCTCCGAACAGCTGGTTCTCCATCTGTTCGATAGTAACGATGGGACCCGAGGTCATGAGCGGAAAATAAGATGCAAAAAGCATGGTCTTTCCCGGATTGCGAAGGGCCTTGCTCTTTCCCCAGTAAACATCCGTTATATAAGCAATGATGATAAGGGCAAAATATGAAATCTTTTCCGGACAGTTCTCCTGCATAAACATAACAAATCCGTTTAATGCTTCGTTGGAAAGATCCGCCTTAAACAGATTTCCTATCGACAGTATGATCTTATACAGGAATTCGGAATACTTGAATAAGACAAGCGATAAGACATCAAATATGAGTACGCTCTTATATACCACACCCCGTTTGGGGCTCTCCTCGCCCATAAACAGAGATCCGGCCCAGTTAACAAGTATGATCACAAGAAATGAAACATACCCGAAAACCGAATAATAACTCAGCCTGTAATAAAAGAAGATGCTTCCGATAAGAAGCCATACCCACTGAAACCGTGCGGGAAGAAGAAAATATACCACACAGATCAGAAATAAAAAAATAAAGAATTCAAGTGAAATAAGTGACATGTTCATATTATACAGTCTTTTGAAACAATAAGGAATAAAAAACAAAAAAACAGCCCGGACCGATCGGTTCAGGCTTAAATAGCGGGGGTATGATTTGAACCTACGACCTTCGGGTTATGAGCCCGACGAGCTTCCAGACTGCTCCACCCCGCGTCGTAATGGGAGAGAGTGGATTCGAACCACTGAAGGCATTGCCAGCAGATTTACAGTCTGTCCCCTTTGGCCACTCGGGAACTCTCCCATTAAATTATTTGTTCTTCCTTATTACAAAGAAGAAAGCCGATGATCGGACTCGAACCGATAACCTGCTGATTACAAATCAGCTGCTCTGCCAATTGAGCCACATCGGCATATCAGATATAAATCCCTCTGAATAAAAGCAGATCACTTTACCGACTATGCAAATTTGATGAAGTGACCCGGACGAGAATTGAACTCGTGTTACCGCCGTGAAAGGGCGATGTCTTAACCTCTTGACCACCGGGCCATATGCTTCGAGAGCGTCTGCACTTGCGTTGCGCCTCGTGCATCAGCAAGAAAGATATTATCATACATCCTTTTTGATAGCAAGTACTTTTTTTATTTTTTTCAAACTTTTTTCAAAGCCTTTTTTCACCATCAGAAAAGGCACATCCCGAAGGATGTGCCTTGAACAGTCGTTCGATCTGCAGATCGTATTTCTTTTTACTCCTGCGCTCTCTCTTTGAGTTCGGAAGCGCTCCACTTGCGGTCTTCTTTTCTCTTGAAGAACAGAAGAACTACAAGAAGCAATACTGCTCCAAAGGGCAATGCAATCCATGCGTTCTTCGTGAAGCCGGCAACCACATAGGAGACGAAGGATACCAGTGCGCAGGTAAGGGCGTAGGGAAGCTGCGTCGACACGTGGTTGATATGGTTACTCTGTGCTCCGGCCGAACTCATGATAGTCGTATCAGAGATTGGTGAGCAGTGGTCGCCGCAAACAGCACCGGCCATACATGCAGACATGGCGATGATCATCATCTTGTAATCTGCAGCACTTGCGTTTCCGGATTTGTCAAAGATATTTACAACAATTGGAATCAGAATTCCGAAGGTTCCCCAGGATGTACCTGTCGCAAAGGAAAGTCCCACGGCAATCAGGAAGATGATGGCCGGAAGGAAATTCATGAAGCCGCTTGCAGATTTTTCAACCAGACCGGCAACAAAGGGCGCAGCTCCGAGAGAGTCTGTCATTCCCTTCAATGTCCATGCGAAGGTAAGGATCAGGATCGGAGCGATCATTGCCTTGAAGCCCTCCGGGATGCAGTCCATGCACTCCTTAAAGCTGAGCACACGACGAAGCAGGTAGAGGATCAGTGTGAACACCAGACCGAAGAAAGATCCGATAACCAGACCGACCGAAGCATCACTTCCTGCGAAAGCATCAATAAAACCTGTCTTGTCTTCGCCTGTCGCGAAGAATCCTCCGGTGTAGATCATACCGAGGACACAGAATACAACCAGAGCCAGTACAGGAAGTACAAGATCAATCACTTTTCCCTTTGAACCTGTCTCCTGCTCTTCTGCGTTTGCGTAAGGACGATCCGTTGTTGTGTAGAGATCGTTGTGAAGGATCGCATTTTTCTCATGAATCGCCATAGGACCGTACTCTGTCTTGGATACGGTAAGAATGATCATCATGGCGATGGTAAGAAGCGCGTAGTAGTTCCACGGAATCGTCTGTACGAAGAGTGCGATACCGTTCTTATTGCCCGGAACAAAACCGGAAACAGCCGCTGCCCAGGAAGAGATCGGAGCGATGATACAGATCGGTGCCGCAGTCGCGTCGATCAGATACGCGAGCTTCGCTCTCGATACATGGTGCTTATCGGTAACCGGACGCATAACCGAACCTACCGTCAGACAGTTGAAATAGTCGTCGATGAAAATCAGCACACCCAATGCCACAGTGGCAAGCTGAGCTCCCACTCTTGTTTTGATATGGGAGGATGCCCAGTTGCCGAAGGCCGCAGAGCCGCCTGCGCGGTTCATAAGAGCCACCAGAATTCCAAGAATAACAAGGAACACCAGAATTCCCACATTGTAAGAGTCAGAGAGCTGAGTGATCAAACCCCAGTTTGATCCGTCCTCTGCCTTGTCAAAGAAAATGTGATTGAAGGTTCCTTCGAAGTTGAAGCCGGAATACAGAAGTGCTCCGGATACAATTCCAATGAACAGTGAGCTGTAAACCTCTTTTGTCACCAGCGCCAGTACAATGGCGATGATCGGCGGAAACAGCGCCCATGCCGTCTGCTTAACGGAATCTGCCGTCGTTGTAAATGCAGCCACCAGCATAATCGCAATAACAGCCAGAACGCAGACAACATACACGATGTTTATGCCTTTTTTCGTTTTGTTATTCATCTTTTTTCCCTCTCATCTCTAATGTGTTTTATGCTTTCGCGCGAACGTCCCCGGGGAAGTCCTTATCGATTCCCATTTTCTTCCGCTCGCTCTCCGAATACATGAAGCCCGGAAGGCGTCTACCCTCTTTGAGCCACACTCTGTACTCAGCGATAGCCGCAAATACAGCATCGCCGGAGGAGTTCAGCATGGTCTCCACCGAATCCTGTACCACTCCGATGATGAAGCCGACAGCTACCACCTGCATGGCTACATCGTTGCTGATACCGAACAGGGAGCAGGCCATCGGGATCAGAAGCAGTGATCCGCCCGCAACTCCGGAGGCTCCACAGGCCGCGAAGGTCGAGAGCACGCTGAGGATCAGCGCCGGCACCAGCTCCACCCGAATACCAATAGTGTGAGCACAGGCAAGGGTCATGACAGAAATCGTAATTGCCGCTCCATCCATATTGATGGTGGCACCCAGCGGAATGGATACGGAATAAAAATCCTCATCCAGTCCGAGCTTTTCACAGAGTTCCATGTTGATCGGAATATTTGCCGCAGAACTTCTGGTAAAGAAAGCAGTAAGTCCGCTCTCGCGGATACATCTCCAGATCAGCGGATACGGATTTCTGTGCAAGTGAACTGCCGCGATGATACCGTTAAGTACCAGTGACTGGAAGAGCATACAGCCCACAAGCAGAAGAAGAAGTTTTCCGTAAGTTGTAAAAATCTCCAGACCGTTTGTGGATACTGTCTCATATACCAGACCGCAGATACCGAAAGGTGCCAGATTGATAATCCAGCGCACACACTGGGTCACCGCATCGGCCACATTTACCATAAATGTCTTTGTCGTCGGCGCGGCAATCCGCTTCATAGCAACGCCGAACAGCGCTGCCCAGAACAGGATACCGATGTAATTCGCGTTCGCCAGAGCGCTCACCGGGTTGGACACAATGTTCATCAGAAGGTTTCCGATGACTTCCCCGATTCCCTGGGGAATTACATCTGCCTCCGCAGCTGTTTCCAGCACAAGGGTCTGCGGAAACAGAAAACTTGCAAATACAGCCACAAAGGCCGCCACAAAAGTGGTAAACATATACAGGAATATGACATTCGCGAACCTCTTGTCCAGTTTTCCCGCTCCCTGAGCCAGGGCACTGGCCACCAGTACGAATACCAGTACAGGTGCAATCGCTTTCAGCGCACCTACAAAAATACTGCCGATCGTAATCAGCCACGTCATGTTCGGGACACAGAGTGCCACAGCCGCGCCCACGCAGATACCCACGAGTATCCGAAGGATCAGGCTGATCTCCATGTACTTTTTGCCCATCTTTTTCAGGGCATTCATTAGTTTCACATAAGCCTCCTCTTTGGTTCCCACCGGAGACTTCTCCTCCTCTGCAGAAAAAGCTCCGGCGCCAGAATATTTTCATTCAGTTTATCACATTAAAGTGCTACAGAAAAGATATTATCTCTTCTTTTTCGAGGAAAAACCGAAATCATAATCATCTCCCGGAAGCTCGCTCTCATCCTCATCACTCTCGGGGTTTCCGTACTTGTCGCCGTACTCCTCTTTACTGCCGAAGACCATGTAATCGCCATAGCGGTTTCCATCTTTTCCGATGGTATCGGGGGTTCCGTAGGGGCTGTCATAGTCTCTCCTGTGAGAACCGTATATCCGCCTCGTCGTAAAGTACCCGCTGTCTTCATAGTCATCCCGCGGGTAGAATCCGCTGTCCTCGTAATCATCATCCGGCTCACGCATGGCGCGCCGCTCTTCCTCCCGGGCTCTGACTTCTTCCTCTTCCCGTCTGTCCTGGGCACTCTTTCGCGCCAGGATAACAATGAGTAGAATGATCATTCCCAGCAAAAGTACCGCAAGGAAAAAGGTGAGAATCGTGACCGGTTTGAGTCCCTCCATCTCCACTTTCTTCTCCTGATCCGGGGTGAGGGTGGGGGTCGGCGTCGGCACCGGCGTATCCGTAGGCACAAACTCAGGCGTAAAGCTTCCCTTTACAAGGAAACCCTGCACCGCATCGCCGGTAACTTCGAAACTGTACTCCGCAGGATCATCTGTAACTTTCACACTGTAATAATCCTCATCTCCGGCTTTCGCGGAAGGTCTGATCTCCACATTCGGCCAGACTGCCCTCCACTCGTCTCTGTCAGAAAGAGACACCGGATCGCCCTGGGGCTGATCTCCCTTCAGAAGCTGAAGATGGATGATCGCCGGCCTCTTCTGCGCCTGATTTCCTCCATCCCCCCAGACTATGCCGGCGGTGATATCAACCCGTTTTGAAGCTTTGTGAGTGGCAGTGATGGAGTAGCCTTTTTTCTGATCACCGGAGATATCGACGCTGTATTCCGCCGGGAGATCCGTTACCTTTACCCGGTAACTGTGTTTCTTCCCGTCTGCCTCATTCTCGGCAGGAAGATCACTCCATGTGGTGCTCCAACCGCCTTCATTGATCTCCACCGGATCCCCCTGGGGCTGATCATCCTTCAGAAGCTGGATATGAAGCTTCGCCGGGCGCACCTGATCCAGGTTGTCTTCGTCATCCCAGTGGATTTCCGCCTTGACAGAGATCTTCTCCACTTCCGGTTTGTGACTGTACTTCACAAGGAAACTGCCGTCTCCGTCCACTTCCGAAGCGGCGGTATATCCCTCCGGTACATTCTCGGCCGTCAGGGTGTAATCGCCATCCGCAGGAAGATTGGTCCACTCATGTTTCCATTTTCCGGACTCATTCACCTCCGCTGTATAGCTGAAGGGAACTCCGTTACGCAGCAGGGTGAGCCAGGCCTGCTGTGGCCTGGACTTGTCCTTGTTGTCGTGGTCATCAAAGGCGACTTTTGCCTTGATTTTTTTTCCGCCCAGTTTCCCGTCGGGATCGTATTTCATCTGGATCGTGATCGTCTGCCCGTCATCCGTGCGCGCCTCTTCGAAATAATGCTTGCCAAGTCCTTCCGTGACAGCAACCTGATAATTGATGTCGATATTCTTCTCATCATCATGTCCCTTGGGAAGATTGGCAAACGACACATGCCACAGAGTCTCCTCCCCTCCGACCTGTACGGGATCTCTGTACGGAAGACCGTTTTTCAAAAGCTGAAGAGTCAGTTTCTCCGGCCTCTCGCCCTCGGCATCTCCATCATCGTTCCAGTTAATCTGCACATCGACAGCCACGCCATCCGCGAAGGCCGGCTCTGCCGAAAAGCCAAGCAGCGGAAACAGCATCACCACCAGCAGCAGATACACCCATGCTTTCTCCAGAATTGTTCTCATGATCATCCCCCTGATTTTTACAAATGACACAGGCATTCCCCATGTCAGAACATGTCTGTCAGCTGATTATTCTTATCGAAAAAATTCACATATCCTTCCAGGGAAACTGCTTTTTCCCTCAGGGTCGCCGATTTATCCCAGATATAGATTTGGGCACGACCTTTTCCGTTCCTTGCCTCCTGAATGAGATTTGCACCGGCAGAGTTTCCGTCGAAACCAAGAACCACAGAGGGACGTCTCTCAAAAATTTCATAGTTGAAACTCTTGTAAATACCCATGCCTTCGATCTCCGTGGACACCCGGATACTCACGCCGGCCTCCAGAAGTTTCCGTTTCTCCTCTGCTGTAATCAACGCAGGAACGATGGCAAAAATCCGAAATTCCTTCTCGTTATGGTCTACCAGATATTTCTCATATCCGTTCATCTTGTGTCCGATCACGAAGAAGTACTCCTCCGGATCCAGTTTTTCCATGAGTGCCCGGATCTGTTCGCTTCCTTCTTTCATGACGCGGGTCGCCCGCTTCTCGGAATTAAAGCTGCCTCCCATGAGGATTACCGGCATCTTGTCCCAGGGGAGTTCGTGAATCTGCTCCTTGAGTTCAGTATTCGCGTCAAGCCTGCTGCGGTGCAGCTTCAGGCCGCCCACAGCTGCATCCTCCATCTTCTTCAGGAGCACTTCTTCCATGCTCTTGTCCCTGGTGAGCTGACGGAATGTCCGCTTTTTTTCTGAAAAGGCGTAGCCGCTCTCCTCAATGATCTTTGCCTCGGATTCCTTCATCCAGGACAATTCCTCATCCGTCAGTTCCAGGAATTTCTCCAGTGCCAGTTGCTCATCGATGGAGTTCGTGCCGTAGAGCGCGCCGCCGTCTGTTCCCTGTACACAACGGATCCCGGCGACGATATACTGCCGGAGTGGATGATTCTCCAGGGAATTGAGGTTGTTCAGTCTCACGTTGGAGGTGATCTGGAACTCCAGGGTTACATTGTATTTCCTGAGATCTTCCAGAACCTGCCTTCCCTTCTTGGATCTCAGGTTGTAGGTATACAGACCGTGACCCAGCCGGACATGGGGCATCTGCTGCCCGGGCGCCAGAGAATCCCGCACACAGGCTATGCTGTGGGCCACGTTGTCCTTCTGACTGTCATTCTCACCGGCATGAATCCGGATCACAAAGGACGGATCCTCCGCCGCAATCCGGACGATCTCGCGGATTACCGGCTTCAGGGTGATGATATCATTGATCTCTTCTCCCACGAAGTCACAACCGGCCACATATGGATCCAGCATTACAGCATGAAGCACATTCAGGTTCCTGCTCAGGTAATCCTCCGGTGTCGTCCTGTCCTTGACAATGGTAAGGGGAATTCTACGGAATGCCGCAAGGAAACGTATCATCACACCGGTCTCCCGATAGATCTTCGGCATCACCTGGTGTACCTGCTCGAGCATCTCGATGGATTCATATTTTTTCACAAGAGTGGTATCGCTGATCTCCGCGTAACAGACGCCCTGCTTTTTGAAGCTCCTTGCGATCCAGAGCAGCTTATCCTGAAACATAGTATTCTCATGATAGTCCGGATTCTCACCGTCTTTTTGCATCTGCTTTAAGGATGCGCGAACATCCACATCCGGAATGGCGTCAATATTGGAGATCCAGATCAGTTCCTCACTTGTCTGCCCCTTGGTAAAAACGTAACGGTAGAGATACACCTTCTCAAGATTGGTAAATACTGCCTGCCCGTCCTTCATAATCACCAGCGAGGTACGGATTTTGACAATATTTTCTTCCGCATGGTCCAGATTTCCGAGAATCAGATCCGCAAAATTGATGAAGGTATTGTCGTTGATTTTCCGGTCCAGATACTTGCCTGTAAGCCCGGAGTCCACGAACTGCCGCGCCACTTTCTCTCTCTGCTTCGCAATTTTTTCTTCCTGCTCCTTCGTGAGTGTCAGTTCCAGTTTACGTACATAGTAGAGGGGGTAACGGATCTGATGATAGATGCCGAGGGCGATCAGAATATCCGGGGAGAGATTTCCGTTCATATGCGTGTGAAGATCGCTGTGAAACTTGAGATCTCTGAGAATATAGGTCTTGAAGATCGTCTTGGACACATCGAGCTGATAGTCCTTCGTCTGACTCATCAGTGTCTTGGAAATCGCCGGAATCGCAGCCTTCATTTCCACGTGTCCGTCAGGATAAATATTCGCCATCTTGGTGCCGCCCAGGCGAAAAATGTACACTTCCTCATTATCCGCATTGATATAGCAGGGAATCTCCCCCCGGATAACGAGATAGCCGTTTTCATTTTCACAGAGAGGTAAGCCGCAGAGTTTCGCCAGATTCCGGATCAGGTTTCCCGAATGGTGATTCGGTGTTTCCAGCTCATAGTAGAGCCGGCCAAGATCCTGATACAGGTTCACGATCATATCCTTTTCGTTGTCCAGAAAAAAGCAAGTGAAATACGTCATTGATTCTCTCCTGTCGCAATATACGTTGGTAGACTTCTTGATATATATTTGTACCATTATATCAAAAAAATTCCATACGTAGGACACTTTATATGACAAAGTCCGCAAGCGGAGCGTTATGTCTCATGGAAAAATCAGAGGGATTTCCTATGAGAATAAAAATGCCGGAGCGCGAGGCTCCGGCAAGAATTCACTTTTTTCGTTATGTCCTTCATAATGACACCGACTGACCGGGATTCAGCGGGATTCCTCAGAACAGCCGTCCCAGAGAACAGGTTCCGTCAAGATCGATGCTGCTGTATTTCACCTTGCTGCGCGGCTTCGGTGTAGCCGTCGGTTTCGGTGTGGCTGTAGGCTTTGGTGTAGCTGTTGCTGTTGGTTTCGGCGTCGCTGTAGGCTTCGGTGTGGCTGTAGCCGTAGGTTTCGGAGTCGCTGTAGGCTTCGGCGTTGCCGTCGGTTTATTCACCGGTTCAAATACCCACTGCTGATTCGTCGCTCCGCTGTAGGTCCACTGAAGAACGTTGGTTCCGTCTGTCGTTCCCTTGTGATCCGCGTCCAGAACCCCCGTGAGATTGCTCGCCCTTGTCACGATGTAATAGGTGTTGTCTGTTCCCGCGGATTTCAGAAGGAACTCCTGCGCCTCACCCACGTAGGCACTGTAGATCTGTACGTTTGCGCCCGCTTCTGCTGATCCGTTTCCGATATCGATATTGAAATCACCAAGCCCTGACTTCAGCTGAATATACCCGTCTGAAGTATTGGTCAGTGTCCACTTCTGTCCGGCTACTCCGGTTCCGGTTCCCAGCTCTACATTCTGTACATTTTTTCCGGTATTATCTGCCACCTGCAGGTACTTCTGGGCATTTACATTCTTGATGTAATACACGCCGTCCGGAATCTTTACCGTCTCGCCCGGTACCTGAGGTGCAGGTGTGGGCGTTGCAGAAGGTTTTGTCGTTGCGGTAGGCTTCGGAGTCGCTGTGGGCTTCGGCGTTGCCGTAGGCTGTGTCGAAGAACCGCCGCTCTCCGTGCAGACATAGGTAGACACACTGTTGGACGGAATCTGTGTATTGAACGTATTGTTGTTTACTGTCATCTTTGAGTACGCCAGATTCTCGCTTCCGCTGGTTCTGTATCTGACCACGTCCTTGATCGTCTTGCCGGACACCTCAAAATTCTGATTATATTCCGTGCCTGATGTGTTGATGACTACGAAGACAACTTTTCCGTCTCCCTCGAAGGCATCCACTGTCACTCCGTTCAGCGGAGAAACGGGAACATCAATTCTCTTGTATCCCGGACGAACAAACTTGGAATACTGAGCCATGAGGTATCCCCTCTTGGAAATGTTGCTGTTTTCCTTGATCAGTCCGTAGCTTCTGCGGATGTACCAGTACACATAGGCCTGGAAGCCATTTTGCATGGCGTTGTGAATATTCGAGGCCAGCTCAATAGACTTCGGCCAGAGATCCGCATCCAGATTACTGTCCGGAACATAAACCTCTGTCATCCAGAGCTCCTTGTTGGACGCTTTCTGCCGGAGCAGCGGATAACTCATCTGAGACACCTGGGTACCGTAAAAATGCGTTCCTATGATGTCAATGTTCTGCAGCGCAGAAGAATCATTGAGAATCTTGTCGTAAATACTCTTGTTGTAGCTGAAGGACTCCGCCGACATTACGCGGCAATTGATATCCTTGGCATAGTACTTGGTAAAGTTGTAAATCTCATCTGCCGTCCAGCTGCACCACTCCGCTGACCAGTCCGGCTCATTCTGAATCGAAATGGCGTAGAGATTTACACCGTTGTTTTTCATATATGCGACAAAGTCATTAAGATGTCTCACGTAATTGCCGTACTGATCATGTTTGAGCCGCACCGTCTGTCTGCCGTTCCATGTACAGGGCTCTGTCATGGATGACGGCGGTGTCCACGGTGTCGCAAAAACAATGGCGCCCCTCTGCTGTGCAGCCTTGGCAACACGCAGCTCCCCGCTCCAGTTGTTCTTGTTCGGATCCACATGAATTCGCAGGATATCCAGTCCCATCTGATTCGACCCGTTTCCGAAAGCGGTTGCCGCCTGGGCATCGGTGAGATCCACTCCCCAGACCGGGAAATTCATTCCTCCGTAACCTTTGATCTCCTGATACGTCTTGTTTGTGTTTGCTGTACAATTCCCGGCCGCCTCTACCGTCGACGCCGTCGCCGGCGCACCGAGAGTCGCCCCGAGAATGACTGCCAGTGTCGCGCAGGTTGTGCGCAGCAGTCGTTTCACTCGTTCTTTAACCATACCTTCTTCCCCCGTTTGATTTTTTATTGTCACGCATCCTTTTCCGGCAGGCTTCCATATACCTTGCAGTTCCGGTTCGTCTGCTGCCGGCTGCTATTTGCCCCCTCTTCGTGTCTGTTCCCTCAGACCGCAGATCTCCGCACACACCCCATATCAGTCACAACCTCGGGAACCAAAGATACATCTGTGTCCCCTTATCTGCGTACACAAAGGAAGCAAATTGCACTATCATTTACATTTTACTACATTTTTCCCTTAAAATGTCAGAATTTTCGCTTCTTTTACATCATTTTCATGTCTTTTGCGCCAAATCTCTGCCCTCTGACGCGAGAATCTTTCCATCCCACTCTGATACTGGCCTTATATAGCAACGGAGAGACAGCAAAAGCTGTCCCTCCGAAGTTGAGTCTGCAGTATTTAATTTACTCAACCGTAACGCTCTTTGCGAGGTTTCTCGGTTTGTCCACATCCAGTCCCTTGGCAACGCTGGTGTAGTATCCGAGCAGCTGAAGCGGAATGACTGCCAAACTGCCGGCAAAGTGCTCATCAGCCTTCGGAATGTATACAACAAAGTCTGCATGATCCTCGATCTCATAATGTCCGTAGGTGGTCAGACCCATCAGATAGGCTCCGCGGCTCTTGCACTCGGTCATGTTGCTGACGGTTTTTTCATAGAGCTGTTTCTGCGTCAATACGCCGATCAGAAGTGTTCCGTTCTCGATCAGGCTGATGGTGCCGTGTTTCAGCTCACCGGCCGCATAGGCCTCAGAGTGAATATAGGAAATCTCCTTCATCTTAAGGCTTCCCTCAAGCGAGATCGCGTAATCCAGACCGCGGCCGATAAAGAAGATATCATGTGCGTTTGAGAACTTGGATGCGAACCACTGAATTCTCTCCTTGTCGCTCAGAATTTTTTCAATCTTCTCAGGCAGAGCAAGAAGCTCCTCCAGATAATAGGCATATTTTTCGTCGTTGATCAGACCGCGCACCTTCGAGAACTGAACAGCCAGAAGATATCCGCAGATCAGCTGCGTGCTGTATGCCTTTGTTGTGGCAACCGCTATCTCCGGTCCTGCCAGTGTATACATCACGTGATCCGCCTCTCTGGCAATCGAGGATCCGACGACATTGACGATGGCCAGTGTCTTCAGCCCCTTCTGTTTTGCAAGGCGAAGCGCCTCCAGGGAATCGGCAGTTTCTCCGGACTGAGAGACAATGATCACCAGTCCCTTGCCGTTCACAGGAAGTTTTCTGTATCTGAATTCGGATGCAAGTTCCACTCGCACCGGTATGTCTGCCAGATCTTCGATCACATACTGGCTGGCCATACCCACATGCCATGCGGAACCACAGGCCACAACGTAGATCTGTTCAATCTCTTTGATTTCCTCTTCGCCCAGACCGACATCTGCGAGATCAATGATTTTCCGGTCTCCCTCGCCTTTGATGTAACTGTTCAGTGTATCTTTTACCGCCTTGGGCTGTTCATGGATTTCTTTCATCATGAAATGCTCATAGCCGCCCTTTTCCGCCGCTTCCGCATCCCATTTGATCTCAACGAGCTCTTTCTCAATGGTGTCTCCGTCGAGATTGAAGAAGGTCACCTCTCCTCCGGAGAGTTTCGCCATCTCGCGGTTGCCGATGTAGTATACGTTTCTGGTATGTTTCAGGATTGCCGGAACATCAGACGCAATGTAGGACTCATTCTCATTGACACCAATGATCATCGGGCTGTCTTTTCTTGCCACATAGACCTCGCCCGGATAATCCTTGAACATAACCGCCAGGGCATAGGAGCCGCGGACACGCACGATGGTTTTTGCCAGGGCGTCGATGGGTCCCATGTTATATTTCTTGTAATAATAATCCACCAGTTTGATCAGGACTTCTGTATCCGTCTGGGAATAAAAAGTATATCCCCGGCGGGTCAGCTTCTCCTTCACCTCCTGGAAATTTTCAATAATTCCGTTGTGAACGCCGACTACATCGGCGTCTTCATCCGTCTCTCCTGCAGCCGACGTATGCGGATGCGCATTCGTCTCCGAAGGTTCTCCGTGTGTAGCCCAACGGGTATGTCCGATTCCGCAGGTACCGTGCAGGGCAATTCCGTCATCCGTTTTGTTTGCAAGTACTTTCAGTCTTCCCTTGGCCTTTACGACCTCGAATTTCTCACTGCCGTTTCGAACAGCAAGACCAGCCGAATCATAACCCCTGTATTCCAATTTCGACAGCCCGTCCAAAAGAATCGGCGCTGCCTGTTTATCTCCCACATAACCTACTATTCCACACATGCAAATGCTCCCTCCATGTATGTAAAGCTCTGATTGTCAGTTTCAGGCATTTCAATCTGTACATTATAGTATAATATGGTAATTTTCTCAACAAAAACAACAATTCATGATTTTTAACATGAGAAAAGCCGGCACGCTTCTCCTTCGTGCCGGCTCCATCTCATACCTGATTACCTAATGAATTTTGCTGTAAAAATCCGACCACTGAGCTTTTCCTGCGATTTCGGAAGCTGTCATACAGACAGGTCCGAAACCACCACAAAAGCCTCGATCAGAGTACTCACTCACACTAAACACTTCGCCTTAACAAGTGCGCCTACTCAGCAAAACGCATCAAGTAAAGGCTCAATGTATATTCACGATCTAAACTTTATCCCCCCAGATACAATTTAGTTCCATTATTAGGTAACAAGAGTATTAGCAATTTGTTCTGCAATCAACTTGCATGACTATAATATAGAGGAGGGGAGTCACAAAAAAATCACATTTTATCTAATTTTTGTCAAAAAACGAATTATTTTTTTAAGATATCCTCTACATCAATCAATATCGTACCAGCTGATCTCATCCCCAACACTCTCCACGCGGTTCGGCTCTTCCGTGAGTTTCTTGCCGAAGAGTTTCAGCTTGCCGGAAAAACGCACGCCGGTAACGATATTCGCCATCTTGCCGCACTGGTCACACTCGTAGGGATACTGCTGATAGCGCACGTCATCCGGAACAAGATGTACGTTGCACATGCGGTTGATGCATCGACGGCAGACATTGCCGTAATGTTCGCTGATATATTCGAAAGAACTCATTTATTTCTACCTCCAGAGATCCTTTGTTTCTTTTCGTGCCCTTGACCATGCAGGTCTGCAGAGCAGAAGCCCCAGAAAAAAGCCCGCGACCAGACCTCCCAGGTGTGCCTCTACGTTGACGCCCGTTCCCATACTCCGGTAGAACATATAGCCTGCCGCAACGATCGTCAAAATCAGATTGATATTCGCAACGCCTGTTTTCTTCCAGATCAGAGCCAGGGCAATATAGCCGCCAAGTATGGCAAAAACCGCCCCGGAGGCTCCGGCTGAGACTGCCTGCTGCGGACTGCCGCCTTCAATCAATAATGAAAAACCATTGCCCGCAAGCCCACCGAGGATATAGATCAGGAGAAAGCGTATGTGTCCGCAATGCTGTTCCAGAGAAACTCCGATCAGCAAAAGGGAAATGGTATTGGAAACAAGGTGGTCCATTCCAAAATGAACAAACATGGAGGTAAACAGCCTCCACCATTCTCCTTCCATAAGCAACGGACGATACATCGCGCCGAACCGGATTGCCGTATCGACGTCCCAGCTCCCGCCGTTTAATTCCTCGATCAAAAAAATCAGTATGTTGATTGCGCACAGAGCAAAGGTAACGGCACTCTGCCGAAAGGCTTCCGCATCTGTGATCGCCAAATTCTTTCTGTTCATCCACTGCCTCTTAATATTCCAAAAATTCAAGTCACTGCATATGAATATAACACAAATTTCTGCTTATGAAAAGAATCCTTGATCCGGATGTTTAAAAGAGCAAAGTCCGCAAGCGGACTTCGACTCCCCCATCCCCTCACTCCTGAGGGGAGCGCAGCGGACGAAAGGCGCGCGAGCAGAATCGCGTAAGCGATCTTCTTATCTGCGAGCTGCGCATCTAAGCGGAGCGTTGTGGTATAGGGATTGCGGAGCAATTTCCTATACCACAAAAAAAGGAGGAAGGCTCCTGGATTCCTGCTCCCAAAGCCTTCCTCACGCGTCTCTATTATTTTCCTACGGCTGAACTTCCTGTCCCGTCAGCCTCACCATCTCCGCGTCAAGTCCGTAAAAACCGATTCCCTCGTCAACCCAGCCCCGGGTGACAAGAACGTCCCTCTCATGGGTACTGCAGGAATAATTATGTGCGCCTACAGCAGCATGTGGATTGCACTGACGATACATCGGCATTCCCATGTCCGGATCTGAATACCAGCCGATGCCCTCGTAGATCCAGCCGATTCTGGAGAGTACATCTCTCTCATGTGCTGCGGTGGTGTAGTGATGATCTCCCGTCCGCGGATTGAAAAGCCGGTATACCGGGTTTCCGGTCGCCGGTGCATACCAGCCGATGCCCTCGTAGATCCAGCCGATCTTCCGAAGCGTGTTTCTCTCATTGATTCCATTGGTATAGAAGTGTTCAGTAGTTCCCGGATGAAACATACGGTACATGGGAATTGCCTTCTTCCACACCGATACATCCCGACCGTTCTGCGCCGAACCTCCGCCACTTCCGGAGCCGGACCCCCCTGAACCTGAACCTCCGCCACTACCGGAGCCGGACCCCCCTGAACCTGAACCTCCGCCACTTCCGCCGGAGCTGCCTCCTCCGTTGCCGGAGCTTGAGTCTCCACTGCCGGAACCACTGCCGCTGCCTCCGGCCTTCGGAACTGCCGCAAGGGAAGTGCAGCCAAGAAAGGCAGTATCATCTACGCTTGTGAGAGAAGAGGAAGTCGTCACTTTCTGCAGCTGCGTGCATCCGTAGCAGGTGTACTCCCGGATTGCCCGCACATTTGCCGGCAGAGTCAGTTCTTTCAGAGAAGTACACCAGGAAAATGCATATCCTCCGATCTGCGATACTCCTGACGGTATGCTGATCTGTTCAAGAGAAGCGCACGAGGAAAAAGCATATTCCCCGATGGAAGTGAGCGTCGTCGAAAGGCTCACCTGCGACAGTGAGCCGCAGTTTTCAAAAGCTTTGTATTCCACACTTGTCACTCCGGAGGGAAGCTGAATCCTCACAAGGGAGCTGCAACCGTAAAAAGCCGCCGCCTTCATGGTTTTCAAACTATCCGGCAGGATAATGCTCTGCAACGAACGACAATTATAGAATGCAGAATTTCCGATGGTAACAAGCGTTGTCGGAAGCGTCACACTTTCCAGAGATGTACAACTGCTGAACGCGGAGTCTCCGATCTCCTTCACACCCTGTCGGAGTGTCACCGACGCCAGGGCTGTGCACCCGGAAAAACAGGCCGTACCCAGTTTCTGAACTCCGGCCGGAATTGATACAGTGGTGAGAGAAGTACAGCCGGAAAAAGCAAAATCACCGACCTTCTGCGCCCCCGCAGGAATCGAAACACTTCCAAGTGAAACACAGCCTGAAAAGGCATAGGACTGTATCTGCGTTACCTTCGCGGAGATTCCGAGTTCTCTAAGGGAAGTGCAGCCGCAGAATGTCTTCGATTCAATCACAGTCACATTCTCCGGCAGCTGAATCTTCGCAAGAGAGGAGCAATTCTGAAAGGCACTCCAGCCGATGGCTGTCACCGTCGACGGAATCCCAACATTCTCCAGGCTCCCGCAGCCAAAAAATGCCGCATTCCCGATGGTCACCAGACCTTCCGGAAGTGACAGCTCCTTCAGCTGCCCACAGTTAGCAAAGGCGCGATAGCCCACAAGGGTCACACTGGACGGAAGGCTGACTGCCTTCAATGACGAACAGCCGAAAAATGCTTCTGATCCGATCGTCAGCAGTGTCTCCGGCATCGTCACCGACTCCAGAGCTTTACAGCCGGAAAAAGCATTCTCGCCGATGTAAGTCGCACCATTTTCAATTACGACGCTTGTAATACCTGCACTTGAGCTGCCCCAGGGTCTGTCACCTTGCTGCCCGTAATCCGTCATTCTTCCGTATCCGGAAATCGTCAGTGTCTTGTTATTCTCTGTTCCGCTTAAGCTCCATCGAAGATTCGTTCCGCAGGATCCCGTTTCTGACACGGTCCCGTCACCGGTCAGTTCCTCCGGTCCGGTCTCTTCCACGCACACCGGCTGGTTCATATCCACCCCTTCTTCCCGGACAGACTCCGAAAAACGGAAGCTCTCTCCATCCTCCGTCTCTTCGTTCCCGTTTACTCCGTCTGTCACAGGGCTCAACACGGCAGGAACCTCCTGTCCCCCGCCGTTCTCCTCTGCCGCCACCGGATATGAAGAAGCAGCGAGGCAGACTACAGTACTCAGTAACATGATAAACACTTTGTTTCTCATTGTTCTCCTCCTGTTTTGAACAAAGTCCGCAAGCGGACTTCGACTCCCCCCAACCCCTCATCCTCCCGGTGAGCGCCGCAGGACTTTGGCGCGCGAGCAGAATCGCGAAGCGATCTTCCCATCTGCGAGCTGCGCATCTAAGCGGAGCGTTTTGTCTCATGGGAAATTCGGAGGAATTTCCTATGAGACAAAAAAGCCACCTGTAAGCTGAACACGGAAAGTCGCGACAAAAAGCATTGGATGCCGGTCTTTCAGGAAAAAAAAATTCAAACATCGAGGATATTGCACGGATATATTTTAACATAAATCACAATATATTTCTATAATCATATAATTTCAAAAAATATATCCAAATCTTATGATATATGCATAGGGCTGATGTTTCGAAAACTGTGTGTCCCATTTTGATTTGCTCACGGACAACCCGGAGTGTTTTGTCTCATAGAGGATGCATAGCAATTTCCTATGAGACAAAAAAGAGATCCGGCCACGCAGGTCAGATCTCCTCTCCATTCATCTGTCGGCCGGATTCACACCAGCTTTGCCAGATATTTTCCGTATTCTGTTTTTCCGAGTTTCTCCGCGCAGGCTTTCAGCTGATCCTCTGTGATCCACTGTTTCCGGAATCCGATCTCTTCCGGGCAGGCGATCATACTTCCGGATGCCTGTGCCTCTTTCACTGCCTCGGCAGTCTCCAGAAGACTGTTGGCATTGCCGGCGTCGAACCAGGAAAACTCCTGATTGAGAGACACTACACTCAGCTCCCCGTTTTCCAGATATGCGTTGTTCACACTGGTAATCTCCAGTTCTCCTCTGGCAGAAGGCTGTACACCGGCGGCAATATCCACAACTTTGTTGTTGTAAAAATAGAGTCCCGGAACAATATAATTTGACTTGGGCTGTACCGGCTTCTCTTCTATGGAGACTGCCATTCCGTCATCGTTAAACTCGACAACTCCGAAAGGTCTCGGATCCTCGACGTAATATCCGAAAACTGCGGCTCCGTTCTTCTCCATCCCTTCAACTGCCTGATGCAGCTTCGCATTGAAATCCGGTCCGAAGAAGATATTGTCCCCGAGAGCAAGGCAGACATTGTCATCACCGATAAACTCTTTTCCGATGATGAAGGCATCCGCGATACCTCTCTGGACTTTCTGTACAACATAGGAGATGTTCACACCATACTGTGATCCGTCTCCCATCAGATTCTCGAACGAACTCATCTCATCCGGCGGCGTGATCACAAGAATGTCACGTACTCCCGCTTCCATCAGAACACTGAGCGGATAGTAAATCATCGGCTTGTCATATACCGGTAGAAGTGGCTTACAACACGGCAGCGTGATCGGATAGAGACGCGTGCCCTTTCCTGCAGCTAAAATAATTCCCCTCATGTCATTTCTCCTTAAGTTCTTATTTTTGAGCATATTTCTTGTTTATTATACAACATCCCGTCCCTGTTTTGTAAAAAAACACAAAACAGATTTTTTCTCCAAATCATTCCTTTCCCCCTGCAAATGGGCTATAATAAACAAAAAATTTGTTTTTTTATATCATTATAAAAAATACTCTCCAGAGGACGATTCCATGAAATACATCCGTATCCCATCCGCCCACAAAAAACTGAAATTGGCCGATGCAGAAGGGCTTCCTGTATATGTATCAGCCCCAACCGGCTGGGGAAAAACTGTATTACTCCGGAATTACTATCAGAGACGCTCAGCGATCTTTCTCTCCGGCATCAGCGGAAGGCTCAGCGACACACCGGATCCGAAATCCAACAGTGAAAATGTATTTATCATTGACGACATTAACTGGATCACCGACGAAGAATCCAGGAGATACGTTCACGAGCTTCTGGACACTCCCGGTGTCAGAGTCGTCATGTGCGGCCGCGGCCGTTTTCCAAGATGGCTGATTCAGGAGGCCGTAGATCTGGATTTCATGCGTATCCACCAGGAGGATCTCGCCTTCGGCATCGAAGAGGCGCGGGCTTTTTTTCAGGAATGCTCGTTCTTCCCGGACACCACCCGGATTCAGGCTATGGTCAAGGCCTGCGAAGGTTATCCCATCGCCCTGCGTTTCTACGCCTACCATCTCCAGAGCGGTGAAGAATACGGCGAGAACCTCAACGCCAGAATCTGGGATGATGTCTGCAATTACGTGAGCAGTAAAGTCTACAGTTCCTGGCCCGAGGACATTCTCTCACTTCTCCTCTCTCTGTGTGAATTCGAAGAATTCTCCACCCCCATGGCTGTTTACATTTCCGGTATGCCGGACGCCCAGAAACTCATCCACAGGTGCGAGGACATCGGCGCCTTGATTCAGCTGCAGAAAAACGGCATGTGGCGACTCCTCCCGAAGGCAGAAATGACATTAAAGTGGCAGAAAAGCCACACCTTCAGTCCTGCCCGGATCAGAGAGAACTATCTTAAGGGAGCCTGCTACTTTGAACAGTCCGGTGACACCATCCGGGCACTGGAATTCTACCAGAAAGCGCAAGACCGCCCCAGCGTCCTGCGCCTTCTTCTGGATGCATCCTCAAACCATCCGGGCGTAAACCGGCTTTGCGAGATGAAAGAGTTCTTCTTCTCACTATCTGATAACGAGATCAAGGCTGAACCCATTCTGATCTCCGGTATGAGCATGCTGGCCTCCCTGACCATGAAAACAGCTGAGTCCGAGGAATGGTACAACGAGCTCAAACTCTATGAGAAAGACAAGAGAAACCCCGTCGAAAAAAGACGGGAAGCACACCTGCGCATTGCCTGGCTCAACATGACGCTTCCGCACCGCTACGGAAAGAAACTGCTGGAAATGCTTCGCTCTGTCTGTGCCATGTCTGCGCACCGGGACATCACTATGCCGCCGGTGTCCGTCACAAGTGCCATGCCATCGTTCCTGAACGGATCTCTGGATTTCAGCGAATGGTCTCTTCACACACCTCAGCTGGCTGCCAGTATCGGCGCACCCCTGGAAAAAATCCTCGGCACCGCCGGCACCGGCCTTGTCGCGGTAGTCAAAGCCGAGACCAGTTTTCTCCGTGCCGAATCCGATGCCTACCCGATCTGCGAGAATCTGAACAACGGCTACGAACAGGCCGCCACAAACGGAACCCCGCAGATGTGCTTTGCTGCCACAGGCGTTCTTGTGAAACAGCATTTGACATCCGGCCAGATCTCAGCTGCAAAAGCTGCAATTTCAACAATTCGCACAAGGGTTGATGAGGCCTGTGTCACGGAACTGACAGCAAATTTCGAAGCCTTCAACGCGTGGTTCGCACTCTACACAGGCGACATGGCAACCGTCAATGAATATCTGCAGAATTCGACAGATCCCCATGAGTCATTCTGCGTTCTTGACCGCTACCGCGCCATGGTGAGGCTCCGGTGTCTGATCGCGGCCAACCGCTTCGCAGAGGCCGGCGATCTCAGCACCTTCCTGGACGGATATTTCACCTCCTATCGCCGGACCATCTACTGGATCCAGAACAGACTTTTCCGGGCAGTCATCCTCTACAACGAAGGCTCGCCCCTGTGGATCCAGTCGCTTAGCGAAGCCCTCCAACAGGCGGAAAAATACA
>JAIKXQ010000122.1 GCA_024684035.1 Eubacterium sp. | reverse complement strand
ACAATTCGCATACGCGTCAGTGACAAAGCATACACGCTCACACGTCGCTCTCGTCCTCATCGCTCCGCCGCCTATTGCGGGGTGCTCCCGCAAAAAGCTCAACCGCTTTGTCTTATGCCCTTCGGGCGATGTCCAAAGCGGGTCTACGCTCCGCTTCGGTCCGCGCTAAGCGAACGTCCCCCGGACGTTCAGCACCCTCCGCTCCTATCGTTCGCGTTGTATGACTTTGCCGCCTGACGCGTTCTGGAGTGTGTGGTTGAATCATTTCTGTATGCGTCTGCGTTTTCGTGTACAGATTTTGTGTAGGGATCTGATATAATGATGTACGATGTGCAGAAAGGAGGATGCGGAAATGAACAGCGAAAACCAGAGCACGGAACTTCCGGAAGTGAAAGTCTCTGTCCGTTCCCTTGTGGAGTTCATTCTCCGCAGCGGAGATCTCAACCAGAGCCGCGGCGGCTGGGCAGAACGGGAGGCCATGCAGGCCGGAAGCAGAATCCACCGAAAGATTCAGAAGTCCAGAGGTAGCGGTTACCGGGCGGAGGTCGCACTGAAACACTCCGTAGCCTATGAGGATTTCATCCTGACCGTGGAGGGCAGAGCCGACGGCGTCTACGAGGACGGACGTTACAAAGAGAAAAGAGGCACCGTGGTAGAGGAGATCAAGGGAGTCTATGCCGATCCGGAGAAATTCGAAGAGCCGGTGCCCGTCCATCTGGCTCAGGCCAAATGTTACGCCTGCATTCTCGCCATGCAGCAGGAACTGGAAGAAATCCATGTGTGCATGACCTACGTAAATCTGGAGACGGAGCGGGAGCGGCGTTTTTTCTCGGATCACAGTCTCGATGAATTGAAGGAATGGTTCACGAAACTTCTGGATGACTACAGCAGATGGGTGGAATTCCGCGTGCACTGGGAGCAGACAAGAAACCTCTCCATGCAGGGGCTGGAATTTCCCTTTGCGTACCGGAAGGGGCAGCGGGAGCTGGTGGTGGACGTGTACCGCACCATCCTTCGGGAAAAGCAGCTCTTTGTCCAGGCACCCACCGGCATCGGAAAAACTATGTCCACGGTTTTTCCTTCGGTTCGCGCCCTGGGGGAGAAAAAAGCGGACAAGATTTTCTACCTCACAGCAAAGACAATCACCAGAAGCGTGGCACAGGAGGCCTTTCGGACGCTGGCGGATCGGGGACTCAGGATCAAGGCGCTGACCATCACGGCCAAGGAAAAAATCTGTGTTTGCGGGGAGCCTGAATGTACGCCGGAACAGTGTCCAAGGGCGAAGGGACATTTTGACAGAGTCAATGACGCCCTCTATGAAATGATTACAACCGGGGAGGATTTCGGAAGAGAAGCTGTTGAAGACCAGGCACAGAAGTGGAACGTGTGTCCCTACGAACTCCAGCTGGATCTTGCGGATTTCGCGGACACGGTGATCTGTGACTACAACTATGTCTTTGATCCGAATGCCAGATTAAAGAGATTCTTCGGAGAGACTGCGCCGAAGGGAGAATATATTTTTCTCATCGACGAGGCTCATAATCTGGTGGAGCGGGGCAGGGAGATGTTCAGCGCAGGTCTCTATGAAAGCTCGTTTCTTTCCACAAGAAAAATGATCCGGGCTCTCCGGAGAAACCTGGATAAGAAACGGGATGAGGATCTCTACCGGATGACCGGCCGGCTTGACCGGATCCTGAAGAAATGTGTGCAGACCATGGAGTCCTGGAAGGAGAACTGCAACGGCTGCAGGGAACTGCCACAGCTGGGAGATTTTCCCACTCAGCTTCTCTCCCTCACCGGTGTTCTGGAAGATCTTCTGGGAGAGATGGATGAGGGCGAAGACAGAAAGCTTCTGCTTGAGTTTTATTTTGCAGTTGCCGGCTTTGGCTATGTACTCGAACTCTTTGATGAGAATTACCTGATCTACAACCGGCTGACGAAGGGCGGTGATTTTTTCGTCAAACTACTCTGCGTAAATCCCGCGACGAATCTGCAGAATTGTCTGGACAAGGGGCGCACAGCTGTGTTCTACTCGGCCACTATGCTGCCGGTGCGCTACTATCAGAAACTCCTGACTTCGAAGGAGGACAACTATGCGGTGTATATCGATTCGCCCTTTGATGTCTCGCGGAGATTCCTGGCCATCGGCACGGATGTCAGCAGCCGCTATACCCGCCGGACGCACGATGAGTTTGTGAAACTCGCGGCCTATATTCAGCTGGTGGCAGAGAAGAAGCGGGGGAACTATCTGGTCTTCTTTCCCTCCTATCAGATGATGGAAGAGGTGGCAGACATTTACCTGAATGATTTTGCGAATCCGGAAAATCCCTTCGAGGCAGGCGCGGATCCCGGGGAAAGGGTGGAGTGTCTGATCCAGAATCCGTCCATGGATGAGCGGGAACGTGAAGAATTCCTGGAGCATTTTCAGCAGGAGCGGGAAGGAACACTTATAGGCTTCTGCGTCCTGGGAGGTATTTTTTCCGAGGGAATTGATCTGAAAGGCGATACGCTGATCGGTGTCCTGGTCGTTGGGACGGGGCTTCCGCAGATCGGAGACGAGCGGGAACTTCTCCGCAGTTATTATGACCGGATGGGGATGAACGGCTTCGATTATGCCTACCGTTTTCCGGGCATGAATAAAGTCCTTCAGGCCGCCGGAAGGGTGATCCGCACCACAGAGGACAGGGGCGTGATTCTTCTTCTGGATGAGCGGTTTGCTTACCGGGAATACAGGGAGCAGTTTCCAAGGGAGTGGGCGGACGCACGGAAGATCACCCTGAGGAATGCGGCCGCGCAGATTCAAGCTTTCTGGAACGGAGAAAATATGTTATGATAAAGTATCGTGTTCCGATTACAAGCAGGCCGGTCTTTGAGAACTGGTTATGAAAAGCCTGCTTCGGGAAAAAAGTAAAATGAGTAAGGGAGGACAAATGATATGAACAGTAAAGTGAAAACGGTCCTTTTAGCGATCTGTCTGCTTATGATGGGTGGAACGGTCGGCTTCGTCGGATTAAAGATCTACAGCAGTCAGAAAGAAAATGCGAAATACAGAGCAGAAGCCCGGACCGAATCAGAGAGTGTTACGGATTACAGTACGACTTCCGTGGAAGTTACGGTTACACCGGAACCGACGGTTGCGCCTACGCAGGCACCGGAACCGTCCGTGATTCCTGCAGCCTTCAGTTTCAGAGGAGATACCCTTGACGAGGATGGAACAGATCCGGCCCTGGGATATCCGGCAATGTTTCAGCAGATTCTTGCGGACAACGGAAAACAGGATATCAAAGTAGAAGACTTTACCTGGGAGAACTCCGGTTCTCTTTCCCAGATGATGCTGGCCGGCGTGGATGAGAACCTGGTTAACTCCTATATCAGCAATCATCAGGCAGCTGCCGAGGCCGCAGGTGCTGAGCTGGAACCTGTTGAGTCAGTCATCAGGGATGACCTGGCAGAGGTCAAGAAAGAGAGAACAGATCTGGATTCCATTCCGGTTCTCTGCATGGGTTACTTCGGCGGATGGAACAACGCGGTGGAGGAGCTTGTAGATCAGTACAGCCGTATCCTGGATACCTACAACAGAAGAGACCGTTTCATCGTGATTGGTGTTTATCCGGACAATGAGAACATCGACCATGGGGCTTACGATCAGATTCTGGTCAGCGCTTTCGGTGAGCACTATCTCTCCATGGAAGCAGCGGGCATGGATCAGCCGGCCTTCGACGACGCAGGTCATCGGCAGATCGCGCAGGCTCTGTTCGATAAATGTAATGAACTGGGTTACTTTGATACCATCACTGTAACACCGACGCCTACACCGGCTCCCGAGGTACAGCAGCCGGCGGCAGACGCGGCAGCTGATCAGGCGGCAGATCCCGCGGCAAATGCGGCACCTGCCATGACAGACGGCTCCGCGCTGATCACTCTGAAGGACGTATCCGGAAACCTCATCCAGATTTCCCAGAATGCCAGCGGCCAGTATGTAGATGTAAGTGGGAATATCTACACGCAGGAGAGCGGCGGTTGGAAGGATTCCAAAGGAAATATCTGGAAAGAAAACAAAAATAACTGAGAAAAAATGTACTTGACGTAACGACCGCCTCCGTGGTAGTATAACAGATGTTGAAAAGAAAGAAGAGTGTCCACTCTCACCTGACCACGGAGGCGTGTATCGGGTTAATACAGTGAGAAAAAGCAGTGAGCTTTCTCTTGAGGTATGGAGTGGATGATCTATGGTCATTCACTTTTTTCTTTCTTAAATCAGTACCGCTCATTTCAAGGAGGGCAAAGAGATTAGTAACGAAGCACAGATCAATGAACAGATTCGGGATCGCGAGATCCGTCTGATCGGCGAGAACGGGGAACAGTTGGGCGTTATGACTTCAAAAGAGGCTTTTCAGATGGCCCAGGACGCAGGACTTGATCTTGTGAAAGTGGCCCCGATGGCGAAACCGCCGGTTTGCAAGATTGTCGATTATGGTAAATACCGTTATGAGCAGGCTCGCCGTGAAAAGGAAGCCCGCAAGAAACAGCACACCGTTGACATCAAGGAAATTCGTATGTCACCGAATATCGATACAAACGATCTTAACACCAAGGTGGGTGCGGCGAGAAAATTCCTTACAAAGGGAGACAAAGTCAAGGTTACTATTCGTTTCAGAGGACGTGAGATGGCACATATGCAGGCCAGCCGCCCGATCCTGCTTGACTTCGCAAAAGCCCTTGAGGATATCTGCATCGTCGAGAAGCAGCCGAAGATCGAGGGTCGTAATATGAGTATCGTGCTGGGACAGAAAAGGAAGTAAAGCACAAGGAGGATATCACAATGCCAAAGATGAAAACACGCAGCGCAGCTGCAAAACGTTTTAAAACAACAGGTACCGGAAAAATTGTAAGACATAAAGCTTACAAGAGCCACATCCTGACCAAGAAGACAACGAAACGTAAGAGAAATCTGAGAAAGGCAACTGTACTGGATCAGACAAACAATCGTCAGATGAAGAGATGCCTGCCCTACGCATAATAGGCAGACCGAATTGGTTAAGGAGGATAAATTACAATGGCAAGAATTAAAGGCGGCTTAAACGCTAAGAAAAAACATAACAGAGTATTAAAACTTGCAAAAGGTTACAGAGGAGCCAGAAGCAAACAGTATCGTGTAGCTAAGCAGTCCGTAATGCGTGCCCTGACATCTTCTTACGCTGGTCGTAAGCAGAGAAAACGTCAGTTCCGTCAGCTCTGGATCGCTCGTATCAATGCAGCTGCAAGACTGAACGGTCTTTCCTACAGCAAGTTCATGTATGGTCTTAAGAAGGCCGGCGTTGATCTGAACCGTAAGGTTCTCGCTGATATGGCTGTAACTGATAAAGAGGGCTTTGCACAGCTCGCTGAGGTTGCAAAGAACAATCAGTAATATGAGATAGATAAAAAAACACTGGACGTAATGTCCGGTGTTTTTTTGTTGAAAAAATGTATGTGCGGATGGAGACAGAGTATACACGCGAACACGTCGCGGTCTACCGTCCCCACACTTTGCTGACGGAGTCCATGCGTGCGCTCATGCCGGAAAGGAGGGCGTCCGCTAGTACGAGGGCGGTCATGGCTTCCACGACGACGACGGCGCGTGGGACGATGATGGGGTCGTGGCGTCCCTTGATGACCATCTCTACCGGTTCTCCATTGCTGTTGACGGTCTGCTGGGGGCGGGAGATGGAGGGAGTGGGCTTGCAGGCGCAGCGAAGGACGATGTCTGAGCCGTCGCTGATTCCTCCGAGGATTCCGCCTGCGTGGTTGGTGAGCTTGGTGATTTTTCCGTTTTCGTCTATGGTGAAGGCGTCGTTGTTTTCACTTCCGACAGCTTCTGCCACCCGGAAGCCGTCGCCGATCTCAAAGCCTTTGACGGAGCCGATGGACATGATGGCTTTGGCCAGGTTTGCGTCCAGCTTGTCAAAGACGGGATCGCCGGCGCCTGCGGGCATGCCGGATACGACGCACTCGATGGTGCCGCCGGAGGAGTTCTGCTCTGCGATACAGGTGTCGAGATAGGCTGAGGCTCTTTCGCAGGCTGCCGCATCCGGCATGTAGAGTTTGTTCCGGCTCATTTCTTCGGCGTCGAAGGTTTCAATAGAGACGGGGCCGATGGATCTGGTGTAGGCGGTCACGGTGATGCCCAGTTCCCGGAGAAGAACGGCTGCCACGGCGCCGGCTGCCACGCGTCCGATCGTCTCGCGTCCGGAGGAGCGTCCGCCGCCCCTGTAATCCCGGAAGCCGTATTTGCTGTCAAAACAAAAGTCCGCATGGCCGGGGCGGTACTTGTCACAGATGTTGCTGTAGTCCCCGGAGTGCTGATCGGCATTCCGGATCATGATGGAAATGGGAGTCCCTGTTGTCTTTCCCTCGAAGACTCCGGAGAGGATTTCGGCGGTGTCCGATTCGTTTCTCTTGGTGGTAAAACGGCTCTGACCGGGTTTCCTTCTGTCAAGATATGGCTGAATATCTGCCTCGGACAGAGGAAGACCTGCCGGACAGCCGTCGATGACGACGCCGATGCCTTTTCCGTGGGATTCGCCCCAGGTGGTGATTCGAAAAATTGTTCCAAATGTAGATCCGGCCATGATGGCTCCTTTCGCTTGGGATAGAAAAAATCCGTATATATTATTGCTTAAAACAGTGATAAGTATAAATTTATCATAAAGAAAACAGGGATGCAATCATGCAGGCGTCCGGTTCCGTTGACAAAGGAGGAAGGGCGCATTTATAATGTATGCAATTCCGAATTCTCATATGTCAAAACAGAAAGGAACATAGAGATGAATTTTTTGAGTAAGATGGAACGAAAATTCGGCAGATTCGCGATCTCGCATCTGACGGCGTACATTATTCTTACGTACGTGGCTGGTTATCTGCTCTATATGATCGGTGCCGCAAACAAGATTGATGTCAGGGACTGGCTGGCTTTAAGCCCGTCGCTGATCCTGCGGGGTCAGGTATGGAGACTGGTTTCCTGGTGGTTGATTCCTCCGACGGGGATCGATATTTTTACCCTGATCATGCTCTTTGTGTACTATCAGCTGGGTACAGTTCTGGAGCGCACCTGGGGCGATTTCCTGTACAATGTCTATATTTTTATGGGACTGTTTTTCACCGTGATCGGTGCCTTTGTCCTCTACTTTACAGCGGGGATTGATGTGGGACTCATGAGGATTTTCTTTTCGACGTACTATGTCAGTCTGTCGATCTTCCTCGGCTTTGCCATGACCTTCCCGGAACAGCAGATGCTGTTTATGTTTCTCATTCCAATAAGGATCAAGTGGTTTGCGGTTCTCGATGTCTTCTATCTCTTTTATGAGGTTCTTACCTACTGGAGATACAGCACAACGCTGGGCATCTGTGTCCTGACCATGGTCGTCAGCTCACTGGCGAGCACCATTCTTTTCTTCTTTATGAGTAAGAGGAGTTTCCGGTTGTCCAGGAGCCAGAGAAAGGTCAGGGACAATTACAGACGTCAGACGGGAACGGAAAGAGGTTTCTGGAAGAGCGCAAATCCAGCCCAGGCCCGGGGACCGAAAGTGGATCGTACGACTTTTGCGGCAGGAAATGGAGGTACAAAGATTGCCATTCATCACTGCGCAGTGTGTGGACGCACCGAGCTGGATGACCCGAATCTTGAATTCCGTTTCTGCACGAAGTGCAACGGAAATTATGAGTACTGTCAGGATCATCTTTATACACATAATCATGTTCAATAAGTAATCAATGAAAGAGCCGGAAAGAAAAAATACAAAATTCGCGTGAATTTGTATTTTTTTTCCGGCTTTCGTGTGTTAAATTAGTAAAGGTATCGGTTTGATGCTTGCATAAGCATACGAGATAATTAATTACTATGCATGATTTATTCGGAACAATCCTTTAAATCGGGCTGAAAGGAACAGATATGGAAAAGAAACCGTTTGTAACAAAAGAGAAAATTGAAGAAATCATCAAGACTGTACCGACTCCGTTCCACCTCTATGACGAGAAGGGAATCCGTGAGAATGCCCGTGCAGTAAAGGAGGCTTTTTCCTGGAATCCGGGATTTCGTGAGTATTTTGCCGTAAAGGCGACGCCTACACCGGCACTGATCAAAATTCTCGGGGAATATGACTGCGGTTGTGACTGCTCTTCCATGACAGAGCTGATGCTTTCAGAGGCCATGGGCTTTGACGGAAACCATATTATGTTTTCCTCCAATGACACCCCGCCGGAAGAGTACAAGAAGGCTGCGGATATGGGTGCAATCATCAACCTCGATGATTTTACGGCCATTGATATTGTTGAAAAAACGCTTGGAAAACTTCCGAAGCGTATGAGCTGCAGATACAATCCGGGCGGACTTTTTGCCCTTTCCAACGGAATCATGGACAACCCCGGAGATTCCAAATACGGAATGACCACTGACCAGCTCTTTGAGGCCTTCCGTGTGATGAAGGCGAAGGGAGTAGAGGAGTTCGGAATTCACGCCTTCCTTGCCAGCAACACAGTGACAAACGAGTACTATCCGAAGCTTGCGGAGGTTCTCTTTAAGCTCGCAGTTCAGCTCCAGAATGTGACAGGAGCTCACGTTACCTTTATCAACCTCTCCGGCGGTGTCGGCATCCCTTACGAGCCGTGGCAGGAGCCCAATGACATCCGCGCCATCGGTGCCGGAGTCGAGAAGGTGTACAACAAGGTACTTGTGCCGGCCGGAATGGATGATGTCAGCATTTTTGCCGAGATGGGAAGATTTATGATGGGACCTTACGGCGCTCTTGTGACAAAGACCATCAACGAGAAGCACATTTACAAGGAGTATATCGGTGTCGACGCCTGCGCCGTAAATCTCATGAGACCGGCGATGTATGGTTCCTACCATCACATCACAGTCCTCGGAAAAGAGAACGCAGAGTGCGATCACAAGTACGATGTCACAGGTTCCCTGTGCGAGAACAACGACAAGTTCGCAATAGACCGTATGCTTCCGGAGATCGAACTGGGAGACATCCTTTACATCCATGACACGGGAGCTCACGGCTTCTCAATGGGATACAACTACAACGGAAAACTCTGGTCCGCGGAGGTTCTTCTCAAAGAAGACGGAAGCTTCGAGGTGATTCGCCGTCCGGAGACACCGAAGGACTACTTCGCGACTCTGGATTTCACACCGGAGTACAAAAAAATGTTTCCGGAAGAGCAGCAGTAAGTGTGCTTGATTTTCACAAGTTGATATGATAAACTAACATGGTGTTTTAGGACACCATGTTCTGCGCCGGCGTGTCGGAACTGGTAGACGAGGCAGACTCAAAATCTGTTGATGGCAACATCGTGCGGGTTCGATTCCCGCCGCCGGCATAATTGAATGGACGAAGAATCCGCATCGGGGATAGACATGACTATCAGCCGCTGCGGATTTTTT
>JAIKXQ010000107.1 GCA_024684035.1 Eubacterium sp. | reverse complement strand
TGCGGATCCGGATGTAATTCCCATTAGACACACAATACCAAATATTCCAATTATTTTGACATTATCCCATCCAAAAGTCACACGCCGGTCACATAGCCCGGTTTGATATTCTCTGCTTCTTACATTTTTTCCTTCGCATATGTGACTATTTTCTGTACCACCTCGTCAATGTTCAGATCCGAGGAATCCACAAGAACCGCGTCATCCGCCCGACGAAGGGGAGAATGCTCTCTGTGCATATCCTGATAGTCACGCTGCTCGATGTCTTTCTCGATGGCGGCAAGATCCGCCTCCTGGCCTTTTTCCAACAGCTCTTTGTAACGGCGCTCCGCCCTTGTCCGGGTGCTTGCCGTCAGATAAATCTTCAGCGGCGCATCGGGAAGAACGACAGTGCCGATATCTCTTCCATCCATGACCACGTTCTGTGACGCGGCGATCTTCTGCTGCATGGCCACCAGTTTCTTTCTGTTCTCGGCATAAGCACTTGTCTTGGAAGCCATCATGCCTGCTTCCTCCGTGCGGATTCTTCCGTTGACATCCTTGCCGTTCAGGAATACCACCTGGTTTCCGTCGACGATCTCAAGGGTCACCTCCGCTCCATCCAGTGAAGCATTGACGGCAGCTTCGTCATCCGTATCCACGCCGTTGTCAAGGAAGTACAGTCCCATGGCTCTGTACATCGCGCCTGTATCCACGTAGATGAAGCCAAGCTCTGCCGCCACTCTCTTTGCCACGGTACTCTTTCCTGCTCCTGCAGGTCCGTCGATTGCTATCTGAAAACTCATTCTTCTGCTCCTCCCAGCGCCTCGGCGCATATCCTTGCTGTCGACCACGCGATCTGCAGATTGAAACCGCCGGTCACAGCGTCCAGATCCAACACTTCTCCGATCGCGTAGAGATTCTTCGTAAATTTGGATTCCATCGTCGATGGATTGATTTCTTTGACATTGATGCCACCCTGGGTAATGATTGCCTCATTGTAGTCCCGGGTGCCGGTAATGGTAACCGGAAGATTCCGGATCAGGGAGACAAAACGCACTCTCTCCTCTCGGGTCACCTCGTTCACCGGCTTGTTCTCTGGTATGCCGGAGAGCTTCACCATGACAGGCCGAAGTTTCGAGGGAAAAAGGGGGGCCACCGCATTTTTGAATTCCCGGTTCTTCGACTCATCGAATTCCCGCAGCAGCCTCGCGTCCAGCTGCTCCTCTGTGAGAGACGCCTTCAGGTTGATGGTCGCGGTAAGCGCTCCTTTCTCCAGCTCCGGCGCGATGTAGGAGCTGGCGGAAAGCGCCAAAGGTCCGCTGATTCCGTAATGGGTAAACAGCATCTCGCCGAATTCCTGAAACTTTTTCTTCTTTCCGTAGGGAATCGTGAGGGTGACATTTTTCAAAGAGAGTCCCTGAAGAAGCGGCACATACTCCTCTTCTGTCACCAGGGGAACCAGGGCAGGCCGGGTCTGCTTCACGCTGTGGCCGGCCGCTTCCGCAAAGCCGTAGCCGTCTCCCGTGGCTCCGGTAGTCTTGTAAGAGAGGCCTCCGGTGGCAATGACCACTGCGTCACAGCTGATCTTTCCGCCGTCCGTCATAAGGAGGCCGGTGACTTTTTTCGTCTGTTTCTTCTCCGGTTCCAAAAGATCCTCAAAGAGGATTTCCTTCACCTTCGTCTTCAGATGAATCACGACGCCCAGTTCCCTGAGTTTCTTCTCCAGAGCCCGGATGATATCCGAGGAATGATCCGAAGCCGGAAAAGCCCGCTTTCCCCTCTCCACCTTTGTCCGCACCCCGAGACTCTCAAAGATGTCGATGGTCTGCTGACTCGTCCATCCATGGAACGCGCTGAAAAGAAAGCGCGGGTTTGTGACTACATGTGAGAAAAGCTCTTCCGTATCGCAGGCATTGGTAAAATTACATCTACCCTTGCCCGTAATGAAGAGCTTCTTTCCCAGTTTTTCGTTTTGTTCAAAAATATGAACGGCAAGACCCTGTTCGGCGGCCCACATCGCTGCCGCCATTCCCGCTGCCCCACCGCCGATGACACAGACTTTTTTCATCTTTTTTTATAACCTGTTCCATTCTCCGCGTGCTCCCCATCCGGATCACGCAGCTTCAATCCATCCTGAT
>JAIKXQ010000096.1 GCA_024684035.1 Eubacterium sp. | reverse complement strand
TACTGATGTATTACTAAACCTTTATCTTTTATATCTGCGGTTTGAAAAAGAAAAAAACCACCAAACGGTATTAGGAAAATTTAATACTGCAACGCCTATACCTTCCTATCAAGTCAAGCCCTAAATTCAGATTTTATGCGGGCTTGTTGAAATTCTATACCTCATGAAACAGAACCAGGTGGGTATGAACATCATCGTATTGGATACTGAATAGCTAATAGTGGGTATGATAAATAGAGCGTCCTTTGATGGTGCTCTATAAAGGCCATTTTCCCTCCGATCAACTATGGCGGTGAACCTTCCGTGCCTATGGGGATCGTGTCTCAACTTCCTTCGTCCCACCTGTCCATACACCGAGTGCCAGCTAAGCTTTCATACAGGGTCATGCCCTACGGAGAGAACTCCTGCCGGCTACAGCTCTTGTTTGTTGTTGGTTCATTACTGACCGGACTTCTTTCGGCGGCTCTGATATAACAGTGGACGCATCTCCGCCTTATTCTGCCTTGCCAGTTGGTGCTGATGCCGCAGGCCCTGCGCCATCGTTTTCGGGTTCCTTCTCCAGGACCCTGCCCGACCTCCTGCTATCAAGCGATCCGGCAGGGCCTTGGAGGATGTGGCTGTGTGTTAGTGAGCCTGATATTTATGCCGCCTGCACTGCCGCTACGCTCGGATGTTTGATGTCCCTCAGCATCTTTGCCGGATCATACTTCTGTCCCGTCCTCAGGATTGCAAAGATGACTCTCAGGATCTTGCAAGCAATCACAATCAGCGACTGCATCTTCTTCAGCGGATTATCCGACCGCGTCGTATAGTACACATGCAGCGTCTTGAATTCTTCTGCATGGGATACTGCCGACCTTGCTGCCTGGAAGAGCCAGTACCTCAGCCGTTTGCGTCCTCTGTGGCTGATTTTTGTCTCTCCCTTATGTTTTCCGGAGCTGCAGGCTACAAGCCCAAGCCCGCTCAACTTCTGGATCTCCTTCACATCATCGAAGCGCCTGACGTCCCCCATTTCTGCCAGGATCCCGGCCAGGATGTTTTCTCCGATGCCTTCGATCTCCAGCAGGTTCTCTGCGTATGGGATCTCCCGGCATTTCTGATGGAGTTTTTCCTCGATCTCATCGAGTTTTGCTGTAAGGTAAAGGATCTGTTCTACAAAGCATCTGACCGCTTCTTTGCTGCCGCCTGTTCCATGCTTCAGACCTACGCTTTCCGATGCAAACTTCACGATGTGTTCTGCTCTACTGTAACCGCGTCCCCTAAGCTTTGCTTCACTCCAGATCTCTCTCAGACCGTCTGCACCTAATTCCAGGATATCTGCCGGAAACGGTGCTTTCTTCAGGATCATCAAAGTGAAAACTCCGTCCAGCTTTCCAAATGCGTCCATGTATTCCGGAAAGTAGATCTTCATCTCTCTGTGCAGCCTGTTTACATAGCGGATCCGGTCCTCTGTCAACTGATCCCGCAGCATCGACAGCCGCCGCAGTTCCGCATACACATCTTCAGGAAGATAGGGCATGCCGTAGTTTCCGTCTTTCACCAGATTGGCAATCAGCTTCGGATCCTTCCGGTCATCCTTCAGCTGGCTGTTATCCTCAAGTTCCTTTGTCTGCTTCACCGCATACGGATTGACCTGCACGACACTGATGCCGTTTGTGATCATCCACGCTGCCAGGCAGAACCAGTAGTGCCCTGTAGGCTCCAGACCCAGCACGATCTGCTTTTTGCCATGCTCTGCTGCGATCTGCATCGCCCACGCTTTTGCACTGCTGAAACCCTCGGCGTTGTTGCTGAACGAGAATGCGTCCTTACTGAGTTCCCGTCCCCTGGTGTCAATCGCTCTCATGTAGTGTGTCTCACTGCCGATGTCGCATCCGACGATCAGCATATCGTCACTGATAAACGTGAGCTTTGCGTTCTTATCGAACTTGCCACCTACTTCCAGATCTTTCCAAGTCGATGCCTTCATGTCTGCTTCAACCGCCGCGATCCTTCTGCCAAGCTCCTCCTGCGAAAGAACATTCACTGATTTATTGATATTTGCTTGATTTTTCGCCTTTCTGTCTTTACTATTCATCTTAGATACCTCTCGTATTTTTGGATTTTACCAACTGCCAGGTCAGTAATAATCCAACTTTACCTGAGGTATTTTTCTTGGTCAAGGCTGCTTCCCTTCACTGTTTAAAGTATACAGGAAGCTTTTAACATTATTTTGGCTTTCAATTCTCCGTTTCTTTACTAACCTTAATCTCATACATATATAGGTATGGAATATTAACAGGTAAATAAAAACAGTAGCCTTTTCTTTGATGAATGTGCATTTACACATCAATTAGCGATGCTTTCTGCATTGCTTGCTTAATATAAGGACTCCTTTATACAATAATTGCCTCTCGCAAGGACTGTGCAAACCGCTCCATTGAGCAGAATACTTCAAACTTGGTTGAGAAACCAAACCAAAAACGTAAAAACAAAAGAAGCCACTTATATTATAGCAAATCCCTCAGAATCTGCAATTTTCTTAAAATTCCATTAAATAAGCTCCGAGGTTTTCGCCCTCCGAGCTTTACATTTTCTGTATGGCATTTTTACGAATGTGCATATCGCACTTTTTAACTAAAACTTTTGATTTAACAACTAACACTAATATAATACGTCAGATAGCCATCATTGTCAAAACGGTCTAACAGGAAAAGTAGAAAGCTGCTTGTGGCAGCTATATGTCAGACAACTGGCTTATATCCTTGATAACAGAGTTATGGTAGTTCATTCTGAGCATGAAGTACAAACAGTTGTTGATAAATAGGGCCGCCCTTAGAATATTCACAATTTTTCACCTCCGCTCTACTCTTTTCTATCTTCCTTGATGGTTTCTTGTCCGCTTGCTTTAATCAGCTTTATGCCTTCAATGGCTACTTGATATATCATTGCCATTTCTCTTGATGATGGATCTGCATAGCTGCATTTTGTCTTTAAACCCTTAAAGTATGCCTCTGCTTTATCTATAACTGTGCTTGCGATCATAATGCCATCGCAGTAAAGAGTTCCGGTGCTGGCATCATATCTTGAATCCTCATACTTGGTTGCAGCAAAATCGCCTGCGCCCATTGAATTAGCAAGTTGGTTTATCAGATCTTGTCGGTCTAACATATCCGTATCCTCCCTCTTATTTTATAAAAACAGATATCTTCCCATTATCGTCTTTCTTATCGGAGCGTCTGACAAAAGTGCTCGGACTTACAGAGTAGCCCTTTGGGGCATAGTCTTTTGAGACACCTGCCTTATACTCTCCATAAGACAGACCGTGTTTCTTTGCTTTTTTCGCCTCTTTGTTTATCTCGTTGCTATTGCTGTAGGCATGTCTTTCCATTGTTTCTTACCTCTCTTAACAAGTTTATCCACTTGATCAGCTCCACTCATCAAATAGCGACAGCTGATAATATTCTTCTTTCTCAATCCATGTTGGATGCGGACACCAATTTGGCTTTGCGTTATATGCCGTTTTCTTTCTTATTGGGCAGTAAAGATACCCGTTACGTATTTCAGCATCTTCGCATACCGCACATATAATAGATGCTGTTTTATCCATCATCTGCATTTATACGCTCTCGCTCCTTTTAGTCCAGTAGTGCCAACGAAGTTCTGCATTGTCTCCATCATGGGCATATACATTTTGCCGTATGAAGCATTCGATGTATCCGTTCATTCCAAAGGTCTTATCCCAGAATCTCTTGGCTATATGGTTATTGTCATAAACAGCCAGGGAAAAATCCATGTCTTTATATTCTGCTGCCTTTATCATCAGTGACATAAAGGCTTTGCCAATATCCTGCTTTCTCTTGTCATGCTTTATATAAAATTCATGGATAAACACGTCATGTCTTGTCAGAGCTTCCGGAAATACGTTGTATATCACAAAGCCAACAGGCATTTTTTTGTATGTGATAAGCGCATAGTTGTCTTCATCTCTTGGTTCTATAAGACACTCTCCCATTGGTGTGTCTGTATAGTGGCTTAAGTCCTCTATGTAGTTTCTATACATGTCGGACATTAGCATGAAATTCTTTTCGTAATCACTGTCGTGCTTTCCGACTATTATCCTGTCGATATCGTCTACGTTGATCCTCATTATTTCTTTTCTCCTCTTTAGAGGTCATACA
>JAIKXQ010000088.1 GCA_024684035.1 Eubacterium sp. | reverse complement strand
ATTGTTCCCGGACAATGAGCTGGAGATCATGGATTACAACCGGGTAATCAAGGATCTGAACAACATGACACCAGCAGAGGTACTCGACAAAATTGCTGCTGTATATACGGTGGAAGAGGCGCCTGTAGCTCCCTACCGTCCGGAGAACAAGGGTGAGGTCGGCATGTTCCTCGACGGCAAGTGGTTCAAGCTCACAGCCAAAGAGGAGTTGAAGAAGGATGATCCCATCGGCTGCCTCGATGTACAGTATCTTCAGGCAAATGTTCTGGAACCGATCTGGGAAATTGCCGATCCGAAGACGGATCCGAGAATTGACTTTGTAGGCGGAATCCGGGGACTTGGAGAGCTGGAGCGTCGCTGTGGCAAAGACTGCAGCATTGCGTTTGCCATGTATCCCACGTCCATCCACGAGCTCTTTGCCGTTGCAGATGCGGATCTTCTGATGCCTCCGAAATCCACCTGGTTTGAGCCGAAACTTCGAAGCGGCCTGTTCATCCACAAGATCGAGAAATAAATAACCTGCGTCTGTTCGGGCAGAACAAAGTCCGCAAGCGGACTTCGACTCCCCCATCCCCTTACTCCTGAGGGGAGCGCAGTCGGACTTTGGCGCGCGAGCAGAATCGCGTAAGCGATCTTCTTATCTGCGAGCTGCGCATCCCGCGGAGCGTTTTGTGTTATAGAAATTCCGGAGGAATTTCCTATAACATGAAAAATCTACAAATGTAATACGAAGACTGCGGAAGGATTTCTCCACTGGGGAAAGCGCTCCGCAGTCTCTTTTATTGCAAAAAAAATTCAAAAATAGTAAAATATATGTGTTTTGCATTAGGCATGACATTGAATTTTTAAAATCGGGAAGTGTGTGAATATATGAGTAGGGACGAGGAACTTACATTGGAATTGAACGGGATCAGCGAGGACAGAGAAGTCCCGGAGCCCATGGATGGGGAAGAGGGATACTATCTGGACGAGGATGATTCGTATCCGGAAGAGCCGGATGAATTCGAAGAAGGAAAAAAGAAGAAAACAAAGGTGATCCGCAGAGGTTTTGCGTATACAAGAAAGCACGTGGCTTTCTGGGGCATCTACTGGTTGGTAGCCCTGGTTTTTCTGACGGCGTCGTCGAAAATCGTGGTTGGTACGCTGAAGGATGAGGTTGCTTTCGGCAGAGGTGTAGTCATCGCTCTTTACGCAGGAATTGCAGTTTCGATTCTTCTGGGAACGCTTGTATTGCACCCGGGACAGCGGATGACGGCAGAGGGCAGGAAAGACAAGGCACAGATGATGCCCTGGGATCTGTTCTGGATGCTGCTGGTGGACAGCTGGAGTTTCTTCATCATGGAATACCTGAACAATCCGGATTTTTCCCAGATGAAATACCGGTATATGCTGATGAATGTGGCCGGCATTTTCATCATCAACCTCATCGTGTTCTTCTGGCTGAACTCTCTGAAGTGGTCACTTTTGGTGATCCTTCTTGGCTGGAGCTCGCTGGCGATCACTTTTTATTTCGTATATCTGTTCCGCGGGGAGCCGCTGCAGCTGATTGACTTCTTCAGTGTGGCAACAGCTGCTACAGTGGCAGGAAATTACAAGTACCAGCTCACGAGAGCAATGGTGGTGGATGTGATTGTGGCCATGTGCGGAACTGCTCTGATTCTTCAGATGACGGATCGTAAGCTGGTGCGCAAAAGTACCTTCGGAAAACTGCTGATGAGAGTCGGTGTGTGCTGTTTCATGTTTTTGATGTATCCGGTGTATGTGGATGTAAACTGGAACGGAGGAGCCGGAATTCTGACGGATCTTTTTGCTCCGATCAAGACTTACCATGAGTATGGCACCACCGTGGGCTTTTTCTGCGTCGCGAAGTATATGCGGCTGACACCGCCTGACGGCTACAGCGTGGCGGAGACAAAGAAGATCGCGGAGCACTCCAAAGAGATCAATACGGAAGAGAAGAAGGCACACAACGCAGCCGGAAAAGTGAAACCGGTGAATATCATCTGCATCATGAATGAGTCCTGGGCGGATTACCGCTACGTGGGAAATCTGCAGACCAATATTCCGGTGATGCCCTATTATGACTCCATGAAAGAAAATACTATCAAGGGTCATACGATGGTTTGCATTAAGGGCGGCGGAACGGCGAAGACGGAGTACGAGTTCCTGACGGGCAATTCCGTGAAGAGATTCCCGGGAATGGTGCCCTATGTGAGCTACTTTACCCATGACCAGTATTCCCTGGTGACAACCTTGCAGGCACAGGGCTATGAGGCGGTGGCTATGCATCCCTACAAGGGAAGCAACTGGAAGAGAACCAGCGCCTACAAGCTTCTGAACTTCGAGAAATTCTACACGCAGGACGACTTCGATGAAGATACCCAGACCTATCACAATCACATCAGTGATCAGGCCAATTACGAGAAGATCATCGACCTCGTGAATAAGAAGAAAAATAAAGATGATCCGCTGTTTATCTTCGATATTACCATGCAGAATCACGGCGGCTACACCGTCAACGATGTGCCGAATCTGGTGAAGGTGGACGGCTTTGAGAGCAATGTGGTGAACAATTTCCTCTCGCTGGAGAAGCTCAGTGATGACGCATTGAAGTATCTCATTGAGTATTTCAAGAATTACAGCGAGCCAACCATGATCGTCATGTTCGGTGATCATTATCCAACCATGCCGGATACCTTTACGGAATATATTTCAGGTTCGAAATATGAGGACTTGAATATTGAACAGC
>JAIKXQ010000066.1 GCA_024684035.1 Eubacterium sp. | reverse complement strand
GTTGTTTTTACAGGTGCCTGTGCAAGTCCTTCAACTGCTGCCACAAATGCATCTGCTCCTGTACCAAATGCAATGTTATGCTGAATATAACCTGTTGCAAGAAGTTCCTTTGCCTTTGCTGTATCTCCTGATACGAATGTTGCGATGAGTGCTAATGCTTTTTCCTTATTTGTCATGATTATTTTCCTTTCCGGGCTCTTCCCTGCGAGGTAATTATCCTCGAATGTTAAAAGTTCATTGTTGTAACCGTATCGATTTCATCTGATGGTGTTAATATAGCATCGTTTTGTTGTAATGACAATGGTTGCATCTATTATTTTCAAAAAATATCCAGGTGCAGATAAGCACCTGGATTTAAAGCAAAACAACTATTCAATAATTGGTAAATCATTATATTCTTTTTATCGACTTACCGTTTTCTTTTTTAGATCAGTGAGGTTTTCACTGACCTTTTCTTCGTAATTTTTCACACGAATCCCCCCGAATCTTACTTGTAATTAATAAAAACCAGCCCAATCAGGCATATTACGACTCCAACCACCTTATTCCATGTAAACGCTTCGTGGTATAGTAAGTATCCAACGGCAAGGAGCATGACCGAAAGCACCGCGCTCTGTACTATGAAGCCGGTGCTCACCTGCCACCCGGCCTTATATGCGTAGATCCACCCGGTCTCCAATCCCACAATTACTACACCAAGAACAAATGGCGCCCAGTTCAACCTGCTGTATTCTTTAACCAGGTTAGCATTCCTGCCAAGTACAAAATACAAAACTACACTAGTCACAGCTCCAATAAAATATGTTACGGTTAGTGATGCAAACGGATTCATTTCTTTCGGCACAGATTTCGCACATATTTGATATACCACATTTGAAAAAATCACCAATGCGATCGGCCATACATAGTTAACCATCGTAGCCCCCTTGTCTTTCCATATACGTTTCAGATCAGTTCCCCGCTGAAATGCTGGATCTCGTGCTGAATAATCTGAGCTGTGAAATCGTTGAACTTCCCGTGCTTCTTCTTAAAATCCTGATCCAGATACTCTACTTCAATTTCTTTATACCGGGTGCAGGGACGAACCCCATCGAGGGATAAACATCCTTCTTCTGTCTCATACTTCCCGGACTTCCTTGTGATGACCGGATTTACCATAGGAACGATGAACGGCCCCACCGCAACCACAATGATCTGTTTTCTGACGCCGATCATATTGGCGGCCATTCCCACACACCTTTCCTGATTTGCTCTTAACGTATCCATAAGATCCGTAATCACCTGCTTATCCTCTTTCGTAGCAGGTTCCGATTTTTGTCTCAAAAACAATGGATCTCTGACAATCTGCTTAACCATATATTTCCCTCACAAATGTTGATGTAATGTTTCGTTTCTCCCAAATTATATCGTTCTTTCTCCCATACTCCAATTCATTTTGAGAACTTTTTCAGTTTTGCATCATCCTCTGTAAACCGGGTAAGAGTAATATTTGCCATACCAAAAGCCCTCCTTCATAAATGAGAAAACAAAGTCCGCAAGCGGAACTATTTGTCTCATGGGAAATTCGGAGGAATTTCCTATGAGACAAAAATAGCTCGGCAACATCTGGCATAAGCCAAATGTTCCGAGCTCACTCGACATCTTATCCAACAGGCGGCCTGCAAAGCTTTCGCTTTACGATCCCCTACGCTACGGCGTACTGTCCTCCGATGACCGATATTTGATTTGTGAGGGCATTGTACCATCAATAATTCGTTTTTTCAGGAAAAGCTTCCTCAACCGTCAATTGAAATATATTTCTTGTGTGGAAGCTCTTCTTTCTTCTCCATCTTCGGCACGCTGATCTTCAGAACTCCGTTCTCGAATCTGGCGGATATCTCATCTTCCGTGAGGGCGTCGCCGACATAAAAACTTCTGGCCATGCTTCCCGCGTAGCGTTCGCGGCGGATCATCCGTCCGTCGGCATCCTTTTCATCCTTGCCGAGTCCCTTCTGCGCAGCTATGTTCAGATAACCCTGATCCAGTGACAGGGTGACATCCTCCTTTTTGCATCCCGGAAGGTCAACATCCAGCTCATAATGATCCTTCTGATCCCTGATATCTGTTTTCATAAGGTTTCCGGCACGGTGACCGAAAACAGGATTTTTTCTATCGAAGAAATCGTCATCAAAGACATCCAGCATATCATCCATTGTTTCCCCGAACAAACTTGGTAAGTACATCATCATACATTCCTCCTTTACCAGTGCGCATGTCCGGATGTTGTCGAAAGCATCCTGCATGTATTGAGTTAACCATTCGTTACCTCACGTTTCTGATCAACATCTCATGAGGTTTTCATAATTACTTTATGTAACCTTATCTCGTTACACTTATGTAATAACACCGATTGTTAGCACTGTCAATAGATGAGTGCTAATTTATATTTTCTTTAGAATTAGCCTGCGATCCGGTGACCGAATTTGCAGGAAAGACCGAGAATTCGAAGCTCTCATCAAAGGCTCAAAAACAACAGATTCAGATTATTACGTAATAAAGTCCAAAAATGCTATAATGCTCCTATGCATGCACATGCTTAGAGATAGAAGAACCAAATCCATCCTGATATTTTGTCTCAGCAATATATTCATTCACGAGGTACGCTATGATCATCGATTTTCACACACATACATTTCCGGACAAAGTGGCAGCCAGGGCGCTCTCTCTTCTCCGGCAGAAATCACATACGGAATCTTTCACGGATGGCACGGATGCCGGCCTATCAGCCTCTCAAAAGGCGGCGGGTATTGATTTGTCCCTGCTGCTTCCGGTAGCAACCTACGGTGAACAGGCGACAAAAATCAACGCCTTCACCATCGCACATCAGGCAGAGCGGAAGGCTCTTGGTCTGCTTTCCTTCGGTGCCATGCACCCGGATACCCCGGACTACAGGAACGAGCTGATCCGCCTGAAAGAGGCGGGAATCAAAGGAATCAAGCTGCACCCGGTCTATCAGGGCGTGGACTTCGACGATGACCGTTACGTCAACATCCTGAACATATGTGGTGAACTGGGACTGGCTGTGATCATCCACGCCGGCTGGGATATCGGCTTTCCCGGCATCTCCCACGCCTCCACACAGACTGTCTATCATGCCATGGAAAAGGCGGAAATGCTGTCCGGACGCAATCCGGTGACGCTCATCCTTGCTCATATGGGAGGATGGAGGGAATGGGAGGATGTCTGTACATACTTCAAAGACACCCCCGTATTCCTGGACACTTCTTTTTCTGAACATCATCTGTATCCGCTGGCCGATGGCTATTGGGACGAACGCGATATCCATCTGCTGTCCGAAGAGCAGTTTCTGCATATGGTGAACGTCTTCGGTGCCCATCGCATTCTGTTCGCCACGGATTCTCCCTGGTCGGATCAGACCGCCGCTCTCCGACGGTTCCGGAATCTACCGCTGAAGGAACGTGAACAGGCCATGATCCTCGGAGAAAACGCAGGAAAAATTCTCGGACTTGGGGTGTAATCATCCCCCGGTGAGCGCATCTAAGCGGAGCGTTTTGTCTCATGGGAAATTCGGAGGAATTTCCTATGAGATGAAAGACACATTTCACCAACGCCACAGGGCGGTTACAAGCTCCGGCCTCTAAGGCGTTAGCCGTAGGTCGGGGTAGCCCGCTACCTTCCGGCAGGTGTCACGAACCACCTGCCTTCCTCATCGAAGAGTTCCACCTTCTTTCCGCAGATCATACAGATGTAGCGCATACCGCAGCCGCCGGCTTTCAGACTGGCGGCCTTGCGCACATCCAGAATCCGGTCAATCCTGTAGATCTTCTGATCTGTCCACTGCAGGCCGTAGGGAATGGTTTTTCCCTCATCGGTGATCTTCACAAAGACACCGACATAGACTTTCGTCGGATGCGCCCTGCTGATCTCATTTTCTCTCTCTCTTGTGTATGACTCATCATATACCATGTATCACACCCGGCTTTCCGTTTCTTTTCTTATATTCACACATTTTTCCCCCGCCGGTTATCCGGTTATATATTTCCTGTTCTGAATGCCTGATACAATTTACACTGAAATTCCTCCGATATCGATACGCACTCCTGTTCCGACGTCCATACTCCGGTTACCCGGCTCAGACCCGGATCCTGTCAATTCCCGTCTGATTACCGCCCTGAACAAAGTCCGCAAGCGGACTTCGACTCCCCCATCCCCTCAATCCTGAGGGGAGCGCAGCAGGACTTTGGCGCGCGAGCAGAATCGCGAAGCGATCTTCCCATCTGCGAGCTGCGCATCCCGCGGAGCGTTTTGTCTCATAGGGAATGCGAAGCAATTTCCTATGAGACAGAAAGAAGAGGCTGCACCCGCGGGTGCAGCCTCTTGCTTTATAGTTACGTTCTCTGAAAAAAGAACCTCTCTTCTGTTTGTCATCCGCTCTGCATCAGAGCTTTTTTCCTTACTCCTGTCCGTTCCAGCAGTAAGTACACAGGCAGGAAGGATCGATCTCCACAGAATCCAGCATATCGTCGAGACGATGGAAGTGCAGGGATGTGAAGTTGAGCTCCTTGCGGATCTCCTCCAGCATTGCCTCATATCTGTCAGAATCCGGATTTGTGTACTCGGCGAGAATCTCCGCCGTCGGATTCTTGCTTCCCTCGAGCTTCGCGATTTTTCTTCTGGTGATCAGCTCTGCCTCGGAGTTTGATCTCGAGAAGTTCAGGTACTTACATCCGTATACAAGCGGCGGACACGCCGGACGGATGTGAACCTCTTTTGCTCCGCTGTTGTACAGATACTCGGTGGTCTCACGAAGCTGTGTGCCGCGGACGATCGAGTCGTCGATGAGAAGCAGTCTCTTGTCGCGGATCAGCTGATGAACCGGGATGAGCTTCATCTTCGCGATCAGATTTCTCTTGGTCTGGAACGGCGGCATGAAGGATCTGGGCCAGGTAGGTGTGTATTTTACAAAAGGTCTGGAGTAGGGAACTCCCGACTTGTTGGAATAGCCGATGGCGTGAGCCACTCCGGAGTCCGGTACACCGGCTACGCAGTCCGGATGAATGTTTCCGCGCATGATATCACGCTCAGCCAGCTTGAAACCGCAGTTGTAACGAACCGCCTCTACATTAAGTCCCTCATAGCAGGAAGCCGGATATCCGTAGTAGATCCAGAGGAAAGTACAGATCTTCATCTTCTTGCTCGGAGCCTGGAGAACCTCAACGGCATCCGGAGTGATGAAGTCGATCTCACCGGGTCCAAGCTCTTTCTCCGGCTGGTAACCCAGATTCAGATAGGCAAAACTCTCGAAACAGCAGCAGTAGCTTCCGTCCTTATGACCGATCTGGATCGGTGTACGTCCCCATTTGTCCCTTGCGGCATAAATACCATCCTTTGTCATCAGCAGCATTGTCATAGAGCCGTCTATGAGCTCCTGGGCGTATCGGATACCCTCGACGATGCTATCCTTCTGGTTGATGATGGCGGCCACGAGCTCCGTGGGATTGATATCCCCGCCGCTCATCTCGAGGAAATGAGAAAAACCGTTGCGGAACAGTTCCTCCGAAATCTCCTTCGCGTTATTAATCTTGCTGACTGTAGTAATCGCATAGGTACCGTGATGAGAACGCACAATCAACGGCTGCGGCTCAAAATCAGAGATGCATCCGATTCCGATGTTTCCGTTCATTGTTTTGATGTCTTTCTCAAACTTCGGACGGAAATTAGAGCTCTCAATATTGTGAATCGCTCTGTCAAAACCGGTCTCTTTATTGTACACGGCCATACCGGCACGCCTTGTACCGAGGTGTGAATGATAGTCCGTACCATAGTACAGATCAAACACACAATCGTCATGTGATGCAACTCCGAAAAATCCTCCCATTGTTCCCTCCTGTGAACCACTGTCCATGCCATACACGTTTTTGTTATCTTTTTTGAACGGCCGAAAAAAAAGCGTCATCCCCGCGGAGCGTTTTTGTCTCACAGGGAACTCAGAAAATTTACCTATGAGACCGGAAAAGGCTGTCTCACACGCGAGACAGCCTTTTCATGTATTTCTGCCCTTTCAGGTATCTATTTTACTCAGAACAAGGTTTTTCGCCTTTTTAAGGCGGCAGGCCCGCAGATTTCTCAATCCACGAACCGGTGTGCCGCCACAGGAATCTTCTAGTCAGTAACCAAAGATGTCCGTTCTGATTCCTGCCACATTTAGCCGGTTCAACGGTTCGCCAACAGCGAACCACCTCTCAAATGGTACAACGAAATATAATTAATTTCAAGCAGTTCACACCCAAAAATACATGAAATACAGGTGGATTCAAAAGAACAAAGTCCGCAAGCGGACTTCGACTCCCCCAGCCCCTCACTCCTGAGGGGAGCGCAGCTGGACTTTGGCGCGCGAGCAGAATCGCGTAAGCGATCTTCTTATCTGCGAGCTGCGCATCCCGCGGAGCGTTATGGTATAGGGATTGCGGAGCAATTTCCTATACCATAAATATCTGCAAAATAGAAAAAGGCTCTGCAACCGCGGGATATTCCCCCGACTGCAGAGCCTCTTATTTCATTTTTTCAGAAAGCTATGTACTTCCCGCCGTTCCTTTGTCGGGCGATCAGCTTACCTGACCGAAGCCGGTAACAAGAGCGACGATACGAAGAACGAAGAGAACAAATACCACCCACATAACCGGGCTGATCTCTTTTGCCTTCTTCTCGAATACCTTGATAACAACCCATGTCAGCATACCGAACATGATACCTGTCGCGATGGAATATGCCAGCGGCATCATCAGCATAGCCATGTAAGCGCCTGCTGTGTCTGCCAGATCTCCCTCGAAGTCAATCTTCTTTGCGGAAGATACCATCAGCATACCAACGTAGATCAGAGCCGGTGCAGTTGCAAATGAAGGAATTGCAAGGAATACCGGGCTGAAGAACAGAGCAACAACGAACATAATACCGGTTGTGAGTGCGGTAAGACCTGTACGTCCGCCTGCAGCAACACCTGCGCTGGACTCTACGAAAGATGTGATTGTAGATGTTCCGAGACAGGAACCTGCAACAGTTCCAACAGCGTCTGCAAGAAGGATACGTCCTGCGCGCGGTACATTTCCGTCCTCATCAAGAAGGCCTGCCTTGTCAGCTACGCCGACTACAGTTCCTACTGTATCGAAGAGATCCACATAGAGGAACGCAAACATGATGGAGATGAACTCCAGCAGATGACTTCCTGCCCATGCAAAGTTAAACTTGAATGCCGTATTGGCAAGTCCGCTGAAATCTATGTTTACAACGGATGTGGGAATCAGGCTGTATACGCCATTGTCGATATCTACTACATACCATCCGCTTACTTCAGCAATCATACCGAGAACCCAGGTAGCGAGGATTCCGATCAGAACCGCACCCTTCACATTGTAATGAACAAGGATGAGGATGATCAGGAAACCGATCAGCGCAAGTGCAACCTGCGGTGTGGAGAAGTCGCCGAGACCAACTTTTGTAGAATCGTTGGAAACAACGATATTTGCTCCCTGAAGTCCGATGAAGGCTACGAAAAGACCGATACCTGCAGAGATACCGTTCTTCAGGTTCTCCGGAATACCGTTTACGATCGCTTCACGTACTTTGAAGAAAGAGAGAATGATGAAAATAAGTCCCTCGAAAAGTACAGCTGTAAGTGCAACAGTGAATGCATTCTCTCCGAGACTGCTGAGCTCTCCAAGACAGATGGTGTATGCGAAGTACGCATTCAGTCCAAGTCCTGCGGAAAGGGCAATCGGATAGTTGGCGAGGAATGCCATGATAAAGGTAGCAAGTGCAGATGCAATTGCTGTGGCAGCGAATACACCGCCTCTGTCCATAACTTCACCGAGGATGTTAGGGTTAACAGCCAGAATGTAAGCCATGGTCAGGAAAGTTGTGAGACCAGCGATGATCTCTGTGCGCACGTTGGTGCCGTGCTCTTTGAGTTTGAAAATTTTCTCCATCTCCATTAACCGGTCTTGATACCGGTCCCTCCTTTGGATATAAATATATTATTTTCAGCTGCGCCGAAGCACTTCTCTCCTATTAATAAATGCCGGCACAGATAAAAAACACTCAAACAAGTAAATAATAACCGACCATCAGTGAAAAATCAAACGATATCTGACCGGATGGACACTAAAATCTATATTTTATTTTCCCGTCAACAGTATCCGCTAACTGTTTTTCTTCATCCCCCGCATCAGATGGATATAGAAAATCCTCCACCATCCGAACCGGATAATCAACAGCTTCATTCTTTCCGAAAAAGTGAACCAAGGATATGCAGAGCCGCTGATCACCTCATTCCAACACAAATCCCTGCCGCAATATACCGATCCAGTCTCTCTTATTGTACAAAAAACGCACAATATAAACTGTTCGATCAACTTCGGAGATGATATAAAAGGCAAGGTAGTTTTTGATAAGTGTATACCGTATACCCCAGGCCTTCAAAACCGGATCTTCGACCAGAGAAAACTTTTCCGGAAAAACGGACAACTCGCCGATTTTTGCCTCTGCCTCGTCGAGAAAACTGTCCGATGCCACGGGATTGAGCAGTACATACTCAATATAATCAGCGGCGCCACTCAAGTCCCTTTCCGCTGCCCTGGTGATATGAATGGAATAATTCATCGCTTTCTCCTTGATCGGATGTCGGTCATGGCATCCTCAAACGAGCGTGTATTCCCGGATTTTATATCATCCATTCCTTCCTGAAGAAGCCCGTAGAGTTCAAACCGTCCGAGAAGCTTTTCGTAGGCTTCAATACTCATAACAGCGAGATCGCCCTTTCCGTTTTTTGTAATGAAGACCGGTTCATCATACTGATGACAGAAAGAAGATATTTCATTATAACTGTTGCGGAGATCCGCACTGGATTTAATCGTTGGCATACTCTGTACCTCCTACTTTGATAACAAAATTATACAAAAATTTATGTACAGAATCAAGTCACCCTTGCTACTGTATCGCTATAGCTGTAATCTTAACTTCCAGTCTTTTTGACACTCAAACGATTAACAGCCAGTAACGTCCTTCTTTTCGTTCGTTACTGGCTGTCGTTTTTATTCGACCTCAGATTCGCCTTTGATAAACGCAATGATCTCAGTATAAGAGTGGCTGCTCTTTATGACCGCCTCCATCAGTTCTTCCTTCCGCATCTCGTTGCGGAGTTTGATCAGCTCGACCAGTGTTTCTTTCTCCCAGTCCGATGTTTACTTTTATTGAAAACCGTTTCTAATTGTATTCCTCTGTCATTCTTTTCAATTCGCTTCGCATTTTCTGAACCACGGCCTCAGGCCCGACAATTTTTACCCCCTGACCGAGGGACATGATCCAGCCGAGAAACTGACCGCTGGGGATAACGTCCACATGAACCTTGAAATGATCTTTATCTGTCGGTTTCCAGTTTCTTGATCAGCATATCCGATTTCGCATCCGTGATGAACTTGGCTGCCTGAACGGAATCCACAAGAAGTTTCAGTTCCGCCAGCTCAAAGGAACGGTTGAGCAACTTATACTCTATTTGCCTTCCTTTGTTTTCTTTGATGATATCAAACCCAGATTCGTTCAGGAGTTTATAATCCTCTCCGAATGTCTTACGCTCTACATTTACTCCGCAATCTTCCAGCTTCTTTATGATTTCCTTACAGGTAAGTCCATTCTCATTATCTGTATAGCGCCGAAATATATCAGCGAGATAAAGCATTTTCAGTTTTTGGTTATCCCCACCGGCCATATTTTTCTGTCCTCTCCTTTTGTGTTAGCCTCAATAACCACTATGATAACACGTAAATACACGTATGAGAGGTTTTTCTGTATATCTGTTCTCATGGCCTATTTGTGGTTTTTTATCAATGATTTCGCAGAAAACCCCTACCTCTAAGCGTAGCGTAGGTAGGGGATGAATGCATTTGCTTAAAAAAGATACAAGAGACTGATAGCTTAGCTATTGGTCTTTTTTAATACATCTATATTTTACCAAAATGATATAATTTTAAACAAAAAGTATGATATAATATACTTACAGGAGTAATCCGAGTCTTATGAAAGGAGAAAAATGTATGTATCTTACTGTAAAACAGCAGGTGAAACACTTGTCAAAGGACGATTACCATTCAATAAGGGAATTGTCCCATGCAGCGAAAAATCTCACCAATGAAGCCATCTATAATGTAAGGCAGTATTACTTTACAGAAGGCAAGTTCTTAAAATACGAAAAGAACTATGCCTTGTTAAAGAACAGCTCTAATTACAGAACATTAAACTCAAATATGGCACAGCAGATTCTTAAAGAAGTAGATGGTAGCTTCAAGTCATTGAAAGGATATTCCCGATTGAAACAGCTAATTGTTTACAGATGAACCGATCCCGGCAGCGTTTTCCCGGGAGCTTCGGTTGAAGTATTTTCCGTAGATCAGTTTGTCCAGAAGCTTCTGTGCCACGAAGGAAAAGAGGCAGGCACCGCAGAATACAAGGATTACGGTGATGAAATACTGCAGCATTCCGGATCCAAACCGGCGGTTCAGATGTACTTTTTCGACGACACGGAAGATCAGCATATGGGAGAGGTAGATCTCCATACTGATCCCGCTGATGAACCGGATCGGCCTGACGGATGGAAGTTCCGCTCCGATGAAAAACATCAGAAGAGAAGCGGTGACCGCCAGTCGCGTGAACACATTGCTGCCTATGATACCATAGCCCGCAACAGACAGAACGATCAGTGCCAGCAGGTATTGCCATGCGATTTTCTCAATGTTTTCCCTGTACTTGTAGATAAGTCCTCCAAGGACGAAGTAGCAGGAAGAGTAGAGGAAATTCCTGCGGTTCAGGTTGAAATACCCTTCGCAGGCCAGATTCAGGGCAATTGCCACGAGCAGGGCGAGCCATGCCCGGCGCTTTGTTTTTATCAATACGGAGAAGAACGGGAACACCAGATAAAAGATAAAGACGATTCCTAAAAACCAGCCGACGCCCACAACCTCAATATCTGTCGGTATAAATCTGTGAAGAAGCGTCATTTCTGTCAGTCCTTCAATCAGTGCTGATATACTGAAACTGTAGATCAGATCAATGGCCACGAGAAGACCGAAAAAGGGAAGGATCTTCATATATCTCTTTTTATAAAAGTTTTCCCAGTTGATACTGCCGTCCTGAATTCTCTTGTAATAGCCGCAACACATACCGAATGCGGAGATCGTCATAAACACGTATACGAATTCTGCGAGGGAATCTTTTACCACGCTGTAAAAAACACTTCCGACATTGTAATTATTATTGGCCATCATATGCATCGACACGATGCAGACACAGGCGATCACTTTCAACCACTCAAGTCCACTGTACTTTTTCATTTCTTTAACCCCATTCAAATATAGTAGTCGGTCTCCCCCTATACATGCGGAGAGGTAAATTTGTCAAAAAATACCTGATATTATTAGAAATCTCTTTTTATAATACTATATTTGTGGAATTATAACTATATTTTTAAACAATTTTAGGGGTGTAATCGGTGAAACCTTTTCAACAAAGTGTTGTGCGAAGTTTTACTCAAGGGTCCCCCGAAAAAGCAGAGCCTCTCGGGGGATGGGAGATAAATATTATGAGTTTTCATCTTCCGCAAGCAGTATTCGCATGTGGTTCCCTCGTATTTTACATAGTTTATGACTATTATACCCAGGATCCTTAAATGTGGTTTAAGGATCCTCTTTAAAATGCTGCTTCGGGATGAGTTGCGTAGAGGTTGCAATACTTCATATAAGAGAAGATAATGCAAAGTTCCAGTTCCTGTTCGCGGTTCTTTTCTTCGATACGAGGGTGATCGTTGATATATGCAGAGATCTCGTCTTTTTTGACGCATGACGGAGCGTTCTTCAGGGCAGAGAGCTGTAGCTTGCGTACGTGTTCCGCGTTGGCATCCATACGCGTCAGCCAGTCGGCATTCTGAATGCCGATTTTTGCGTGGATGGCAGTGATTTCTTTTGGCAGGAATTCTTTCATCGCCTCACGGATGAAATACCGGGGATTGCCGTTCCATGCGAAGTATTCATATGGGACAGAGTTGCAGAAACTGAGCAGCTCCGGATCTCTGGTAGGATCACGCAGAAGAAGGCCGTAACGAAGACTCATTTTGGTGTCCATCACGCCGAGAAACGAGAAGATACATTTGCAGTACAGCAGAGCTTTGTTTGTCTGCTCTTCCCCCGGGCAATACTCGGTGGTGTAATAGATTCCTTCCGGTAGTTGACTCTTCAGATCATAATCCTCGAAAAGCTTCGGGGATAAAAAAGAATTCAGAAGAGACCGGTCTATGGGAGGATCCTTCATGATCCGGTCCGCCCTTCGGTAAATCGACCAAAGATCGCGGAAGTATTTTTTTCTGCTGTATCCGGCGTTTTTGCAATACCGGTTGTAGAGACGAAGCCATCGAAGGGGTTTCTTTTTGCGGTACAGATCATAGAGAATGTCATCCGCGTCACCGTAGGACACCGTCGAGTTACCGTTCTGCCCGCTGAGAAAAACCCTGCATCCCTTCCGGTAGGCGGCTTCATAGATCTCTGCGAGGCCGGAGAGATTGATAAAGGATTTAAAAGGGATCTCCACCGTCTCTATAAGATCCGACAGCGTGTTCGTAAAGTCCCGTCCATCCTGATCGGTAAAGTGCATATCAATATTCGGATACATCCGTCCCAGAGCTTTTACTCCGTCGGTTTCATCGTTGATTTCATAGTATTTCGGCTTGATTTTATAGTGGGGAATATAGGTATAGGAATGCAGAAGCTTTTCCTGCGATTTCAGTTCCGTGGCGGCAAGCGCAGCGACGGAGGAAGAATCGCATCCGCTGCTGAGGGCAATACCCACTTCACCGGAAGTCCGGAGAGCTCTGTGCACGGCTGTCCGGTAAATGGAGAGAAACTGTTTTTTTGCATCACGGATTTTTCCGGAAACCGGAATGTTCTCCGGTTTCCAGTACTCCGTCTTGCGAATTCCATCCGGACTTATAAGAACGAAAGTGCCCGCTTCCAGAAGTTTTACATCTTCCCAGGGTGACTCGTCAGATGTAAATCCCGGGAAAAGACCGGGAGCGATCAGAAAGTCCCTGTGGTAGTGCCGGTTGGGGCGGATCTCCGGATGCAGAAGACGGATAGGAGTGAGCATGGTGGAAAAGACAAGCTGCGAGTCTGTGCAGTAGTAGTAGAGACAGCGATTCGAGATCTGATCGGTACAGAGAAAAAGCTCCCTCTTCTCTGTGTCATAGATGGCTATGGCGAAGAGCCCTTTCAAGTGTTTAACGAAATCATAGTTCCATCTCTCAAAGGCAAGCTGCAGAAGAAAGCCATCGGTGATGACAGCAGGACGTTTTCTATCCGGTCGGTTGTTTGAACCTTCCGTTGTTAGAATCTGTTCCGTAACCAGCTCCGTGATCAGCTCCTCCCTGTTGTCCAGAACGACGTCGGCGGTGAGGACATAGCGGCCGTCGCCGGGAGATACCGGAAGATGTTCCGACGAAGCTTCCGGTGTAAAGTGCTGGATTCCGCAGGCCATGTAGCAGCTATCATTCTGAAACTCTTCGATGCGGTCGATCCTGCAGTGCTCTTCATAATGATTGCGCATCAACGAAGTCTGTGCAGACTGCACGGACTGTATTTTCTTTTCTATAATCCCCCAGATTGCTGACATGATTATTCTCCT
>JAIKXQ010000118.1 GCA_024684035.1 Eubacterium sp. | reverse complement strand
ATTAAAGCTTGTTTACGTTTACGGCCTGAGGTCCCTTTTCGCCCTGGATTACATCATACTCTACAGAAGCGCCCTCTTCGAGAGACTTGAAACCTTCCATGTTGAGTCCTGAATAATGTACGAATACATCATTGCCAGCCTCGTCAGAAATGAAGCCGTAACCCTTCTGGTTGTTGAACCACTTAACAGTACCTTTGTTCATCGTAATACCTCCACAAAAATAAAAAAATATTCGTTCAGTTGTCTATGACAACACATTAACGATAGCACATTATTGTACAAAAGTAAAGCAAATTAGAGAATTATAGGGCTTTTTGTTGGCTTTACAGACATGCTTTTATTGCGTCTGTCATGCTGATATTTCCTCCGAAAATATCCAGGGCACTTCCTATAGTAACATCAAGCTTATCAGCGCCTAAAAGCTTTAATTTTTGTATATCGGCAATGCTCCTTACTCCGCCTGCGTAGGTGATGGGCTTTTTGCCCCATTCGCCTAGAATTGAAGCTACATTTTTTTCGATGCCGTTTTGTTTTCCCTCAACATCTGCAGCGTGGACCAGAAATTCGTCACAGGAGCCGGAGAGAAGATCAAGGGTCTTTTCGTCCAATTTTACATCGGTCATATTCTGCCATCTGTCGGTTACGATATAATAATCATCACCCTTCCTCTTGCAGGACAGATCCAGCACCAGGTGTTCTTTTCCCACGGCCTGTACCATTTTTTTCAGGTTTTCCTCATTTATACAGCCGTTTTTAAAGACGTAGGAGGTTACAATTACGTGGGATGCGCCGGCATCTATGAATTCTGCGGCGTTGTCTGATGTGATGCCTCCTCCTATCTGCAGAAGCCCCGGAGTCTCTTTTAAGGCTGAAATTCCCTGCTCTTTAGTTGCTTCGTAATAAGGGCTTCCTTCGGGATTTAAAAGAATGATATGACCGCCTTTAAGACCAAGCTCTTTGTACATCCTGGCAAAATGGGCTGCCTCTTTTTCCGATACGAAATTTTCGCTGGCCATATCGCCCTCATCCTTGAGGCTTGAACCTACTATCTGTTTTACTTTTCCGTTGTGAATGTCGATACAGGGTCTGAAACGCACTTTTGTATGTCCTTTCTTGTGAAGTTGTGTTGATGTGACTTGCTCTGTTATGTGAAACTGTTGCAAATCTAAAACTTTCTCACCTGTCATCATATTATAACAGATATTTAAACACTTTACTTTAAAAGTTTAGCGTGATAAAATGTTTAAGTATGAAAGCGTATTAACGGAATACAGTTTATATTTTATACAGAAATCATTTTTGTTTTGGAGGGTGTTACTAATGAACAAGAAAATCAGAACAGACGCCGTTGATCATTTATTTGATGCGATACTCTGCTTGCAGAATAAAGAGGAATGTTACAGCTTTTTTGAGGATCTTTGTACTGTAAATGAGCTTTTGTCTCTGTCCCAGAGATTTGAGGTTGCTTCGATGCTCAGGGATAAAAAGACCTATCTTGAGATTGCAGAGAAGACCGGTGCTTCCACAGCCACCATCAGCAGAGTTAACAGATCCCTTAACTACGGGGATGACGGCTACGAGCTGGTATTCACCCGAATGCAGGAGTAATGAAAAAGAGGCTGTTGCACGGTTCATCAATCTAGTGCAGCGGCTTTTTTTGACGCCCGGCCCCAAAGGTACTGTTTGGAAATGCTTGCTTTCGTCTACGTTGTGATTTCCAAAAATTCAAAAACAGATAAATGCCTCATTTCATGTTATTCAGAACAATCGGCATTTATCTGTTTTTTCATTTTGGAAATCATCGCCTCGTCCGAGAACTGCACATTTCCAAACAGATACCTTTGGGGCTGGGCTGTCTATGAAACAGCCTGTAGACAAGAATTATCTAGTGCGACAACCCTTTTTAGGTATTCAATACTTTGTGGTTTATTCTTTGTTTTCTTCTTTATTTTCTTCGGATTTAGTATCGTCTTCTTTGTTTCCTTCAGACTTGTTGTCCTCAGACTTATTGTCCTCAGACTTGGTTCCCTCAGTGGTTTCCTGAGACTGCTCCTCTGAGCTCTTGTCTGCTACAGCTCTTTCCTTGGCAATCTCGGCAGAACTCTTTTCGATTCCTGTCATGTCGCATTTGCCCTGGAATACTGCATTTTCGTCAATGATGATACCCTTGCAGGACACATCTCCGATGACCTTTCCGGTATCACTGATCTCAACCTTGCCCTGAGGCGCTGAGATAGCACCTGTGACTTCGCCTGCGATATAGGCATTCATAGCTGAAACGGTTCCTATGATCTTGCCTTCCTGTCCCACGATAAGGGCTCCGCTTATGGTGACGTTACCCTTTACGGTTCCGTCGATCCTGGTGGAATCCTTGGTGGTGAGTGGTCCGTCAAGAACAGCGCCGGGGCCGATAATGGTTCCAACCTGCTCAAGAGCCGGATCTACGGTAGTTTCTTTTCTGGTTCCAAACATATTGTTGTCCTCCGTTGATGTGGGGGCTTAACCCCTGATTTCTATAAGCTCTTCTGGATCAATATATTGTTCGTTCTGCTGGATCTGATATCCCAGCGTGGTGTTGCTGTCAGAAATAACAAAGATGATGGCGCCCTTGTCGATGGAAGCACCTTCTGTCACAAGAGGATCACCTGCATTTCTGTAAAAAGAAATATATCCGTTGCCGTGGTCTATTGCCACCATATTTCCTAGTTTGACATCTGAGGTAACAGTGAGAACCGTGCCGGTTCCTGAAGCAATTACACTGTTTCCCGGAGCTGATTCCAAAAGAAGAATTGGATTACCTGTGGCGGTATCCTTGTTCTCGTCTGTGAGAGTAGTGATGGTTGTCTCATTGGGATCATCCAGTGCAGGAGTCATGGACGCTGTACCTGCCAGAGGGAAACCTGACGGAATGGCGTTGTTCTCAGCTTCTTCCGCGGAAATCTGTTCCTCCTCAAGCCTCTGGTTAAGGGCTGCCTTGAGCTGCTGTACCTGGGTCTCCAGCTCGTCGTTGGATGCCTCCAGGGATCCGCTCTGGGCCTCTAACTCAACGATCTGGCTCTTTTGTACCTCCTCCAGGGATTTGAGATGATTTATGGTTATTGCTGAATAAATAATGTAACACAAAAGAACTAAGGCTACTGCAAATACCGAATAGGCAAGTATCTGAGTCCTGGCGTGATTGAGATGGAGGCTCTTGGTACTTCCGTCTGAATCACCCGAGATCACCATGAAGGTGTAATGTCTTTTATGTCTGTGTTTTCTGGGATTTTTTTCTGCGCTCATATAAAACCTCCGACTTTAACACTTTATTATAACATGAATGAGCCGAATGGGGCAAATGCCCTATCCGGCTCATTATATATGTGCGTTTTATCAGTATTTATTTATCAGCCCATCTCAGCTACAACTGTGTATTCCTTTACACCTTCCTCGTAAGGAATGATGTTTCCGGAGATCTCTTTTCCGTTAACTGTCAGCTTCTTGATGCCCTTCTGAGCACCGTTCTGCTTAACGGTGATGTTGTAGGTTGCACCGCGGTACTTTCTTGTGAGAGTAAAGTCGCCGAAGTCCTCGGGTACACAAGGATTGATGGAAAGACCGTTGTGTGTAGGGTAAACACCAAGGATGTACTGGGAGATGTTTACGAAGGTCCAAGCAGCTGTACCTGTGAGCCAGCTGTTCTTGCCCTGACCATGGAACTTGGCATCTCTTCCGGCAACCATCTGTGAGTATACATAAGGCTCGGTGCAGTGGATATCACTGATCTCCTCAACGTAAGCAGGGCAGGTCTTTTTGTAGATATCAAAGGCTCTGTTTCCGTGGCCTACAACTGTCTCAGCGATGGATACCCAAGGGTTGTTGTGGCAGAAGATACCTGCGTTCTCTTTGTATCCCGGCGGATAAGAGGAGATCTCACCAAGCTCAACGTGATATTTGGTGTATGCCGGCTGGTTGAGTACGATACCGAACTTGGTATCAAGTCTTTCCTCAACGCTCTTCAGAGCCTTCTCAGCCTTGCCGTTGTCTACGCCGACACCGGCCATGACACACATACCCTGCGGCTCGATGTAGATTTTTCCTTCTTCGTTCTTGTCACTACCGATCGGGTTGCTGTATGCGTCGTAGGCACGAACGAACCACTCGCCGTCCCAGCCTGCGCCGTTGATTGCCTCGTTCATATCTGCAACTGCGGCACGTACTTTTGCAGCCTCGTCGTTAAGACCTGTAGCCTCGCAGAGGTCTGCGTACTCGTTGCCGTATTTTACGAACATTCCGGCGATGAATACAGATTCTGCAACCGGTCCCTCACTCGGTCCGAAGGTCTGGAAGCTCTCACCCGGCTCCTCGGAGAAGCAGTTGAGGTTCAGGCAGTCGTTCCAGTCGGCACGGCCGATGAGAGGAAGGTTGTGAGGTCCTCTGTGAGTCAGTGTGTAGTTGAAACTTCTGCGGAGGTGATCCATGAGCGGAACTGCCTTGGAGAAGTCGCTGTCGAATGCACACATCTCGTCGAGGATGGAGAAGTCTCCTGTCTCGCGGATGTAAGCGCAGGTACCTGCGATGAGCCACAGCGGGTCATCGTTGAATCCGCCACCGATGTCAGCGTTGCCCTTCTTTGTGAGCGGCTGATACTGATGGTAGGTGGATCCGTCCTCGAACTGTGTATTTGCGATATCGATGATTCTCTCTCTTGCACGAGCCGGGATCAGGTGAACGAAACCGAGAAGATCCTGACAGGAATCACGGAATCCCATACCACGTCCCATACCGCTCTCGAAATAGCTTGCGGAACGGCTCATGTTGAAGGTGACCATACACTGATACTGGTTCCAGATGTTTACGAGACGGTTGAGCTTCTCATCCTCTGTGTGAACAGTGTATGTAGTAAGAAGACCATTCCAGTAGTCCTTGAGCTCCTGGAATTTGGCATCAACCTGCTCGTCTGTCTGGAACTGAGCCAGAAGCTCATCTGCAGGTTTCTTGTTGATAACGTTCGGAGCCTCCCACTTCTCATCCTTCGGATTCTCGCAGTATCCGAGAACGAAGATGAAGCTCTGGGACTCGCCCGGTTTCAGGTCTACTTTGAGGTGGTGGCTACCGATGGGCTGCCATCCTCTTGCAATGCTGTTGCGACTCTCGCCTGCAAGAACTGCCTCCGGATTGTGGAAGCCGTTGTACATACCGATGAATTTATGTCTGGATGTATCGAAACCGTCAATCTTCTTATTTACAGAGTAAACTGCGTAGTGGTTACGACGCTCTCTGTACTCTGTCTTGTGGTAAATGGTGCTTCCGATCACCTCAACTTCACCTGTAGAGAAGTTTCTCTGGAAGTTTGTGGAGTCATCCTGTGCGTTCCACAGACAGAACTCCAGGAAACTGAAGAGATCCAGGTGTTTTTCTTCTGTGCCGTTGTTCTTCAGGATGATTCTGTTAACCTCGCATTTATCGTTAACCGGAACGAAAGCCTGAAGAGTTGCTTCTATATTATTCTTGGATCCTGTGATGATTGTGTATCCAAGACCGTGGCGGCAGCTGTAGGAATCCAGCTCAGTCTGTGTCGGCTGCCATCCCGGGTTCCATACGGTATCACCATCTTTAATATAGTAGTAACGACCACCGGCATCCAGCGGGCAGTTGTTGTAACGGTATCTGGTGATACGCATCAGTTTTGCGTCTTTGTAGAAAGAGTATCCGCCGGCCGTATTGGAGATCAGGCTGAAGAAATCCTGAGATCCAAGATAGTTGATCCATGGCAGAGGTGTGCGTGGGGTTTCGATGACATATTCTTTAGCGGCGTCATCAAAGTGTCCAAATTTCATGATTATCCTCCTCAGAAAAACAGTAGTAAAATAAAGTATAAACTATCATTAAATGTATAGTTTATATATCGAAAAAAGGTACAAAAACGACAAATTCATGTTACGATAACGTTTTCGAACCAATTTTCTCCATTATATGGTGAATAATAAGAATTGTAAACCAATATAATTGCAAGATTTGAAAACTGTAAATATTTGACAAAAGGTAAAAACGATTATTGGTTATTTCGAGAGGTTGACGCACAGTCGAAAACGATTTAGAATACTCTTAGCGAAAACGATTACGACATTTCGATGCAAGTATATCGTTTAGAACTCACATTTTTGTGTGGCGACAATACGGGGGATACCCTAGGAGAGGGGCGGAATCGTGGTTACAATTAAAGATATTTCCCAACGATGTGGTGTTTCTCCTGCTACAGTCAGCAAAGCCTTGAATGGTTACGGGGACATAGGAGCCGCCACCGCAGAGAGGATCCGGAAGGTTGCTCAGGAAATGCACTACATGCCGAATTCGGCGGCCAGACAGCTGAAGACGAATATCTCCCATAATATAGGAGTGGTCTTCGAGGATGATACCATGAGTGGTCTGACCCATGAGTATTTTTCCCAGATTCTCAACAGCGCGAAGAATGAACTTGAACGGCACGGCTATGACATCACGTTCATAGGATCCAAGATAGGAGGTACATCCTTCGTTGAGCATTGCCGGTACAGAAAATGTGACGGTGTGCTGATTGCCAGCGTGGACTTCACCAGTCAGCAGGTTATTGACCTGATCAACAGTGAGTTCCCGACGGTGACCATCGATTATTCATTTAACAATCACAGCTGTGTGATGAGCGACAACGTAGACGGCGCGTACAATCTGGTTCATTACTTATATCAGATGGGGCACCGCAAGATTGCCTACATCCACGGCGAAGAGACGTCAGTAACAGTCAAGCGATTGAGCGGCTTCTACAAAGCCTGCAAGGAGCTTAGCCTTCATATACCGGATGAGTATGTTGTGCTGGGACAGTTCCATGATCCCAAGAGTGCAGGGGAATGCACCAGGGAGCTGATGAGACTGAACAACCCGCCGACAGCGATCATGTACCCGGATGACTTTGCTTATATCGGAGGAAGGATTGCTCTTGAAAAGATGAATCTTTCCACACCGGAAGATGTAAGCGTCGTGGGTTATGACGGCATCCATCTTTCGCAGGTCATCCGACCGAGAGTTACCACCTGGTATCAGGATGCGGAACAGATCGGAGCGATCTCAGCAAGAAAACTGGTTGAAACCATTGAGAACAAGAAAAGCAGCATAGCTGAGCAAATCATGGTTGAAGGCCGTCTGATCGAGGGCGAGACAGTCCGGAGGATCAATTAATTTGCAGATAAAAGCAGTTTCTGCTTTTTCTGAATACATTGTATTTTTTTCAATAGGGAGGAAAAAAAGATATGAAAAAACGTATGTCCATGTTACTTAGCATGGCTGTAATCGGTGCTATGGTAGTTCCGATGGCAGCTTGTGGCAGCACAACTGCATCCAGCAGCGCTGCATCTTCCAGCAAAACAGAGGCTTCCAGCTCTTCTGAGGAGGTTGCTGCAGCTTCTACAGCTACATCTGAGGCAGCTCCGGCTGACGCAGCAGATGAGGGAACAACTCTTAACATCCAGTGCTGGAACGAGGAGTTCAAGAGCCGTATCACAGATCACTATCCGGGATATGAGGAGGTTGACGCTACTCATGGTAAGATCGGTGATGTAAACGTTGTTTGGACAATCACACCTACAGATGACAACGCATACCAGAACAACCTGGATGCAATTCTTCCGAGCAATGCAGACGCAGACGCTGACAACAAAGTAGACCTCTTCCTTATGGAGGCTGACTACGCTCTTAAATACGTTAACTCTGACGTAACAATGAGCATGAAAGATCTTGGTATCACAGATGATGATCTTGCTGAGCAGTATCAGTACACAAAAGACATCGCAACTGACAAAGACGGAAACCTGAAAGGTATTTCTTGGCAGGCATGCTCCGCTGGTTTCATTTACAACCGTGAGGCTGCTAAGGACGTTCTCGGAACAGACGATCCGGAGAAGGTTCAGGAAGCAGTATCTGACTGGGGCAAGTTCAATGAGGTTGCTGGAAAAGCTAAAGATGCAGGATACAAGATGGTATCTACTGTAAACGATACTTATCGTGTATACTCCAACAACATCAAAACACCTTGGGTAAAAGACGGAAAAGTTAACATCGATGACAACATCAAAGCATGGGTTGACGATTCCAAGAAACTTGTAGACGCAGGCGAGACAACAACAAACGATCTGTGGTCTGATGACTGGAGCAAGGGCTTCTATCCGGACGGAAAAGTATTCGGTTACTTCGGACCGGCTTGGCTCATCAACTTCTCCATGGCAGCTGATCAGGACGGTTCCATCGCTAACCAGGGCGGATGGGGTCTCTGCGTAGGTCCGCAGTCCTTCTACTGGGGTGGAACATGGATTGCTGCCGCTACAGGAACAGATAACCCGACACTCGTTAAAGACATCATCCTTCAGATGACAACAAACAAAGATATCCTCAAAGAGATCGCTCAGAAAGATTCTGACTGTGTAAACAACAAAGCTGTTCTTGCAGACCTTGCAGGTTCTGAAGACGGAAACAACGCTATCCTTGGCGGACAGAACCCGTTCAAACAGCTTGCTGACGGTGCTGAGAAGGTTGACATGAGCAACATCTCCAACTACGATCAGGGCTGCAACGAGGAGTTCCAGAAAGCTATGAAGAACTACTTCGATGGTAAGGGATCTTACGATGAGGCTCTTGGCCAGTTCAAGACAGCTATCGCTGAGAAATATCCGGAGCTTACAACTGACTAATTCTTTTAGACAGTTTCGTTATTAAGCATGAGAAGGTGCCCACCCAGTTTAGGCCGGGCGGGCGCCTTTTTTACGAAAAAATGCAATGCTTATGCCTGATTCAGAATCTGCAGGATTTTCACTCCACCGGAGGGGAAATGCTGCAGGTTCTGAAGAGGATGAGGGGGTTTCGCAAAAGCGAAAAAAATAATGTAACAGGAGGAAAGAGTTATGGAGCAGGCAGCTGCCGGAAAGGTTAATGATTTGTCTAACACTTCAGTAAAGCCAGCAACAAAAACTGCTGGAAAGAGCAGAATCACCAGACATAACAAATTCGGATATATTTTCCTTGCACCTTTTATGATCGTATTTGTTATCTTCCAGCTGATTCCGCTTATTTCGACAATTTACTATAGTTTCTTCGAGAACTACATGTCCGGACTTACACAGGTCGGACCGAAATTCATCGGCATTGACAACTACATCACGATGCTTACCAAAGGTGAGCTTCTGAAATACTTCGGAAATACAATGATCATGTGGGTAATGGGATTCGTTCCGCAGATCCTTGTATCTCTTCTTCTCGGTGCATGGTTCACAGATCCGTCACTGAGACTGAAAGGACAGAGATTCTTCAAGACAGTTATCTATCTTCCGAACCTGATCATGGCATCAGCGTTCGCGATGCTGTTTTTCACTCTGTTCGCAGATTCCGGCCCGATCAACTCTCTGTTGATACAGACCGGTATTCTCAAAGAGGCTTACAGCTTCATGTCCAATACAGGAAGTGTGCGTACACTTGTAGCGTCCATGAACTTCCTGATGTGGTTTGGTAATACTACCATTCTTCTTATGTCCGGTATGCTTGGAATCGATACATCTCTGTTCGAGGCTGCTGAGGTTGACGGTGCTACCGCAACACAGATCTTCTTCAAGATCACACTTCCGCTGCTTCGCCCGATTCTGATCTACGTTATGATCACATCTCTGATCGGTGGACTTCAGATGTTCGATGTACCGCAGATCCTTACAGACGGTACAGGTAACCCGATGCGTCATTCCATGACACTGATCATGTGGCTGAACAAACATCTTTACAGCAAGAACTATGGTCTCGCAGGTGCTCTTTCGGTTATCCTTCTTGTACTGACAGGTATCATGAGTATCTTCGTATTCAAGTTCTCTGCATCTAAAGAAGTGAAGGCATAAGGAAAGGAGGAATAAGAAAAATGGAAGAAACAAGAGTATCTGCATCGACGCATGCACGTCGAGTAATCGCATATGTTGTCCTGGCTTTTCTGTCATTCCTTTGCCTGTTCTGGTTCTTTATCTTGTTCATTAATGCGACCAGATCACATTCGGCCCTGACAAAAGGATTCACAGTAATTCCGTCAACAAACCTGCTGAAAAACCTGAACAAGCTGTTCCATGGTTCTCAGCCTGTAGTAAGAGGTCTCATCAACTCTGTAGTAGTATCTTCAGGAACTGCTGCACTGAGCGTTTATTTCTCAACAATGACCGCTTACGCTATCCATGCTTATGATTTCAAGGGTAAGAAGGCAATCTTCACATTCATCCTTGCAATCATGATGATTCCTACACAGGTATCCGCACTTGGATTCATTTCCTGGATGACAAAGCTCAACCTTATGGACAACTTTGTTCCGCTTATCGTTCCGGGTATCGCAGCTCCTATTACTTTCTTCTTCATGAAGCAGTACATGGATTCGAACCTTCCCGGTTCACTCATCGAGGCAGCACGTATCGATGGTGCGACAGAGTTCAAGATTTTCAACAGCATCGTTTTACCGCTGATGATTCCGGCTATCGCCGTTCAGATCATCTTCACCTTCGTATCATCCTGGAATAACTACTTTACTCCGGCCCTGGTACTGAAGACAGACAAGATGAAGACTCTTCCGGTTCTGATCGCTCAGCTCCGTGGAGCAGACTTCCTGAAATTCGATATGGGTGTTGTTTACGCTATGATCGCGTTCTCAATCTTCCCGGTAATCATCGTTTACCTGATTCTTTCCAAGTACATCGTTGGTGGCGTAACAGCCGGCGGCGTAAAAGAATAATTTCGAAGAATCTGGTTTTTGTTTCCACCTTCCTAAATATGATTAAATGGCCCGCGCGGATCTCCGCGCGGGTTTTTGCGTTCATCTGCCGCTATTCAATTCACGTTTAAAGGCGTACCTGAAATGGTTCGGGTGCAGCTTGTAATATGGTAGTGAGGACTTTCTCGTAATAGAATTGTCCCTGCAACCACGATATGATAAAATATAAGCAAGTATGCGAATAAGGAGACACGGATGAAGCAAAGCTCCCGCGGGAGAGACGAAGCGATCCGATAAACCAATGAATTATATCGTCTTTGATTTGGAGTGGAATCAGAGTCCCCACGGCAAGTCCCGGGAAAACCCGCGGCTTCCTTTTGAGATCATAGAGATCGGAGCGGTGAAGCTTGATCATGAGCGCAACATCGTGGACACCTGGCAGAAGGTGATCCGGCCCACGGTCTACAAGACTCTGAATTACCGCACAAGAGAAATTGTACATATAGATAAGAAAGAACTGGATGCGGGCACGTACTTTCCGGACGCTGTGAGGGAGTTCCTTACCTGGGCGGGGCATGATTCGATTTTCTGTACCTGGGGAACGGTTGACCTCCCTGAACTTCAGAGGAACATGAAGTTCTACAATATTCTGAAGCTGCTGAAGGGACCGATGCATTACTACGACGTGCAGAAGCTTTTTGCCGTGCAGTATGAAGACATGAACAGCAGGAGGTCCCTGGAGTATGGCATTGACTACCTGAAGCTTGAGAAGCAGGAGGCCTTTCACAGGGCGCTGGTTGACGCGAAATACACCGCGCAGATTTTTCAGACGATCGATCTGGATGTGATGCTGGCCTATGATTCCATCGACGTGTATCAGAATCCGAAGTCAAAGACCGAGGAGATTCACATGGTCTACAACGGATACACGATGTACATTTCCAGAGAGTTTCACGATAAGGAAGCGGCGATGCGTGATCCGGAGGTTCTCGGCAGTTACTGTTGTATCTGCGGTAAGAAGGCCAGGAAGAGGATGCACTGGTTCAGTGTCAACGCGCGGAATTACTACTGTGTGGCGGAGTGCAAAGACCACGGACTTCTGAAGGGCAAGATCCGCATGAAGCACGCGGACAGCGGAAAAGTATATATAGAGAAGACAATCAAAATAAGCAGCCAGCAGGAAGTGGAATCAATTCGGGCCAAGCGCGAGGAGTTGCGGGCGAGAAGACGGAAAAAACGTCGTGAAACAGCCGCACAGTCTTGACAATAGTCAGATTTCGCACCATAATTATTGTTTGTCAGGAGAAGCACATGAAGATTTTGGCATGTGCTTTTTTTCTGCCATAAGTATTAAATTTCTATATGATTTCACATGTGACGAGAAAACATGGAGAAGCAGGAGGAAGACTCAATGTACCGTAAAGTCGATACGAACCTGAATTTCGTGGAGAACGAGAACAGAACCGAGAAATTCTGGGAAGAGAACAAAATTTTTGAGAAAAGTGTAAAGAAGAACGAAGGACATCCTATGTATATGTTCTACGATGGACCGCCTACCGCCAATGGTAAGCCGCACATCGGACATGTACTCACCCGTGTAATCAAGGATATGATTCCGCGTTACCGCACCATGAAGGGGTATGAGGTTCCGCGTAAAGCCGGATGGGATACTCACGGACTCCCGGTAGAGCTGGAAGTTGAGAAAGAGATCGGAATTGAGGGAAAGGATGAAATCGAAGCATACGGTATCGAGCCTTTCATCGGTAAATGTAAAGAATCCGTTTGGAAATATAAGGGTATGTGGGAGCAGTTTTCCCACAAAGTCGGCTTCTGGGCTGACATGGATGACCCTTACGTAACTTACGATGACAATTTCATCGAGTCTGAGTGGTGGGCACTCAAGGAGATCTGGAAGAAAGGTCTTCTCTACAAGGGATTCAAGGTAGTTCCCTACTGCCCGAGCTGCGGTACTCCGCTGTCCTCTCACGAGGTTGCACAGGGATACAAGACTCTGAAAGACCGCACTGCCGTTGTCCGCTTCAAAGTAACCGGCGAGGACGCATATTTCCTGGCATGGACAACGACACCCTGGACACTTCCGTCCAACATCGGTCTCTGCGTGAACCCGGACGATGACTATGCGAAAGTGAAGTGCATCGACGGATATACCTACTACATGGCTGTTGCTCTTCTGGACAAGGTTCTCGGACCGCTGGCAGAGGAAGGTCAGAAGGCTTATGAGATCCTTGAGACTTTCAAGGGAATCGACCTTGAGCACAAAGAGTATGAGCCGCTGTATCAGTGCGCGGCTGACGCAACGGAGAAGCAGCACAAGAAAGCTTTCTTCGTATACTGTGATTCCTACGTAACCATGACAGACGGTACAGGTATCGTTCATATCGCACCGGCCTTCGGTGAAGACGATGCCCGTGTGGGAAGAAAATATGACGCTCCTTTCGTACAGATGGTAGACGACAAGGGATGCCTGAGACCGGAGACCGGTAAATTCGCAGGCATGCGCTGCAAACCTACCGAGGCAGAGGTAAAAGAGGGCGCCATCAGTGCGGATCCTGAGGTACTGAAGGATCTGGACGAGAGAGGAATCCTCTTCTCCGCTCCGAAGGTTGAGCATGACTACCCGCACTGCTGGAGATGTGACACACCGCTCATCTACTACGCACGTGAGTCCTGGTTCATCAAGATGACTGCAGTGAAAGATGATCTTGTGCGCAACAACAAAGAGATCAACTGGATCCCGCAGACCATCGGTGAGGGACGTTTCGGCAACTGGCTTGAGAATATCCAGGACTGGGGAATTTCCAGAAACCGTTACTGGGGAACTCCTCTTCCGGTATGGATCTGCCCGGACTGCGGTAAGCAGCACTGTGTGGGATCCAGAGCCGAACTCGCAGAGCTCACAGGCAATCCGGCGAACGAGACCATCGAGCTCCACAGACCTTACGTGGACAACGTGACCTTCAAATGTCCGGACTGCGGCGGCGAGATGCACAGAGTTCCGGAGGTTATCGACTGCTGGTTCGACTCCGGTGCTATGCCTTACGCACAGCTGCACTATCCATTTGAGAACAAAGAGCTGTTCGAGAAAGAGTTCCCGGCACAGTTCATCTCCGAGGCTGTTGACCAGACACGAGGATGGTTCTACTCCCTTCATGCGGAGTCCACACTCCTCTTCAACAAGCCGGCATACAAGAACGTCATCGTTCTGGGACTTGTCCTTGACGGAGACGGAAACAAGATGTCCAAGTCCAAGGGCAACGCGGTAGAGCCTATGGGCGCTCTGGAGAAATTCGGCGCCGACGCGATCCGCTGGTACTTCTACATCAACAGTTCCCCGTGGCTGCCGAACAAGTTCCACGACAAGGCTGTAACGGAGTACTCCAGAAGATTCATGGGTACCCTCTGGAACACATATGCGTTCTGGGTGCTTTATGCGAATATTGATAAATTCGATCCCACAAAGTATGAGCTGGATTACGAGAAACTGTCCGTTATGGACAAGTGGCTCCTGTCCCGCATGAATACGATGGTGAAGACAACGGATAACAACCTTGAGAACTACCGCATTCCGGAGGCTGCAAAGGCGCTGGAGAGCTTTGTGGATGACATGAGTAACTGGTATGTCAGAAGATCCCGTGAGAGATTCTGGGCAAAGGGCATGGAGCAGGACAAGATCAATGCGTATATGACTCTCTACACCGCTCTGGTTACCCTGAGCAAGACTGCCGCTCCGATGATTCCGTTTATGACAGAGGAAATCTACCAGAACCTTGTGCGCACGGTTGACGCAGGAGCACCGGAGAGTATCCATCTCTGCGACTTCCCGGAGGTCAATGAGGCGTGGATCGACGAGAAGCTGGAGGCTTCCATGGACGAGGTTATGCACATCGTTGTTCTCGGCCGTGCTGCCCGCAACGCTTCTGCGATCAAGAACCGTCAGCCGCTGGCAAAAATGTATGTCAAGGCAGACTTTGCTCTGGACAGCTTCTACACAGAGATCGTCACAGACGAGCTGAATGTAAAGGCACTGGAGTTCGCTGAGGATCTGAAGGTTGAGTATTCCATCAAGCCGCAGCTGAAGACAGTAGGACCGAAATTCGGAAAACTGGTAGGCGGAATCCGTCAGGCTCTTGGAGCGCTGGACGGCGCTGCCGCAGTGGCTGAGCTGAATGCCAACGGTGTGATCGCCATTGACGTAAACGGTGAGAAGGTTGAACTTGCAAGAGAAGACCTTCTGATCGAGACAGCACAGACAGAGGGTTTCGTGACACAGGCGGATCAGGGCGTTACTGTTATGCTTGACACTGAGCTGACGCCTGAGCTTGTAGAGGAAGGTTTCGTTGCTGAGCTGATCAGCAAGATCCAGACTATGCGTAAAGAGGCCGGCTTCGAGGTTATGGACCGCATCAAGGTCTATACACAGGACAACGAGAAGATCGCTTCTGTACTCACAGCAAACAAAGAGAAGATCGCCGGCATTGTTCTGGCTGATGATATCGTAATCGGCGAGAGCACCGGTTATGTAAAAGAATGGAAGATCAATTCCGAGAAAGTTGTGCTCGGCGTTGAGAAACAGTAAGTTGTTTCCGGCGGATGATGATCTGACAATTTCTTACAATTAAGTAAGGCGGGAGCCGCCGCACGGGTTGCTATACCTATCTGATACCTGACAGGAAGAAACATACTTTTTCCTAAGGAGCAGATATAGATAGTATTGCACTGTGCGGCGGTTCTTTTTTTGCGTAAAATGATGAAAATGTCATATAAGCGTGAAATTTTATATAAACTTAGATTATTTTAATGATTTGTGGTATTATTAATCATATATATTTTCACAAAAACAGCTGCGATGCAGATGAAATCAGAAAGGGGCATTTGAATGCTGAAGCCAATCTTTAAAAAAGAGACTTTTAAGAAAGAAGTTAAAGATGAGATAAGGAGATTGTTCCGTACGACTTTAGAGGAGGCTACGAATCACCAGATCTATCAGGCTGTATGTTATGTGGCAAAAGATGTCATCATTGATAACTGGATGTCAACGCAGCAGGCAATGAAGGAACAGGATCCGAAGATCGTATACTATATGTCCATGGAGTTCCTCACGGGACGTTATCTGGGCAATAACCTTCTGGCGCTCACCGCCTATGGCGAGGTAAAGCAGGCGCTGGAGGAGATGAATATTGATATTGACGCCATTGAGGACGAGGAGAGAGATCCGGCTCTTGGCAACGGAGGTCTCGGCCGCCTTGCGGCCTGCTTCCTTGACTCTCTGGCAACCCTTGGATATTCCGCTTACGGCTGCGGTATCCGCTATCACTACGGAATGTTCCGCCAGCAGATCAAGGACGGATATCAGATCGAGCAGCCGGACAACTGGTTAAAGGATGGCGCATATCCTTTTGAGCTGAAGAGACCGGAGTACGCCAAGGAGATCAAATTCGGCGGTTACGTGGCAGTGGACGTGGACAAGACGACCGGAAGAGAGCAGTTCCGGCAGGCGGGCTACCAGAGTGTGCGCGCCATTCCCTACGACCTGCCCATCGTCGGCTACAACAACAATGTAGTAAACACCCTGAGAATCTGGGACGCAGAGGCCATCAATGATTTTTCTCTGGACTCCTTTGACAAGGGTGATTATCACAAGGCTGTGGAGCAGGAGAACCTGGCGCACACACTGACAGAGGTTCTCTATCCCAACGACAACCATATGGCAGGAAAGGAGCTTCGTCTCCGTCAGCAGTATTTCTTTGTATCGGCGTCCATCCAGACAGCTGTGCAGAAGTATCTGCGGGATCACGACGACATCCGCAAGCTTCACGAGAAGGCTGTCTTCCATATGAACGACACGCATCCGACCCTCACGGTGCCGGAGCTTATGCGAATCCTTCTGGACGAGCAGCATCTCGACTGGGATGAGGCCTGGGAGGTTGTACAGAAGTCCTGCGCATACACGAACCACACCATCATGAGCGAGGCTCTCGAGAAATGGCCCATTGAGCTGTTCTCCAGACTCCTTCCCCGTATCTATCAGATTGTGGAGGAGATCAACCGCAGATTTTGCGACAAGCTTCAGAAGACCTATCCGCAGAATGCCGACCAGAAGATCCGCAGCATGGCCATCATCTACGACGGTATGGTGAGAATGGCAAACCTGGCCATTGTCGGAGGTTTCTCTGTCAACGGTGTTGCGAAGCTTCACACAGAGATTCTTAAGAAGAGAGAACTGAAGGATTTCTATGAACTGTGGCCGGAGAAATTCTGCAACAAGACAAACGGAATCACACAGAGACGTTTCCTGCTCCACGGAAACCCGCTTCTTGCAGACTGGGTTACAAATCATGTGGGCAGCGAGTGGGTGACGGATCTGTCCAGACTCAGCAAGCTGGCTGTCTATGCCGATGATGAAAAAGCCCAGGCTGAGTTTATGAACATCAAATACAAGAACAAGGTACGTCTCGCGAAATATATTCTCGAGAACAACGGCGTGGAAGTGGATCCCAGATCTATCTTCGATGTTCAGGTCAAGAGACTTCACGAGTACAAGCGTCAGCTTTTGAATATTCTTCACGTGATGTATCTGTACAATAAGATCAAAGAGCATCCGGAGCTTCCGTTCTATCCGCGAACCTTTATCTTCGGTGCCAAGGCCAGCGCGGGGTATGAGCGCGCGAAGAAGATCATCAAACTGATCAACAATGTGGCAGAGGTTATCAACAACGATACGTCCATCAAGGGAAAAATCAAAGTAGTGTTCATCGAGGACTACAGAGTCAGCAACGCTGAGTGGATCTATGCTGCGGCGGATGTATCGGAACAGATTTCCACAGCTTCCAAAGAGGCTTCCGGTACCGGAAATATGAAGTTCATGCTGAACGGTGCGCTGACTCTTGGAACACTGGATGGAGCCAATGTGGAGATCGTGGAGGAAGTCGGCGAAGAAAACGCCTTCATCTTCGGTCTCTCTGCGGATGAGGTCATCGAGTACGAGAAAAACGGCGGCTACGATCCGATGCAGTATTTCAACAGCGACGCTGATATCCGCAACGTGCTGATGCAGCTGATCAACGGCAAGTATTCCGTGGGAGACATGGAGCTGTTCAGAGATCTGTACAACTCACTGCTCTACCCGCAGGGAGGAAACCGGGCGGATGTATACTTTATCCTGGCGGATTTCAAGGCCTATGCGGTTGCCCAGGAGAGAGTATCTGCCAGATACCTGCATGAGGAAGAATGGGCGAAGAGTGCAATCCTCAATATCGCACACGCCGGCAAGTTCAGTTCGGACAGAACCATTGAGGAGTACGCAAAAGAAATCTGGAAGATGGATCCGATTACGGTCAGAGATGAGAATGTCTGAGTCGTTCGGCGAACGCGGCGGATGAAGCCGGAAGGATAAGAGATAACCTGTAAAGGGCAGGTCGGGATTCGCAAAGTAAAGCGAAATCTTCGGCTTGCCCTTTATTTTATGCGGATTTTGTAATAATATAGTAGTGTTGTACAATGGGGTTAACGGGGATAGTCTGCCCTGAAGGGCGAAGCCTGCGAGGGATTACGTTTTTTGCGGACTTTGATTCGGACGCTGAGCCGGACCTTATGGACCCTTTAGAGACAGGATCATGAATGAACAACAGGAGGCGAAGAACCTTGGATAAAGAGGAATACCGTCAGAAGTTAGACGAGCTCACCAGATATGTCGGAGAAAAGGATTATGGAAATGCTCTTCAGATCGTCAATGGAATTGACTGGAGAAGAGTAAAGAATATCAACACTCTGAGCATGGTTGCGGAAGTCTATGAGATAAACAAAGATTACAAGAAGGCCAAAGAGATTCTCATTCTTGCACTGGGTCGTGCATCAATCGGTAAGAATATACTGTACCGTCTTGTTGAGGTATGCCTCAAACTCGGCGATACCGATGAGGCCGAGAAATACTTCAAAGATTTCTCCAGGGTTGCCAGAAATGATAATTCTCGCTGCGTACTGCAGTATAAGTTATATAAAGCAAAAAAAGCTCCGATCGAGGCGCAGATCGATGTGCTGGAGGAGTACCGGGAGCGGGAGTATACAGAGAAGTGGGCGTACGAGCTTGCACGTCTGTACGCAAAGTCCGGAAATACAGCGAAATGTGTGGAGGCCTGCGACGATCTGATTCTCTGGTTCAGTGACGGAGAGTACGTGTACAAAGCCATGGAGCTGAAACGTCAGTATGAGGAGCTCAGTCCCAGCCAGAAACAGGCCTATGATTCTATGAAGGCACTGTATGATCCCAGAGGAGGAGCAAACGTGGCTGCAGCTGCCGTGCAGGCAGATCTTGCATCCGGAGGAATGGAGGAGGCCGGTCTTCCGGCGCCGGACACTTCCTCCGCAATCAAGGAGAGCCCGGCAAGCGTCGCGCACAGAGCTCTGGAAGGCCAGAATACCAAGATCATGGACACACAGGAATTCAATCTCGAAGATTTCCTGGCAGAGACAGCCGGGGCGATGTCCGATGAGATTTTCGGAACTGTTCCGCCGGCAGGGAAAGAGACCGGCGCTGAGCGTGAAGAAGCACAGGCTGACGTTGAGCCTTCGTCTGAAGTGGAAGACGTGGCAGCAAAGACAGAGGACGCATCCGGCACAGAGGGTGTAACTGAGGCTGAGGAAGCTGAAGCTGAGACTGCAGAGGCCGAAAGCGGGACTGGAACAGAATCAGACACAGAGGCTGAAGTCGAAGAAATGAATGCGGAGACAGAAGATGTATCCGGGGCAGAAGCTGAAGCGGAGCCGGCGGCAGAGACCGGAACAGCGGTTGAGGCAGAAGCCGGAACAGAAGCTGCGGACGAGGCAGCGGATGAAAACTCCGAAGCAGGAGGACAGGATTTGAAAGAACAGGAGAAAGCCGTAGAGTCAGAGAATGAGCTGGCGAAGGCTGTACTGGAAGAAATAGAAGAGAGTGAGGAAAAGGCGGATATCGGTGGCGCGACGGCAGAACTGAGCCGCAGTCTTGAGGCACTTCTCGGCACGCAGATCCGTGAAGATCAGGAGAGCGCGGAGGAGAAAGAGAAGAGGGATGCAGAGAAGCTGAAGAGTGCTGTGGCTGCTCTGGAGAGTCTCACCGCCGGTGCAAGTACGGAGAATGCCGAAGAGGACGAAGAAAGCTCCGAAGAAAGCTCAGAAGAGGCACTTGAAGAAGAGAAAGAGCTGGTTGTGCGTGAACTCGAGCAGGAGGATCTCTCCACGGATGTACCCGCAGATGCGGCAGAAGCTGCAGTAGCAGAGGAGTCGGCAGAGGCCGGTTCGGCAGGCACGGATGAAAACGGGGCTTCCGCAGGTCCTCACTACATCGAGGAGCTGGAGGTTCCGGATCCGGAACCGACGCAGCAGGAGAAGAAATCCAGAACCATTCCGCTCAATACTATCGGACAGAACACGGTTCCGATTTCCATCGACAAGATTCTCAGTGAAGAGACACCGGAGGAGCGTCGAATCCGTATTCTCAACAAGGCAAAGCCTACCCGTATGAATGAGGAGCAGAGAAATATCTTCACGTATTTCGCGCGTATTCCGGGTATGGACGGACAGATTCTGGATGCCATCAATAGCGTCTATGAGCATGCCGGCGAGAGAACCTCTCTCCACGGAAATATAGCTGTTATGGGTGCGGAGGGAACCGGTAAATCCAGACTTGCCAGAGGTCTTGTCATGACCATGTGCAAAGACCTTGGTCTGGAGGCTGCAAAGGTGGCCCGCGTCACCGGTGAAGAGCTTAACCATAAGGATCCTGCAAAAGTGGTTTCCACCATGGCCGGAGGTTTCCTGATGGTGGAGAAAGTGTCCGGTATTAACGAGGATACGCTTGAAAAGCTCAATCAGGCCATGGAGTTTCGCACAGACTGCATGATTATGATCATTGAGGACGACAAAGTGCAGATGCGCGGTTTCCTCAAGAAGTATCCGCAGTTCGCCGCAAAATTCGACCGCGTCATCTCTGTACCGGTCTTCACCAATGACGAGCTGATTACCTTTGCCCGTACCTATGCGGTGGAGAATGGCTGCAAGATCGATGATCTGGCGATTCTGGCGCTCTACACGATGATCGGAAACATACAGACTGAGGAAGAGCCAGTGACAATTTCCACCGTGAAGAGGATGGTGGACGGAGCGATCCATCGTGCGACCAGAGGCCGGAAACGCAAAAAGAACGCATCCAAAGACAAGTGGATCACACTTCATGAAAAGGATTTTGGCTGATTTGAAGAAAGAACCATGGCTGGGCAACCCGGCCAATACCATAGAAATACTGCAGAAATACGGCTTCCGTTTTCAGAAGAAATTCGGACAGAATTTCCTCATCGATCCCCATGTGCTGGAGAAGATTGTCCGGGCAGCGGACATCAGCGAGGATGACTGCGTCATGGAGATCGGACCGGGAATCGGAACCCTGACCCAGTATCTGGCGAGATACGCCAGAGAAGTTTTTGCAGTGGAAATCGACAAGAACCTGATACCGATTCTCACGGAAGATACCCTCAAGGACTGGGACAATGTCACGGTGATCAACGAGGACTGCCTCAAAGTGGATATGAAGCAGCTCGTGGAAGAGCACAACGGCGGAAAGCCGGTGAAAGTCGTGGCGAACCTACCGTATTACATCACGACGCCGATTCTGATGGAACTTTTGGAGAAGCATGTGCCCTTCGAATCCATCACCGTCATGGTGCAGAAAGAGGTGGCAGACCGCATGCAGGCGGGACCGGGATCCAAGGACTACGGCGCCCTTTCTCTGGCGGTTCAGTACTACACCGTACCGGAGATCATGGCCAATGTGCCGCCCAACTGTTTCATCCCGAGGCCGAATGTGGGAAGCGCCGTCATTCGGCTGAAAGGGCGGACAGAGGAGAACCGTGTTCAGGTGCAGGACGAACACCTGATGTTCCGCCTGATCCGGGCATCCTTCGCCCAGAGGAGAAAGACCCTGATGAACGGCCTAAGAAACAGTCAGGAGCTTGACTTCAGCAAGGAAGAAATCGAAAAGGTGATACGGGACTGCGGCCTTCCGGCTGCCGTCCGGGGAGAAGCACTCACGCTGGAGCAGTTCGCACAGTTGGCCGATCACTTTGCCGGGCTGTAGGAAATTTCTGAATTTTACATGTAACTTGTAACGATGATGAGCAACGAGAGGAGAGGAAGATATGATGAGGGCTAAAAGGAAAGTTTTGACTGCCGCTGTACTTGCGGCCATGATGACGGTTCAGACGCCGCTCAGCGTTTTTGCGGATATCGCTCCGGGAACAACCTACGTGGCACTGGGAGCAGATCTCACAGAGGAGCAGAAGAACCAGGTGCTGGAACTCCTGGAAGTGACGCAGGATCAGCTCGCCGGGGACAAGGTGGTTACCATCACCAATGCGGAGGAGCATCAGTACCTCGACAGCTATATCGACTATGACACCATCGGAACAACCGCCATCTCCAGCACGAAGGTGATCGCGCAGAAGTCCGGTTACGGCATTCACGTCACCACAAAGAACGTGGGTTACTGTACCGTGGAGATGTATCAGAACGCCCTTGCCACATCAGGGGTAAAGGACGCCGATGTCATCGTGGCAGGACCCATCCCCGTCAGTGGAACCGCAGGACTTCTCGGAGCCATGAAAGCCTATACAGAGATGTCCGGCGAGGCACTGAAGGCAGAGAACGTGGACGCCGCCACCAACGAGCTGGTCACCACCAGCAAGCTGGGAGAAAAAATCGGTGATCCGCTGAAAGCCTCCGAGCTGATCGCGGCAGCGAAGACAAAAGTAGCCGAAGAGGCAAAGAAAAACGGCGGAGAACTCAGCGACGAGCAGATCGTCAAGATCGTGGTAGAAATCGCCGCAAAGCTGGAGATCACACTGTCAGACGAAGACAAGCAGCAGATCGTAGAACTTCTGAAGAAGATACCGAACCTCGACATCGATATCTCGGATCTCAAGAGCCAGGCAGCAGGAATCTATGAGAAGCTTACCAAAGCAGGAATAGATTTCGGCGTTACGAAAGAGAAAGCCGTCGGCCTCTTCGGAAAAATCGCCGGCTGGTTCCGCTCCGTAGGCGGCTGGTTCGCAGATCTGTTCAACTGATGAAAATGCGATATGAGTAAAAAGATCCAGAGTACACCTCGGTTAGATGTGAACTCTGGATCTTTTTTATGATATAGGAAACTGCTCCGCATTCTCTACGTCCGCGGAGGGGACAAAGTCATACACAGCGAACGATAGGAGCGGAGACCCGAAGAGCGAGCATAGCGCAGATGCTGGAGGCATGAGAGCACAACGTGCTCGATTTTGCCGGAAGCAGCTGTAAATAGGCGGCGGAGCGCTTCGGGTCGAGAGCGACGTGTGAGCGTGTATGCTTTGGCCCCTCCGTGTAGAATTATCGGATCGTTTTTAAGAATCAAAGAACTCCTGCCCATCCTCTGTCACCAGCCGTTCGCTCTTCGGATACTCATAGATGGCATTATTATCCTTATTTGACTCAAGATAATCGGCGAACTTTGCCGCGTGCCATTTCGCGATGGCGAGATTGTGCAGTTCGAAATTTCCGCAGTTCACGGCAGTGGCTCCCGGAACGGTGTCAGCTGTCGAGGCGGAGCGGAACGCGCGGAGGAGAAGATCCTGAATCTCTCTGGGGCTGCGGCTTCCCTTCAGAATGAGATAGAAACCTGTGAGGCAGCCCATAGGTCCCCAGTAGATGACCTCGTCCTTCCAGTCGGGATCGTTGCGCAGGTAAGTGGCAATGAGGTGCTCCAGGGAGTGCATAGCCGATACATCCACCGCCGGCTCTACATTCGGGCGTGTGACTCTGACATCGTAGGTGGTGATGACCTGATCGCCCACCTGATCCTGTCTGCTGATGAAAATTCCCGGGATGATTTTTGTATGGTCAACGGAAAAGCTAGGTATTAAATCCATATGAATGTCTCCTTTGATCTGGTGCGAAAAAAACTGTTTCTTCGAGACCAATTATAGCATGAGGAATACAAATGAGGTACAAGGAATTCCCTGTACCTCATAAAATCATTCACACATACATTTCCAAATATTCTAAGAGAAAAAGCACCGGCTTACTTGAAATATCTCTCCAGCAGTCCCTTGAAGGCCTTGCCGTGTCTTGCCTCGTCGCG
>JAIKXQ010000092.1 GCA_024684035.1 Eubacterium sp. | reverse complement strand
CAGTATATTTATTTCCAGATAATTTTAAAAGCATTGATGAACTGTGGAATATTGAGCAGAAAAAAATTGAAAAATAATGTTTTTCTAAGAGTAAGCATTTCAAATACCATAGCCTACTGGCACACCTGATTTACGTTCCACACAAGTCCGAATAATCATTGTGGCGCATACCACAACAGCCACAAACCCTATTGGAACTGAATAACCGCAAGCTCTCGGAATCGCTCCATAAGCGTTTCTGAGGGCTTTTTCTTTGTGTCACAGTGAAAACAAACCACCTGCTCTGCAGGTGGAGGGAAGATGTCACGAAAAAAGAATTAGCACTCATCTGTTGACAGTGCTAACAACTGATGCTATATTGACAATTAGAGAGACATAAGTGAGCTCTGACTTATCAGGGTTTCCTTATTACAGGAGGTGAGAGTATGCAGCTGGACAGATTTACACAGAAATCGCAAGAGGCAATCCAGTCGCTTCAGAAGGCGGCGCTGGATTTTGGAAATCAGGAAATAGAGCAGGAGCATCTGATTTATGTGCTTCTGGAACAGGAAGACAGTCTGATCGCGCAGCTGGTTCAGAAGGCGGGCATCGACCGCTCTGTATTCCGGTCGGAGGTGGAGGCCGCGCTGAACAAGAGACCGAAGGTTTCCGGCGGGCAGCAGTACATCGGGCAGTATTTGAACAATACGCTGAACTATGCTTCGGATGAGGCAAAGCGCATGGGGGACGAGTATATCTCCGTGGAGCATCTGTTCCTCGCGATGCTCCGTGAACCCAGCCCTTCTGTAAAGGAGATTTTCCGGACGTTCGGGCTTACGATGGAGAAGTTCCTGGAGGCGCTTCAGAGTGTCAGAGGAAATCAGAAAGTAACCACGGACAATCCGGAGGAGACGTATGACAGCCTGCGGAAATACGGTTCTGACCTGGTGGAGAAGGCCAGAGAACAGAAGATGGATCCCATCATCGGCAGAGATGAAGAGATCCGGAACGTCATCCGTATTTTGTCCAGAAAGACCAAGAACAATCCGGTGCTCATCGGAGAGCCGGGTGTCGGCAAGACCGCGGTTGTAGAAGGCCTGGCCCAGAGAATTGTAAAAGGAGATGTGCCGGATAATCTCAAAGACAAGACGGTATTCTCCCTGGATATGGGAGCTCTGGTGGCCGGAGCGAAATACAGGGGCGAATTTGAGGAGAGACTCAAGGCCGTGCTCAACGAGGTCAAAAAGAGTGAAGGACGAATCATCCTCTTTATCGATGAGCTGCACCTCATCGTCGGAGCGGGCAAGACGGACGGCGCCATGGATGCGGGCAACCTGCTGAAACCTCTTCTGGCCAGAGGTGAGCTGCACTGCATCGGTGCCACTACGCTGAATGAATACAGAGAATACATCGAGAAGGACGCGGCGCTGGAGCGGCGTTTCCAGAGGGTTCTGGTGGACGAGCCTACCGTGGATGAGACGATCACGATTCTTCGTGGACTTCGTGAAGCCTATCAGACCTATCACACCGTCCGCATTACGGACAACGCGCTGATTGCAGCAGCAACGCTCTCGGACAGATATATCACAGACCGTTTTCTTCCGGACAAGGCCATCGATTTGATTGACGAGGCCTGTGCCCAGATCAAGACAGAGAAGGATTCCAAGCCTGAGGAGATCGATGAGCTGGAGCACAGAAATCTGCAGCTCAAGCTGGATGAGATGTCTCTGGAAAAGGAGACCGACGCTCTCAGTGTGGAGAGATTGCAGACGGTAAAGAAAGAACTGGCGGAGAATGAGGCCAGACTGAAGACTCTGAACGCGCAGTGGGAGAACGAGAAACAGGCGGTGGACAGACCTGCACAGCTGCGAGACCAGATTGCTGATATCCACAAGCAGATGGAACTGGCGGAGCGGAAGGGAGATCTGGCGAAGATGTCCGCCCTGCAGTACGGCGAACTTCCGAAACTTGAGAAGGAACTTGCCGAGGAAGAGGGAAAAATCCGCAAGGACGACCTGAAGCTTGTCCACGAGAGCGTGGATGAAGATGAGATCGCGGCCATTGTGTCCAGATGGACCGGTATTCCGGTGGCCAGACTGACACAGGGCGAGAAGAACAAGATCCTGAATCTGGGAACAGAACTCCACCGGCGCGTGATCGGCCAGGATGAGGCTGTGGAAAAAGTGGCGGACGCCATTATTCGCTCAAAGGCCGGCATCAAGGATCCAACAAGACCCATCGGTTCCTTCCTCTTCCTGGGACCCACCGGAGTCGGAAAAACCGAGCTGGCGAAGACGTTGGCGGAGAAACTCTTCGACGACGAGAACAATATGGTTCGTATTGATATGAGTGAGTACATGGAGAAGTACTCCGTATCCAGACTGATCGGAGCTCCTCCGGGATATGTGGGTTATGACGAGGGAGGCCAGCTCACAGAGGCTGTCCGTCGCAGACCATATTCTGTTGTTCTCTTCGATGAGGTAGAGAAAGCACATCCCGACGTCTTCAATGTCCTGCTTCAGGTGCTGGACGACGGACGGATCACAGATTCCCAGGGACGTACCGTTGACTTCAAGAACACAATCCTGATCATGACCTCCAACATAGGATCCCAGTATCTGCTGGAGGGAATCGGCGAGGACGGAGAGATCAATGACAGCGCAAGAGAACTGGTTATGGGAGATCTCCGCGGTCACTTCCGTCCGGAATTCCTGAACCGTCTGGATGAGATCATACTCTTCCGTCCGCTGACCAAGGACAATATCGGTCACATCATCGATCTTCAGATCGCGGATCTGAACCGCAGACTCGCGGCTCAGCAGCTCGCAATAGAACTGACAGAAGCTGCCAAGGAGCGCATTGTGGAAGAAGGATATGATCCGGTTTACGGAGCGAGACCACTGAAGCGGTATATGCAGAAACATATCGAGACCCTGGCTGCACGCATGATCCTCGGCGGAGAAGTCCTTGAGGGAAATACCATTGTGATCAACGCTGGAGATGGCGATCTTGTAGCGGAAGTGAGACAGAAAGGGGGAGTGTAAATGGCACCGAAAGATCCGGTCATGCTTTTGAGTTTTGTGAATATGAGACTCAGAGATGAGTATGAAAACCTGGATGAACTCTGCGCCGCCCTGGATCTCGACAAAACAGAGATCACGGAGAAACTCGCGGCTATTGATTATCACTACGATGCGGAGTCGAATCAGTTCAAGTAAGGTTCGAGCTTGCGAGACTAGCAGGTGAGGTTCGTTTGTTGAAAGTGGGATGTAAGGAATAATAATGTAAGGAAGAAATACTGACGTATCAGTGTTTCTTATAACATGGAAATGGGGCTGTTGTACTATGTAATCATTTAGTGCGACAGCCCTGTTGGCAATTATTACTTGAAGGTGGTTCTTCGTGATTGATCATTTTGAACAATTGTTTTGCTGCGTGAAAAATAAATCAACCTTTCGGTTGAATTATTTTTTCTTTTGTGTTATTGTGATATCGTTCGATATTACAACATATCAGGAGGGAAAACACAATGCTAACAAGTACAGGCAGATTCTTGCGCAAGCTAAGGATCGACGAAGGAGAACTACTAAAGGATATGGCAGGAAAGCTTCATGTTACAGTCTCTTTTCTTTCTGCGGTTGAAAATGGAAAAAAACGTATGCCATCTGAATGGAATAATCGTATTTGTGAATTGTATCACCTGTCAGAGGAGAAAAGTCATGAATTTACCACTGCTATTGCAGAAACTGAGGATACGATTGAAATGAGTTTTATAGGTCAAAATCTTTCAAATCGCGAACTTGCAGTGTCTTTTGCAAGGAAATTCTCAAGTATCGATGATACTCAGGTTGAGGCCATAAAAAAAATATTAACGGAAGGAAAAAAGAATGACAAACTGCTATAGAGCAACACCTTTATCTAGAGATGACATCAGTAAAGCAGTCCATACAATAAGAAAACATGCTGGTTTTGAGAATGAGCTATACTTTCCTATTTTGCATTTTGTTGAGATAATTCTTCCCTTGGTTATCCCTGACTTCCAGTTTGAAGTTGTTCCTGTAATCGAATTGGGGAATAAACACGGTGAAACTATACCTACAGAGAATTTAATACGAATACGAGAGGATGTATATTGTCGTGCTTCGGAAGGAGAGGGACGTGATCGTCTCACTATAGCGCATGAAGTCGGGCATTTGTTTTTTCATGAGAATGAATCAATCGCTTTATGTAGATTAGCCCCAGATCAAAAGTTAAAACCATATGAGGATCCAGAATGGCAGGCCAATGCATTTGGCGGAGAACTTTTGGCTCCATCATATTTGATTTCAGGTATGAGCGTCGATGAGGTATCTCGCAAGTGTGGCGTCTCGACATGTGCAGCACAGGTTCAATTAAAAGCTGCATGCCAAAAAAAACAAAGATATTCCGCTTAACATGACTACGGAATCTACGAAAGGCGGTGATGCCCTATGAATGTAAAAAAATAAAACGTATTGGAAACTGTTACCAGCAGCTTCTCAACACGTTTCATTTCTCGGATATGCTATTATCACATCCAAGTGTCGTTACTCGAGATAATAGCACGTCCTTAAATACTCGTCTATTGGCAATATAACCAATTCGGTTTTATAGTCAGATGAATTTCGGCCGTTGGCCAGAAAGGACAGTTTTTAATACTTGAGAAATTTAAATAAAAAAATGTTGCTCGGCGATGGCAATCATGTGCGTGTGCCGAGAGATATGTGTCACTTACTGAACTATAATATTTTGAAATTACTCAATCGTGCTCAACGAACAGGTCCGCTTGATATGCCAGAGTTGCATTGTGACACTAAGGTTTTTCCGGATTATCTTGCATTATATCGAGAACAATCTCAGTATCATGCAACCCCGTTGACTGCCGTTTGTTTCTATTCATTCGATAATGAATTTGACGGTCCCAACGGACTGTATTCGGCAATTTACTATGATAATAAAAGTCGGTTGGCATATTTCAAAAAACGATTCAAAAATATAAGATACTTCATTTCGCCGGATTATTCTGTTTTTGGCGATATACATGTGATGGAAAACTTGTATCGTATTTTCAAAGCTCGGATCGTCGCTTTATGGTTCTCATTAGAACTACATGCGGTTGTAATACCAAATGCTTCTTATGCTGATCCTGATAGCTTTTCGACTTATTTCAGTGGTCTGGAGAAATGCAGTGTTATCGCCATGAGTGCGAAAAGCCACATACGATATCCTTCTGAACGAAAACTATTCGAGAAGGCTATACAGTATGCCGTTGATCATCTTCCTCTGAAAGCTATAGTCGTCTACTCTGTCTGCGGAAAAGATGAAACTTGTCTCAAATCATTTGAATACGCCATCAAACGTGGAATTAGAGTTATCATTCCTGATAATACCCTCCGAAGTAGAAATATGAACAGGAGGGTCAGTTAATGGCAAGTGGCGAAGACAGCAAACAAACTTCAGGTTCACAGCAGTCATTGGAACAAATCGAAGCTGCTATTCAGGCCGCGGAAAATGAAGCTGCTGCTGAAAAACAGTATTACTCTGAAATACTTCCGCGGACCTCTCCTATATCTATTCCCTCAAGAGCAGAAATTATACCTCAAGAAAAAAAGGGGTATGATCAAGTAAAATATCAATGGAAAAGCGGTGATTATAATTATACAAGTCGCTGGCACACCCGAACGCCAGGAGCTCCGCCTGAACAAGGAGACAGTTGGGTTGTAGAAAGGCACCGACCAGGTATAGGTTCCGGACCAAACGCACGTCCGGCAACAAGAGAAATCATGGTTGGTAAGAATAAGTGGATTCCGAAATCAACATGGGATGCAGCTATTCGTGCAAGAAAAAAAGGAACCGCAACAAAAGAGCAAAAGGAGTTATTAGATCATGGACATTGGAAAGCTTAATGATACGACATTTTACGATGATTATGAAGGAGAAGGAGAAATCATACTTTCTTGTTCCTCTTCGACAAATACGGAATCTATTCATATATGGGATGGATATTTCGAAGATATTTTCGGCAACCCTGTTTATCATAATACCGGCTGGACAGGTTTTACCAAAGATTATCAAGAATTAGTTCGCACATTTGATGGTGACGAACAAATTCCTGCTTTAGCCATATCTGAATATTTATCTGATTTGGAAAACTACGAATCACATGAATTTGCGTATGCTGAAACGAGGGAGTGTTTAATGCGATTAATTTCGTTTTTCAAAAAAGCGCTTAATTCTTCTTCAGAAATCTACGTGAGTATCCAATAAAGCGAAGTGGCTGCCGCACTGGTTATTTGTGCGACAGCCACTTTCCATACATGACAATTTAACGATTTCTTATCCTTTTAACATTATAATTCATTAAGTGTCTTCCCAGATTCCGGTAGGCAAACGCCTTCAATGCGGACATTTCCTGATGATGCTCTTTCAATAATTCGTCCGGACTGTCGTATACGCCAAAGTCCTGATTGATACCTTCGCTTTGAATGTAGGTATCAGTCCGGCAGCGGATCTATGAGCTCCCGTCTGACGATTCTGTAGAAGATGGTTGTCAGGATCAGGGATCCGATCTCGGCGATGTTATAGGACCACCACACGCCGTCCAGACCGAAGAAGACAGCCAGGATGAAGGCGGAGGGCAGCAGCAGGATCAGCTGACGGGTCAGTGAGTTGATCATACTGTAGAAGGCGCGGCCGAGAGCCTGCATGACAGATCCGATGACGATGCAGTAGCCGGCGAAGATAAAGCTGATACTGATGGTTCGAAGTGCCGGGACACCGATGGCCAGCATCTTCTTTGAGGCGTGGAAGATACCCAGCAGCTTGTCCGGCACGATCCAGAAAAGTCCGATTCCGATGAGCATCAGGCACACAGCAAAGGTAGCGGCCAGGCGGACGGTCTGGCGGATGCGCAGCCGGTGCTTGGCGCCGTAGTTGTAGGCGATGATCGGAACCATGGCATTGTTCAGACCGAAGATCGGCATGAAGATAATGCTGTTGATCTTGAAGTAGACGCCGAAGACGGCGGCAGCTGTCGAGGACTCAAGGTAGCGGATCAGGATCATATTCATACCGAAGGTCATGACGGATCCGATGCTGACCATAACAATAGACGGAATGGCGATCTTGTAGATCTCTCCGATCAGCGGGAGATTCGGCCGGAACTTCCGCATATTGATATGGATTTCTTTATTCAGGCGAAGATTGAGGGTCAGCGCGATGCAGGCTGCCACACACTGTCCGAAGACGGTAGCTGCTGCTGCTCCGGCGATGCCCATCTCCGGGAAAGGTCCGATTCCGAAGATCAGAAGGGGATCCATGATGATGTTGATGATGGCGCCGATTCCCTGGCTGGTCATGGTGCAGAGTGTTTTTCCCGTGGCAGTGAGCAGTCGTTCCAGCGTGATCTGCATGAAGATACCGAAGTTGAGGCCGCAGCAGATTCTCATGTAAATGACACCGCCGTCGTAGATGGCAGGATCCGTTGTCTGAATCCGTATGAAGTGAGGCGCAAGGGTAAACATCAGTACCGAAACGACAAGACTGCTGATGATACCGAGGAAAATTCCGTGGTGAGCCACGTTGTTGGCGTCTTCGAATTTTTTTTCACCCAGGAAACGGGACAGGAGGGCGTTGATACCGACGCCGGTTCCTGTTGCGATGGCGATCATCAGGTTCTGAATCGGGAAGACCAGAGAGACGGCGGTCAGAGCCCCCTCATTGATCTCCGATACATACATACTGTCCACAATGTTGTAGAGCGCCTGGATGATCATAGAGATGATAATGGGAAGTGCCATGGTAAACAGTAGTTTTCCCACGGGCATGGTTCCCATTTTGTTCTCTTTGGGTTTTGTCTGTAATTCTTCCATATAATAGTTCTCCGTTTGTGATGTGCTGAACCGGTGTTTCTGCAATGACCGACACAGAGCTTTCTGTCTGTATAAGAAAGTCTTCCGGCGCTGACTGTGCGGTAAGGGCATAAAAGAAACACTGACGACGCAGTGCTCCTAATCAGTGATATTGTAGAATCTGAATAGGGCAGTGTCAACAGCTGCGGCAAGACAGCGGCGGAAAAAGGTGATATACTGAATTGACTGTTTGGAAAAACGAAGGCCGCGTCAATTTGTAGTGGCCGCCCCGAAAACAGAGAATTAAAAGGAAGAAACATGAGCGAATATGAGAGTTTTGCCCGGGTCTATGATCTGTTCATGGACAACGTGGATTATGAAGGGTGGAGCAGATATCTGACAAAGGTTCTGAAGGAAGACGGAATCGAGAACGGTTTGATCTGCGAACTGGGCTGCGGCACGGGAACGATGTCGGAGCTTCTGGCCGGTGAGGGTTATGAGGTCATCGGCATCGACAGTTCTATGGATATGCTGGAAGAGGCTCAGGAGAAAAAATATGAGTCCGGACATGATATCCTCTATCTCAATCAGGATATGCGGGAGTTCGAACTGTACGGCACCGTCCGGGCGGTGGTCAGTGTCTGTGACTGTCTCAACTACCTTCTGGAGGACAGGGATCTGCTTCAGGTGTTCCGGCTGGTCAACAACTATCTGGATCCCGGCGGACTGTTTGTCTTCGATATGACCACGGAGGCGAAGTATGCAGGCATCGGCAACAGCACCATCGCGGACAGCCGGGAGGACGGAAGCTTTATCTGGGAGAATGCTTACGATCCGCAGACGAAGACCAATGAATATGTGCTGACCTTGTTTGTGCCGGAGGATGAGGACGGGAACGGACTTCTCTACCGCAGATATGAGGAGGTTCACGTACAGAAGGTCTACACAGCGGTACGGATTCGGGAACTTCTGGAGAGAGCGGGAATGATTTTTGAAGGAGTCTTTGATGCCTACACGGATGAGGCGCCGTCGGAGAAAAGTCAGCGGCTGACTTTCATCGCCCGTGAACATGGAAAAGTAAACGGGGTGTCGGAGGATCTGAACCGGCCACTGTGATGGGACGATGAATGCAACCGCTATAGGGGAACATAGACAGAGAGGATAGAAAATGAACATGGATTCGAAGATTACAGATATGGAACAGTGGAAGAATGAGCACAGGGACTATCTCGTGAGGGGAACAGCAGCCCACGGGCAGATTCGCTGTTTTGCGGCAAAGACCACAGGTCTTGTGGAAGAGGCGCGGAACCGGCACAAGACAAGTCCGGTTTGTACAGCGGCCCTGGGACGACTGATGACAGCGGGAAGTATGATGGGGGCCATGCTCAAGGGCGAAGATGATCTCCTGACCATGACCATTCGTGGCAACGGTCCCATGCAGGGACTGCAGGTGACCGCGGACTCCGCCTCCAGAGTCAAGGGCTATGTCTTCCAGCCTTTTGTGTGGAATGAGCCGAAGTATGCGGGCAAACTGGACGTAGGCGGTGCCGTGGGTGACGGAACACTGACGGTTGTCCGGGATCAGGAGTTCGGAGATCCCTACTCCAGTCAGATCCGGCTGGTGTCCGGAGAAATTGCGGAGGATCTCACCGAGTACTTTGCGGTCAGCGAGCAGGTTCCTTCTTCTGTCGGCCTCGGTGTTCTGCTGAACACGGATCAGACGGTGCGCTGTGCCGGTGGTTTCATCATTCAGCTGCTGCCCGGCTGTGAGGACGCCACCATCGACCGTCTGGAGGCGAGACTTACGAGTGTACACTCTGTGACACAGATGCTGGATCAGGGAATGTCACCGGAGGAGATGCTGGAGTATCTCTTTGAGGGAATGGATCTGGAGATCCTGGATACCATACCCACAGGTTTTTCCTGTAACTGCAGCAGAGAGAGGGTCACAAAGGTTCTGGTCAGCACAGGAAGCAGAGAGCTTTCGTCCATGATCAAAGACGGAAAACCCATCGAGATCGAGTGCCATTTCTGCGGCGAGAAATACACCTTTGAAGTGGAGGAATTGAAGCAGATCCTGGAAAAGGCCAAAGAGAAAGCAATGAAGAACATACACGTCTTTGACGCGGAAGAGTAAGTCTGACTCACAGGTAAGTCTCTGAATTTTCTGAGAGAAAAAACGCTTCGCAGGCTGTGTAATTGTGAAGAGAGAGTTTCGTGCGCGAAACTCTCTCTTATCTCATAGGAAATTCCTCTGAATTTCCCATGAGATAAAACGCTCCGTGGGATGCGCACTCGCGCGATATGTAGATGCGTTGCATCCGCGCTCGGCGCGAGAATGTCGCTAGCGACATTCTTTTTTATTAAACGTAAAAGGCAGGTGGAGAAAAACTATGTCACTGGAATTTATTGCCGGAAGCAGCGGCGCGGGAAAATCCTATCAGGTGTACAGCGAGATCATCCGGGAATCGCTGGCGGAACCGGACCGGCAGTTTCTGGTTATTGTTCCGGAGCAGTTTACGATGCAGACGCAGAAAGAGATTGTCCGCATGCACCCCAAGAGGGGGCTGATGAACGTGGATGTCCTCAGCTTCAACCGACTGGCCTGGCGTGTATTTGCCGAAGTCGGCGGGGATGATCTGCCTGTCCTCGAAGATATCGGAAAGAGCCTCATTGTGCAGAAGGTAATTGCTGCGCGTCAGGAAAAACTGAAGCTGATGGAAAGGGCTCTCGGCCGTCCGGGAGCAGTCTCCCAGATGAAATCCCTGATCTCTGAGCTGATGCAGTACCGGGTCGAGCCGGAGGATCTGGATGAGTGGATCCGGCATGGAGAGGCGGCCCACAGGGGAAGACTCTCCCTGAAGCTGGAGGACATCCGAACGGTGTACACAGCCTTTCGCGATTATATCGACGAGCACTATCTCACAAAGGAGGAAGTTCCGGAGAGACTCTGCCATGTGATCGGGGATTCAACGCTGGTGAAGGATTCTGTCATTGTTCTGGACGGCTTCACCGGTTTCACGCCCGTTCAACATCAGGTGGTGAGGGAACTTCTTTCTCTTGCCCTTAAGGTACGGGTGGTGTTGACGGTTCCCTCGTCAGAAGAACTGGAGAGAGGAAAGAGTGAACACCGGCTCTTCCATATGAGTTATGAGATGTACCGGAAAGTTCTTGGGCTGGCAAAAGAGAGCCGCTGTGAGATCGCGCCGGTCCGCTGGATCGAAGCGGGAGAGAAAGGGAGGTTTGCAGGCAGCCCCGCGCTCGCTTATCTGGAGCAGAATCTCTTCCGCAGCAGGCGGAGGGAGGCGTACGCAGGAGAACAGAAGGAGATCACCGTCACCCAGGCGAAGGATCCGGAGCAGGAGATCCGCATGATTGCGGAGCAGATCCTCCGCATGGTTCGAAGGGAGGGGTACCGCTACCGGGACTTTGCCGTGGTGAGCGGGGATCTCTCCACTTACGGTCGACTGGCTGAAAATATTTTTTCCGAGTGCGGGATTCCTTTTTTTGTCGATCAGAAGAAGGCGGTCATGACCAATCCCATGGTGGAGTTTATTCGCTCAGCCATTGATATGGTGGTGCAGAATTACAGCTATGACAGTGTATTCCGCTTCCTTCGGACGGGGCTTGGCGACCTGTCCCGGGAGGAGACGGACAGGATGGAGAACTACTGCCGCGCGCTCGGGATCCGGGGAAGAAAAAAATATGACGAGAGCTGGACGCGCTGCCCGCGGTATATGGACAAGGACGAGCTCCTTCTCTACAACGAGATCCGGGAGAAATTCGCGGATGAGACACGAGAATTCCATGAGGCGATGCACAGGCGGAATACCACGGTGAAAAGCAAAGCGGAGGCGGTGTACCGTCTGCTGGCAGGGCACGGGATCCAGAGAAAAATGGCGGAGATGAAGCTTGGCTTTCAGGAAAACGGTGATGCTGTGTCTGCCGGGGAATACGGACAGATTTACGGCGCAGTCATAGATCTTCTGGACAAGATCGTGGAGGTCCTGGGAGAGGAAAAAATGAAGCTGGCGGACTTCCAGAGTATTCTGGACGCCGGCTTTGAGGAGATCAATATCGGACTGGTGCCTCCGGGAGAAGACCAGGTGATGACCGGTGATATCGAGAGAACGAGACTCAGGAAGATCCGGGTGCTCTTCTTTGCGGGGGTCAATGAGGGGATTGTTCCGAAACCGGTGGCTGCCAAGGGCATCCTCTCGGAGCATGACCGTCAGATTCTTGCAGGGGACAGCGTGGAACTCTCTCCTACCTCAAAGGAACAGATGTATCAGCAGCGTTTCTATCTCTACCTCTCCATGACAAAGCCCTCAGACAGGCTCTGCCTTTCCTACAGCCGTTCGGGAGTGGAGGGCGGTGCCCTGCTTCCCTCCTATCTGATCGGTGTGGTAAAGCGACTGTACAGCCGGCTTGAGATCCGGTCGGCAGAGGAGATCTACCGCAAGGATCCGACCCTTCTTCTGGAGACACCCAAGGGCAGAATGTCTCTGCTTCTGCAGGGACTCCAGATGATTCCGGATGAGCTTCCCGGGGCGGATTTCAATGAGCTTCTCCGCACGCTGTGGCAGAGTGAAGAGGGAAGGGAAGAGGCACAGCGTCTTCTTTCGGCCGTCTCTACAAAGAATCCGGCGAAGGGCATCGGCATGCAGCTGGCAAGGATGCTCTATGGCGATAAGCTTCAGGTCTCCATTACGAGGCTTGAGGACTTCGCCGAGTGCAGTTTCCGGCATTTTCTGGACTATGGGCTTCGCCTGCGGGAGCGGGAGGAGTATGAATTCAACGCCGCAGACTACGGAAGTATTCTGCACAAGGCGCTGGAGAGATACGCGAAAATCCTCGGAAAGCGGGAAATCCGCTGGGGAACCCTGGGAGACGGGGAACGCAACAGGGTGGCAGATGAGGCACTCGACGAAGTGGCCTTTGACTACGGAAACACCATTATGCAGAGTTCACAGAGAAACCGGCATATGCTGGAGCGGATCCGCGAGATCCTTCACCGTACGGTCTGGGCACTGGATGAGCAGATTCGCATGGGCAGTTTTGAACCCACGGATTTCGAGTTCCGGTTCCGGACGAATGAGGAGGTGAAGTCTCTGCATTTCAGTCTGGAGGACGGAACGGAGATGAAACTCACGGGTACGGTAGACCGGATCGACGACTGCCGGACAGAGGGCGGCCACTATGTGAAAATCATCGATTACAAGACCGGTAAGACCACGTTGGATCTGGGACAGCTCTACTACGGCCTGCAGCTGCAGCTGACGGTCTACCTCAATGCTGTTATGGAGTGCAGGCAGAAGGCGGAGCCGGGCGCGGAAGTCCTTCCGGCAGGTATCTTCTATTATCACATTGACGATCCCTGGATTGAGCCCACGGCGGAGGATCAGAGGCTGGAGGAGATCCTGAAGAAGCTTCGGCCGGACGGCCTCTTGAATGCGGATCTGGATGTGCTCAAGCTGATGGATCACTCACTTGCGCCGGGAGTGGCTTCCACTGTCATACCGGTGAAACTCAACAAGAGTCCGAATAAAGAGACGGGCAGTTTCCTGGGAGCCGGATCCAGAACTGCTGACATCACCGATTTCGAGACCATCTGTCAGTACGCGGACGAGAAGGTGCGGGAGATCGGGCGCGGGATTATCCGCGGGGAGGCCGATGCGAAGCCCACGGTCTCTGCGGACGGCGGACAGGCGGGATTCGCCTGCGCGTATTGTCCGTATCGCAGTGTCTGCGGTTTTGATGAGAAAATTCCGGGATATTCCTACCGGGAGGTTCAGAAGATGAAACCGGAAGAGGCAATGAAAGCTATGAGAGAAAAACTGACAGGAAAGGGGGACGACTGAGATGGCCACAAAATGGACGGATGAACAGGAAAGAGTCATCAGCCAGAGAAACAGCGATCTTCTTGTCTCCGCGGCAGCGGGATCCGGAAAGACGGCAGTTCTGGTGGAGCGCATTATGCAGCTGGTCATGGATCCGGTCAGCCCCATGGATATTGATCAGCTGCTGGTTGTGACCTTTACGAGGGCGGCGGCCGGCGAGATGAAGGAGAGGATCGGCGCGAAGTTTGCAGCTCTGCTGGAGGAGGACCCGGAGAACGATCATCTGCAGCAGCAGGGTGTACTTCTTCATCACGCGCTGATCACTACCATCGACGGTTTCTGTACCCATGTGATCCAGAACTATTTCCAGAGGATCGGTCTGGATCCGGGATACCGGATCGCCGAGGAGGGGGAACTCAGCCTTCTGCGGGGGCAGGTGCTGGATGACCTTCTGGAGGAAGAATATGCGGAGGCGAGGCCGGAGTTTCTTCGTCTGACACAGGCCTATGCTCCGGGAAAAACAGATCGCGCTCTGGAGGAGATGATCCTCGATATATACAGTTACGCAATGAGTGATCCGGATCCGGAAGTCTGGCTCTCGGAATGCGTGAAGGTATACGACGCAAAAACGGAGGAAGACCTTCAGCAGACCGGATGGTTCCGGGAGATGATGGGAGACGCCATGGCTGTCCTCCGTCTGCAGACCGACCGCATGCGGGAGATCGCGGAGGAAGGCGTAAAGGCCTTCGGAGACGCAGCCTGCAAGACACTGGTCGCTGATATCGAAATGCTGGAAGCTCTGGGAGAAGCGACAGATTATCAGGCCTGCGCCAATGCTTTTGCATCTCTGAAATTCGGCACTCTTCGAAGATCGAAAGACATTCAGGCCGAGGATTCACGCTGGGTGAAAATCACGACGGTTCGGGATGATGTGAAAAAACAGGTCAAAGAGCTGCAAAAGAACACCTTCGGGAACAACATTGGTGCCATTGTCCGGGAATTTGAGATTCTCCGTCCCTACGTGCAGGAGCTGGTTCGCCTGGTTCTCCGGTTCCGGGAGGCGTTTTCAGAGGAGAAAAGAAAAAAGAACATTGCGGATTTCAATGACCTGGAGCACTTCGCTTTGGAAATTCTTCTGGATAAGGATGAAGACGGCCGCCGCACCCTGCGGACGGACGCCGCAAAGGAGTTGGCGGAATCCTTCCGGGAGGTGATGATCGATGAGTATCAGGACAGCAACTTCCTGCAGGAGAGGATCCTGAAGGCGGTCTCCGGCGACGAGGACGGAAGGTTCAACCGATTCATGGTCGGAGATATGAAGCAGTCCATCTATGCCTTCCGTATGGCGAGGCCGGAGCTGTTTCTGGAGAAATTCAACACCTATCTTCCGGACCCGGAGAGTACACAGGTCAGGATCGATCTGACCAGAAACTTCCGGAGCAGGAAGGAAGTGCTGGATTCTTCCAATGCCCTGTTCCGCCGGCTGATGATTCCGGAGGTCGGTGGCATACGCTACGACGACAAGGCTTTTCTCAACTATAAAGCTTCCTACCCGGAACCGGCGGATCCTTCCTTTCCGCAGACGGAACTTCTGGTCATCAACCGGGAGGAGGAGCCTTTTTCTTCCTATAAATCACCGGAAGAGCGCATGGAACTGGAGGCGGCAGCAGTTGCGGCAAAGATCCGCAATCTCATGGCCGGGACGCTTGTGAGAGGAGAAGGAGATGAGCTCCGTCCTCTTCGCTACCGGGATATTGTAGTTCTTCTCCGCTCGGCGAAGCGCTGGGGAAAAGTCTGGGTGAAGGTGCTTAAGGAGGCGGGAATCCCCTGCTACGCCCTCTCGGGAGAAGGCTTTTTTGACACCATCGAGGTCGCCACGGTGTTGAATTATCTCCGTCTCATCGACAACCCGAGGCAGGATATTCCTCTGGCGGCCGTGCTCCGCTCAGCGATCGCAGGGCTGGACGATGAGGATCTGGCATGGATCCGGGCAAAGGGCGGTATGGAGGAAGGAAAGGTTCCTCTCCTGTACGATGCGGTTCTGGCTCTCGCAGAGCAGGATGAAAACCTGCGGAAATTTGTGGAACAGCTGGATGATTTCCGGGCAAGAGCTCCCCGGACGGAAGTTCACGAACTGATCCGGGAGGTTCTCGAGAAGACCGGATACGGAGAGTGGGCGGCGGCCATGCCGGCGGGCGAACAGCGGGAAGCAAACCTGAAGATGCTGATTGAGAAAGCCGTGGACTATGAGAAGACCAGCTATCACGGTCTGTTTAATTTCATCCGCTACATTGACCGCCTGAAGAAATACTCCGTGGATTACGGTGAAGTGAATCTGAACAGCGAGGCGGATGACACCGTCCGGATTATGACCATCCATCAGAGCAAGGGACTGCAGTTTCCGGTGGTCTTTGTCTCCGCCCTGGGAAGCGAATTCAACAAGGCGGATACCACAAAACCGGTGCTCCGGCACGCAAGTCTGGGGCTTGGTCTGAAGGTGTCAGATCCGGAAAAGCGGGTGCAGTATCCTTCCGTTTACCGCAGAGTCATGCAGAATCATATGAAAAAGCAGATGTACGGAGAGGAACTCCGGGTGCTCTATGTGGCGCTGACCAGAGCGGAGGAAAAACTGATCCTCACGGGTCAGGTCTCCGATTCAGAGAAACTTACTGCCGCCGTTGCCATGCAGAACAACTTCCGCATGAAGCGGGAGAGCGGGCAGGATGAGACGGTGGAGCGGATGCTCGCATCCCCGATGGATTTTACTGCCCTTTTGTCCGCAAAGACGTTCCTTGAGATGATTCTTGCAGTGATCCCGGAGGAAAAGGATATGAAGCTTCACGCGGTGGAGGCCGGGGAACTTGCAGCAGGCGAAGTGTCGGAGAAGATGCAGCGGTCTGCGGTGCTTGAGGAGATCACCAATCTCGCAAAGCTTCCGGAGGAGAAGAAAATCTTTGAGCCGGAGGTGAACCGCCTGATGAAGGAAGTGCGCGCTTTTTCCTATCCTTATGAGGAACAGGAAAAAATGCCCGCGAAGCTCACCGTGACGGAAATCAAGAAGAGGGCTCAGAGGACAGAACTGCAGGAGGATGAGCTGCCGGCGGCAACCGTTTTTGAACCGGAGGAAGAGGAGCTGATTCCGAAATTCCTGCGGGGAACGGATGAGGAAGAGAAGACCGGCGCCTCCAGAGGTACGGTCTATCACCATTTCCTGGAGTGCCTGGATTACGGAAAGCTGCGTCCGGGAGCTACGGAAGAGGAACGGACGGCCTTTGTAGAGGCGGAGCGGAAGAGGATGCTGGAGAAGGGGCTCATGACAAGAGAAGATGACGCCTGCATGTACACACCTGATTTTGTCCGCTTCCTGGCCTGTGGTCTGGGGCAGAGAATGAAGGCGGCTTCCGACGCGGGAACCCTCCACCGTGAACAGCCTTTTGTGATGGATATTCCGGCAAAAGATATTGACAGTCAGTGGCCGGAGGGCGAAAATATTCTGGTACAGGGAACGATCGACGCATACTTTTCGGAGGAAGGAAAGTATGTGCTTGTGGACTACAAGACGGACAGGATCCACAGCCTGGATGCTGATGGGAACCCGGACGAGCGTGAACTGGTGGAGAAATATCATAAACAGCTGGAGTATTATGCCGCGGCCCTGACCCGGATCACCGGGACAGAGGTGGGCGAGATGTATATATATTCCGTGCGACTTGGGAGGGAAATAAAGTTATGATCAACAAGACAATGGAAGCACTGGGAAAAGCCCCGTCAAAGATCCGTGAGATCTTTGAGTACGGCAAGAAGAGAAAAGCGGAGATCGGCGAGGACAAGGTATTTGACTTCAGTATCGGAAATCCGAATGTTCCGGCGCCTGCAGCTGTCAATGAGGCCTTCAAGGAGCTCATCGACAACAACAACGATGTGTATCTGCACGGCTATACATCCGCGGCCGGAGACAATGACACCCGTCAGGCTATCGTCGATGACCTGAACTGCCGCTTCGGAACAGCTTTCAAGGCTTCCAATCTCTATATGACCTGCGGTGCCGCCGCATCTCTGAAGATCAGCATTACAGCACTTGTCACAGAGGGCGATGAGTTTATCACTTTCACACCTTTTTTCCCGGAGTACCGGGTATTTGTGGAGACCGCAGGGGCGAAACTGGTGACGGCCGCAACAGATCCGGATACCTTCCAGATCGATTTTGATACACTGGACGCGGCTGTGACAGAGCGCACGAAGGCGCTGATCGTCAACTCCCCGAATAATCCCTCCGGCGTTGTGTTCGGCGAGGAGAGCGTGAAGAAGCTGGCTGCCTACCTGGAGAAGAAAGAGGAGGAGTACGGCCATCCCATCTATCTGATTACAGATGAGCCATACCGCGAGCTTGTTTACGATGCGGACGTTGTGGTTCCCTACATGACAAAGTACTACAGAAACGCGATTGTATGCTATTCCTACAGCAAGTCCCTTTCCCTTCCGGGAGAGCGGATCGGTTACATTCTTGTGCCGGATGAGGTTGAGGGCGCAGGAGATATTTACGCGGCAATCTGTGGCGCAGGTCGTGCCCTTGGCTATGTGTGCGCGCCTTCCCTGGCTCAGCATGTCATTGAGAAGTGTGCAGGCATGGTGTCGGATCTCTCCGTATACAAGACAAACAGAGATCTGCTGTACAAGTCCCTGACAGAGTACGGATTTACCTGTGTCTACCCGGACGGAGCCTTCTATCTGTTCATGAAGGCGCTGGAGGACGATGCTTCTGCCTTCTGTGAGAGAGCTAAGGATTTCGAGCTCCTTCTGGTTCCGGCAGACAGCTTCGGAACACCGGGCTATGTCCGCATTGCCTACTGCGTGACTACCGAGCAGATTCAGGGAAGCCTTCCGGCCTTCAAGAAGCTGGCAGAGGCGTACGGGAAATAAGCGTAAGACGTGATGTTCCGGGAAGGCTTCCGGGAAGAATATCCATGGATGAGCAGTTTCGGATGAAAATTGCAGGAATACTTGCAGAATGAAGCCTGAAGAAGGGGAACCACGGGGCGGCAAAGGCCGATCCGGGGTTCCCCTTCTTGAAAAGATTCGTAACGGAACAAAAGAAAATCTTATCCGTATACCGCTGTCAGTCACATGATTTCGGTCATCTGCGGTCACGTTTTCGAACATAATACCAAAAGAAATGGCTTGTATTTGTTAAGAAAAGTTGAAGCAATTGTATACAAAATTATCATTGTTAAAAAGTGCACAAATCTCGAATTTTCAAGAGGGAATTATCAAAAACAGGATTTGTGGACAAATGAAGTTATGCACATGAAAAAATGGCCTAATCCCACGGTTTTTCCAGTTATCAACTAAGTTATACACTTTATCAACAAAAAATGGCCGGAAAAATAAGGGTCACATAAGTAAATCCAAAGAACGGACGTTTTGTTCACATTTCCCAAAAAGGGCAGAACCGGCGGAAAGTTGTACAAAACCCTTGACTTTGGCGATGTCAAACCACTGAATCCGTGGGGTAAAAATTGTTTGCTGAATGTTACAATTATCTGACAATTGCATGAATCGTTTCTAAAATGAATCTTTTGCGTGCAGAGTACGAATATGCTATATTTAAGCCTGTCGGCAGAGTTTCGGGATGTGAACAGACGTGTCCCTCGTCTCACAGTGTGTCCCTCACAGTGGACGAAGGGGAGTCGAGGTCTGCCTGCTGACGTTGATATAAGAACAACGGAGGAAAGAAAATGTCCAGACTTAGAAATATACCGGGATCCGTGGACGTGATCCGGGCAAGCGAATATGTCATCCATGAGCCGGAGACTCACAGAGGAAAATGGGCGGAGGTCTTTGGAAACAACCGGCCGCTTTATATTGAGATCGGCATGGGAAAGGGACGCTTCCTGATGGATATGGCAGAGAAATATCCGGAGAGGAATTTCATCGGAATAGAAATGTATGACAGTGTCATGTTCCGGGCTGTTCAGAAAGCCGAGATGCGCACAGAGAGAGCCAGAGCGGAGCTGGAGGGCAGAGATCCGGAATCTGTCATCGAGATCCCGGCAGGCGTCACATCCAGACCGGGACGGCCGGAAAACTGTAATTTCCGCTTCATCCGTATGGATGCGAGAAAACTCTGCGAGGTTTTTGATGAAAAAGAGATTGATGGCATATATCTGAACTTCTCGGATCCCTGGCCCAAGGACAGACATGAGGGGCGCAGACTGACCTCCAGAAACTTCCTCTGCCTCTATGAAAAGGTAATGAAGGAGGAGGCGGTTCTTGAATTCAAGACGGACAACAGACAGCTCTTTGATTTTTCATTGGAAGAAATCGGGGATTACGGCTGGGACGTGAAAGAACACACCTTTGATCTTCACCACAACGAAGAGATGAACCGCGGAAATGTCATGACGGAGTACGAAGAAAAGTTTTCTTCCAAAGGAAATCCGATCTGCAAACTCATCGCTGCGCCGGTTCGCTGATACAGAGGGGCAATTCTCCCCGTATATGGATCAGAAGGCAGGGAATCCTCGTAGGAAAAAAATAAAATCACAAAAAGGTTGCATGCAATTGAATTATGTGATACTGTAATCTCAACAGAACATAATGAGACAACAAAGGTGTCTTTCACGGATAAAAAGGAGGAAGAACAATGGTTAAGCAGATCAATGCATCCAATTTCGACGAAGAGGTACTCAAGGCCGAGGGTCTGGTAGTTGTAGATCTTTACGCAGACTGGTGCGGACCCTGCAAGATGATGGGACCGGTGCTGGAGAGCCTCTCAGAGGATTATGAGGACGTTAAGTTCGCAAAGCTCAATGTAGATGATAATTCGGACATCGCCGCAAAATACGGCGTACAGAGCATCCCGAATTTCCTGTTCATCAAGAACGGCGAGCTGGTGGATCAGCTGGTGGGAGCAAAGGATTCCGAGAGCTTCGAGGAAGCCATCGAGAGAAATAAATAAGATTCAGACAGCGGCATGGGAAACGCTCTGATCAGCGTTTCCCAAAGCAACTGCGATGCGAAAAAGGGCGAAAAAATCCGGTCGTCTGATCATCTTTTGATGGCTCAGAAAAAAAGTTTAAAAAAAATAAAAAAAGGTATTGCATTTTGTTTCAGAGTGGCTTATAATCAACATCGTTGTTGAGGCAGACAGCCGCACAGCGACAGACAATATCATATAAGCGCGATTAGCTCAGTTGGTAGAGCAGTAGACTCTTAATCTATTTGTCCGGGGTTCGAGTCCCCGATCGCGCACTTGAAAATGCTGTTTTTGGTACGAAAGGTACTGGGGACGGCATTTTGTTTTGCGTTGATTTATCCGAAATGCTAATCCGCGTAAAGGGACAAAGCATACACACTCACACGTCGCTTCGTTGTCAGCGCTCCGCCGCCTATTGCAGGTGCTCTTCGCAAACTCGACCGCTTTGCACATGAGCATGGTTGATAGTGTACAAAGCGGTCTCAGACGTGCTCATCCCACCTGCGCTATGCTCGCGCTTCCGGCCTCAGCTTCCTAATGTTCGTGTTGTATGACTTTGCCCCTTACGCGGTTTTGTTTGCGCATAAAAGGCCTTTTGCGTGTCTTCGACGTGGCGAGATAACAGAAACTTATGACAGTAAGAAAACTCCGCAGAAAATGTCCGTGGACATTTTTCTGCGGAGTTTTTTTCTGTTTTTCTGTGCTTAATGAAAACTCATGTGGTTTCCCGTTGGAACTGCAGGACCGGTGTGAGGCGGATGCGGACGGCGCGGCCGATGGATATGGAGACGGCGATCTTGATGAGGTCGAATACGACGAAGGGAAGGACGCCGGCTTTGAGTGCTGCGGAGAAGGTCATGCCTCCCATGATGGCCAGCCATGTGGTTCCGAAGACGTAGCAGACTAGAAGGCCGAGGATCATGCCGGCTGCCTGCAACGGGATTTTTTTCCAGAAACGGTCAATGAAGATTCCGGAGATCAGCGCCATCGGGATAAAGCCGATGAGGTAGCCGCCTGTCATGCCGAAGAGTTTTTCCGGACCGGCACTGTAACCGGAGAATACCGGTATGCCGGTCAGTCCCACCAGAAGATAGATGAGATAGGCCAGGGTTCCTTTCCAGGGACCGAGAATGTAGACGGCGAGGAAGACGGTGAAGACCGTCAGCGAGATCGGTACAGGACCGATGGGAAGGGACATTGGTCCGAAGATACACATCACCGCTGTCATAACGGCGACGGCTGTCATGGTTGCCGGGTTGATTTTTGCTGTTTTCATGGTATACCCCCTGAGATTAGTTTAAACACAATACTTGCAGCGGGGCTGCGAAGCGTTTGCCAACTGAGATTGTATGCTTTATTCCGAAATATGTCAACCTTCTGAATTGAAAAGGTTGACGTACGAGGTGGCGGTATCCCATGGATCTGAGGAGAAAGCCGGATTGGCGGAGGATTCAGTTACAAGAAAAATATAATAAAAAAGTAAGTTAGGTAATATGCTGTGACCCCAAAAACAAATGATGTGAAAAAGATACAAAATAAAAGATAAAAAGAGGCAGAATATTTTGCTTATTGCATGACAAAGAAGCCGTGATGTGACAGCCGCGAGATTTCCTTTGTGTATGATGCTTATGTTACATAAGATTACTGAAGGGTATATATCCGTTTTTGCATAGAGGGTTAAGCGAAAGTTATTCACGGAATGCATGGGGCTGTGATTGCCGGGAATACGTTATTCGGACACAAGGGGGGAGTTTATGAATAAAAAATATGCAGCAGTACTTGCGGGAGTGATGGCAGTTTCTCTGTTTTCCGGCTGCGCCATGGAGAACGGAAAATTTGTGACAACGGCAAATGCCGGCGAGAGGCAGGTTGCTGAACAGGCCGGTGACACGCAGAATGTGCAGAAAGAAGAAGGCGGTTTTCTGAGCGCTCTCAAATCCATCGGATCAAAGCCGGAGGGCGATGGACAGGCGAATGGCGGCCAGGCGGCTAACGGAGTGGTTCAGGGCAGCTCCGGGGCACAGTCGGCAGAAGGTACGCAGGGCAGTGCGGCAGGGGAGAATGCCGGTGTCTCCTCTTCGTCCGTTCAGTCCAATTCTTCCGCGGAGGGGCAGAACGGCAACGTCGGCGCAACGGAGAATCAGAACACGGAATTACAGGGAACCGGAGCACTGGATGTGAATGCTTTTGCGGCGGAACTTCTGCAGGATTTTTCCTATGGAACCGGCTGGGGCGCTGGCTGCAGTGGCGTGACCCTGAAGGCATACGAGGCGGCAGTCAGCCTCATGACAACGGCGAATACCTATGGCGTGAGGAATGCGGACAACACACAGCTGGCCAACGCCTGCGTAAGCGCTTTTTCTTCCCTTGGACGTGAAGCCAGGGAGAACTTTGCGGCAAACTGGAGTCTGATCGTGACAAGCGGAGATTCCATTCTGAATAATCCCGGGGCTGCACAGGGAGAGCTGGAGGATTCCGGATCGCTGGGGGCGGCGCAGAATATCATCTGCACAGAGAGTTCACCGCAGAACTGGGCAGTACTGAAGAGTCTGATTCAGGTCAATTGTATAGGATAAAAAAGCGAGCGCTGCGAAGAAGGTGATTCTTCGCAGCGCTCGCTGCGTTTCGCGTTGTCTCATGGGAAATTCCTCCGAATTTCCCATGAGACAAAACGCTCCGCGGGATGCGCAGCACGCAGATGGGAAGATCGCTTCGCGATTCTGCTCGCGCGCCAAAGTCCTGCGGCGCTCCCCTCAGGAATGAGGGGCTGGGGGAGTCGAGGTCCGCTTGCGGACTTTGTTCTTTGTTTTACCGGGAAACCCGGATACCGTTTATTCTCCGTCATCCTCCTGACCGAAGGGATTGGTCATGCCGCCGGCGTTCTGCTGATCGTTGGAGCTCTCCGGCCATGTGGTCAGAATTGCGTCGTGGGTGGATTCTTTGTATTCTTTGCCGCTCTTCCGGGAAATCGTGAGAGTGACCTTGCTTTCGGGCTTATTCTCGGCAATGGCCTCTTTCAATTCCGAGACAGAGCCGACCTTCTTTCCGTTGAGAGCGGTGATGATGTCACCGGTCTTCAGGCCTGCCATGGAAGCGGGACTTCCTGCCTGAACATCTGTGACATAGACACCTTCCGGCATATCTTTGGAATCCTCTTGATCTTTAACTTCCGCGCAGGCGATACCCAGGTATCCGCCAGTCTTTGCAGAAGTGGGAGATTCGCTGCTGTCAGAGGAACTGTCGTCTGAGTCCTCACCGGAACCTTTGGATTTAGATTTTTTATCATTTGAATTGAAGAGATCTTTTGCGTTTTTCTCGATGCTCTTTTCGATGGTGGAAGGAAGTTTCTCTACTTCTTTCTCGATGGTCTTTTTCAGAGATTTCTCGAAATCTTTGGTGGAGTTCTCTGCAATTCCCGGGAGTGTGACGGAGACTGCTCCGAGGAAAATCGCGGTGGCTGTGACGCCTGCCAGGGCTCCGCAGAGAATGGAGATACCGATTTTTTTGCCGTTACCGCCTCTGCCCGACGGCTCATTGCCGGTGCTCTGACCGTTTCCGGAGGGCGGGAAATTTCCGGGATAACCGTTCGGATTATGATTGAAACCGCCTCCGGGATAGCCGTTATATCCGTTTCCGGGGCCGTTGTTCGCGCCGGTGTTGTTATATCTTTCGAATCCGTTACCTGCATTCTGCGGGGACTGAGGATCCTGTCTGTATGGAAAAGAATTGTTGTCCTGCTCCTGATTCATAAGGAAGCCTCCTTTGATCTGTGTATTTGAGGTTATTGTATAGGACAAACGTGACCAAAACGTGAAAAGCGGACAAAAAACGGAAATGAAATCTTCGTGAGCAGGAGAAATCTGTTGATAATAGGAAAAAATTTGGTAAACTGATTAGTATTGACGATAGGTGGAGATATTGATTGACTTAAGGGGAGATTTGGAACATGAGATGTCCGTACTGTGGTCGTAAAAATCCAAACGATGCGAGAAGATGTATACGCTGCGGCAGGAGATTGAACGGAGTAAGGGAGAGACGAAGAGAACAGAAGATTCTGATTCTCGGAATACTTCTGATCATACTGATACTTGCGGCCGGAATTGCCGCGATGCTCGGTATGTCAAAGATATTGAAGAGCGGTGAGGAAAACAGCAACCAGCCGCAGAAGGTAAAAATTGTGACGACGCCGAAACCGGCTACCCAGGATTCCTCCGAGAGGGAAATCCGGGAGGCGCAGAAGGGAGGGGAGGCTCCTGTGCCGGATCCGGATCTGCAGGTGACGTCCACACCGATTCCAACAGAGCCGCCTCAGGAGCCGTCGCCGGCCCCTGATCTTGTGACAGCAGCTCTGGCGGATGACAACAGAAAAGACGAGATTGCGTCCATGGGTTACTCACTCGTTGAAGTGTCTTCTGCAGAGGCGTCTTCGACGATTCAGCAGGACGGGGTAGACAACTCGCCCATTGTGCTGACGGACGGTTATCAGTGGAGCAGCTGGCAGGAAGGCGTGGACGGAGACGGTATCGGAGAGAATATCACCCTGCACTTTGACAAGACCTACAATGTGAAGTTTCTTGTTCTGCGTCTCGGAAACTGGTACAGTTCCGGCGCTTATTATGCACCCAACGGAAGACCGCAGACCATGACCTTCGAACTCGGGACGAGAAAGTTCCAGGTGACGTTCCCGGACGAGATGAAGGAATTCTGTGTAGAACTCTCGGAAGAAGTAGAGGCATCTTCTCTGAAGATGACCATCGACGGGGTATACAAGGGAACGCAATACGACGATACCTGCATCAACGAGGTGGATCTCTACGGAGCTCCGCAGTGAGGAAAAAATGGCAAAAGAAGCAAAGACAAACGCGATGCGGATTCTGGACAGAAGCAAGGTCAGTTACGAGGTGCTGACCTACGAGTGTGAGGAATTTATCGACGGAATGCACATGGCAGAAGCCACGGGCGCACCGGTGGATCAGTCCTACAAGACCATCGTGACCAGAGGGAAGAGCGGCCAGTACTATGTCCTGGTCATTCCCATCGCGGAAGAGATCGACCTGAAGAAGGCGGCGAAGGTTGTTGGGGAAAAAACAGTGGAAATGGTACATGTGAAGGAGCTGCTGGCCCTGACCGGCTATGTACGCGGCGGCTGCAGTCCCATCGGCATGAAGAAGCAGTTTCCTACGATTCTCGACAGTTCCGCGGAACAGTATGACAGAATATATATCAGCGGCGGACGCGTGGGACTCAGTCTCTGTGTCGCGCCGGCGGATATTCTGAAGGTTTCCCGCGGATCTTTCGGACAGATTGTCAGATAGAGAAACAGACTTTTCTTTTGAAGAAAAGCGTGATATGATTCGTGCAGGAATTGATAAGTATTCGTATGGAATGTAAAGGCTTGGCTGGAGGCAACAAAATGAAACTGCAGAATATCACAGATGTAGACAGCTTTTTCAGTACGGTGGACAAGTGTAACGGCCGGGTGGAGCTTGTAACTGCAGAGGGAGACAGACTGAATCTGAAATCCAAACTCAGCCAGTATGTATCGCTGGCAAATGTTTTTTCCAATGAATCGTCTATTCCGGAACTGGAGATTACTTGCTCGGATCCGGAAGATATCAGAATCCTTAGTGATTTTTTGGTTTCAGGACAGTAATTTATAGATGAATTTGCAAAAAAGAGACGGGGGATGAAACCTTCGTCTCTTTAAATTTGGTCTGTGATTTGTCGGAAATATGTAGTACAATATTGAATTGCACGCAAGTGCTTTTGAAACGTATGAACAGGTAAACACCTATGTATTTTATATGTCAGGAGTGATAAGTATGGCAAAGATTGATATTATCTCAGGTTTTCTGGGAGCAGGAAAAACAACACTGATCAAAAAACTTCTCGGAGATGCATTCAAGGGACAGCAGGTTGTTCTGATTGAGAATGAATTCGGAGAGATCGGCATCGACGGCGGATTCCTGAAGGATGCGGGAATCGAGATTACAGAGATGAATTCTGGTTGTATCTGTTGCTCTCTTGTCGGTGACTTCGGTACAGCCCTCAAAGAGGTCGTTGAGAAGTATCACCCGGACCGCATCGTCATCGAGCCCTCCGGCGTCGGCAAACTGTCGGATGTGATTAAGGCGGTTCAGAGAAATGCGGAGAGTGATCTGGAATTAAACAGTGCCACAACGGTTGTTGATGTCACCAAGGCGAAAATGTATCTCAAGAACTTCGGCGAATTCTTTAAGAACCAGGTAGAGGCAGCCGGAACGATTATCCTGAGCCGCATGGATACACCGAAGGCAACAGACGCGAAAGTTGCGGAGGCCATGGCTCTTCTCCGTGAACTGAATCCGAAGGCTACGATCATCACAACACCGGTGGAGGAGCTGAGCGGAAAGAAAGTTCTGGATACCATCGAGGGAAAAATGATTGATCTCTCCCTGGTTGAGGATGAGCATGAGCATCATCACCACCATCACCATGATGAGGACGGAGAGTGCAGCTGCGGCCATCATCACGATGAGGACGAGCATGAGCATCACCACCATCACCATGATGAGGACGGAGAGTGCAGCTGCGGCCACCATCACGATGAGGACGAGCATGAGCATCATCATCACCATGATGAGGACGGAGAGTGCAGCTGCGGCCACCATCACGATGAGCATGAGCACCATCACCATCATCATGACGGCGAGGAGTGCAGCTGTGGACATCACCACCATCATCACGCGGATGAAGTCTTCACCAGCTGGGGACAGGAGACCATCCGCAAATATACAAAAGAAGAGATTACAGAAATTCTGGAGGCACTCTCTGCAGACAAGACCTATGGTTTCGTTCTCCGCGCAAAGGGAATGGTTGAGAGTACCGACGGCACATGGATTTACTTTGATATGGTTCCGGAAGAGGCGGATGTCCGCACCGGAGACCCGGAGTACACAGGCCGTCTCTGCGTAATCGGCTCCGAGCTCAAAGAGGATAAGCTCAAAGAACTCTTCAAGCTTGCGTAAGACAGATTCTTGAAATAGGAGTACATACAGATGGGTGAGAATGAAATAACAGTTCCGATTTACCTGATCACAGGTTTTCTGGAGGCCGGAAAGACGTCCTTCCTGAACTTTACCATGGCTCAGGACTACTTTCAGATCGATGAGACAACTCTTCTGATCAACACAGAAGAGGGAGAAGAGGAATTTGACGGGAAAAAACTTCAGAAATACAACACGGTGGTGGAGACAATCAGTGAGCAGGAGGAATTTACCTACGATGCTCTCCGGGCGCTTCAGAGAAAATACCATCCGGGACGGGTTGTCATCGAGTACAACCCTCTCTGGGGTGTTGATGCCCTCTGGCAGAGTAAACTTCCCCTGGGTTGGGGCATTGTTCAGCAGATTGTGTTGATCGACGCGTCGACCTTCCAGGTGTATCAGCAGAATATGCAGTCTCTTTTCGGCGAGATGGGACGGGGAGCCGATATGGTTCTCTTCAACCGCGCCGACAAATCTCAGCCGCTGTCTTCCTTCCGCAGGAACTTCAAGGTGATCAATCCGGCCTGTGATATCCAGTTTATTGACGGCGACGGAATGCCGGTGGATATCTTCGAGGACTCCGTTCCCTTTGATCTCTCCGGGGAGATTATTGAGATTGATGACGTGGACTATGGCATTTTCTTTGTGGATCTCACGGATCACCGGGAGAGATACGAAGGAAAAAAAGTGCGCTTCAAGGGAAGGGTGCTGAAGAGCAGAGAAGTGGGTTCTGATTATTTCATGCCTGCCCGGGCAGCCATGACCTGCTGTGCGGATGACATGCAGTATATCGGTTATCTCTGCCACACCAAGGAGGCACCGAAGCTTACAGAGGGAAGCTGGGTTGAGGTGACCGCCCGCGTGGATTACAAGTTTGTGCCCATGGCACAGGAGACAGAGCCGGTGTTCCAGGCGATCACCATCCGGAGTGCGGAAGCGCCGGCAGTGGAGAATGTCTATTTCAATTAATGCAGGAAAAGATAAGAGGTTTTACAGATGTTTTTAATTGCTGGTCTCGGAAATCCGGGGCGAAAATACGATCAGACAAAACACAACATGGGTTTTGACACCATCACGGAGCTTGTGGACCGTTGGAATATTCCCCAGGGCGGAACAGACATGAAGGCAATGTACGGAAAGGGGCTGATCGGCGGCCGGAAGGTCATGCTGATCAAACCGCTGACGTATATGAATCTTTCCGGAGAGTCTATTGCGGCATATGTGAACTACTATAAGGTCGATCCGGAGAGCGAACTCCTGGTGATCTATGACGATATATCCCTGGATCCCGGTCAGCTTCGCATCCGGAAAAAAGGAAGCGCAGGCGGCCATAACGGAATGAAAAACATCATACAGCATCTCGGAACAGACAAATTTGCAAGAATCCGGGTCGGAATCGGCGACAAGCCGGCCGGCTGGGATCTTGCGGACTATGTGCTGGCTCCGTTTTCGAAGGCGGACAGGGAGCTGGTGGATGCAGGAATCGGACGTGCTGCCGATGCGGCGGAAATGATTGTGGCCGGAGAGATCGACAGGGCGATGAATACTTTCAATCAGAAAATATAAAAGGACACAGCATGAAAAAGGCATTGATCCAACCGCTGGCAGCTGTCAACGGCTATGAGGAACTAAAGGAGAGGATCCTATCCGGAGAAGGATTCGCGGAAGTATCGGGCTGCCTTGATTCGCAGAAGGCGCACATGGCGGCCGCCCTCGCCCTGGAGGCACCGGCGGCACTTCTGGTTGCGGAGAATGAGAGAAAAGCCAGGGAGATCTACGAAGATTTCCGTCTCTTCGATCCGGAGGTCATGTATTATCCAAGAAGAGATCTGATTTTTTATCAGGCGGATATTTCCGGAAATCTGCTGACTCGTCAGAGGATGCAGGTCATAAAAGCACTTATGGAGCAGAAGAAGGTCACAGTTATCACCTCTACAGGGGGGTGCATGGACCGGCTTCTGCCTCTTCGCGTGCTGGAAAAGTACACACTGAAGCTGTCCGCGGGCACAGAGATTCCGCTGTCGGATCTCGCAGAAAAACTTACGTCCATGGGCTATGAGCGGGTGGTTCAGGTGGAGAGCGCCGGACAATTCGCCATCCGCGGAGATATCGTGGACATTTATTCACTGACGGAAGAACTTCCCTGGAGGATCGAGTTCTGGGACGATCTGGTGGACGGCATCCGGTGTTTTGATCCGGAGAGCCAGCGCTCGGTGGAGAATCTGGAGGAAATCATGATCTATCCGGCCACAGAGGAGCCGGGATTCGACAGGGATATGCAGGAAAAACAGAAGACGGATTATTTACGGAGTCTTACCAATACGTTTCCGGATTATTTCCCGAGAGGAACGGTCTGCTTCCTGGATGAACCGTCCAGACTTCTGGACAATGCGAAGGCAGTATCGGACGAATTCATAGAGGCCATGAAACACCGTCTCGGTGAGGGAAGTATCCTGCCTCAGGAGGCAGAGCGGATGATCAATGAGGAGGTTTTGACCTATAATTTCAGCAGACGCTGTGTGGTTGCCCTTGATCTCATGGAGCAGCATCATCTCCCCTTCAAGGTAGACAGCCACCTTGCGGTTTCGGCCAGATCCGTCAACTCCTATAACAAGCAGTTTCCGCTTCTGGTGAAGGATCTGACGACGTGGAAGAAGAGGGGCTGCCGGGTGGTTCTCCTCTGTGCATCCAGAACCAGAGGCGCCCGCCTCGCGGAGGAACTGAGGGGAGAGGGGCTCAATGCTTTCTTCACGGAGGATGAGGGGCGGGAACTCATGCCCGGGGAGATCATGGTCACCCGGGGAAATGTCCGCCGGGGCTTTGAGTATCCGATGCAGCAGTATGTGCTGATTACGGAATCGGATATCTTCGGATCCGAGCAGAGGAAGAAGCGGAAAACTTCGGCGAAGACAAAGTCCGGCGACAGGATCCGGGATTTTTCCGAACTCTCAGTTGGAGACTATGTGGTACATGAGAATCACGGTCTCGGCGTCTACCGGGGAATCGAAAAGATTACCGTGGATCATGTAGTCAAGGACTATGTGAAGATTGAGTATGCCGACGGAGGCAGCCTTTTCGTGCAGGCGACGCAGCTGGATGTCCTGCAGAAGTACTCCGGCGGCGAAGGACACAAGCCGAAGCTCAATAAACTCGGAGGTGCCGAGTGGCATAAGACAAAGAGCAGGGTGCGCGGGGCGGTCAAGGATATCGCCAGAGATCTGGTTGCTCTCTATGCTGCCAGAGAACAGGCCAAGGGCTACTGCTATGGCGAGGACACGGTGTGGCAGAGAGAATTCGAGGAGATGTTCCCCTTCGAGGAGACGGAGGATCAGCTGCAGGCCATCGCGGATACAAAGCGGGATATGGAGAGCAGCCGTGTTATGGATCGCCTGGTCTGCGGAGACGTGGGTTACGGGAAGACGGAGATCGCAATCCGGGCGGCATTCAAGGCCGTTCAGGAGAACAAGCAGGTGGTGCTTCTCTGCCCGACGACAATTCTCGCGCAGCAGCATTTCACTACCTTCGTGCAGAGGATGAAAGATTATCCGGTGCAGATCGATATGCTCAGCCGTTTTCGGACGGCTGCCCAGCAGAAAAAAACCATAGAAGCGGTCAGAACAGGGACGGTGGATATCCTGATCGGAACCCACAGAGTATTGTCCAAAGATGTGAAGTATAAAGATCTTGGCCTTCTCATTGTGGATGAGGAACAGCGGTTTGGCGTTACGCACAAGGAAAAAATCAAACAGTTGAAGCAGAACGTGGATGTGCTCACCCTGACGGCGACTCCCATTCCGAGAACGCTTCATATGAGTATGATCGGAATCCGGGACATGAGCGTCCTGGAGGAGCCGCCCATGGACAGGCTGCCGATTCAGACCTACGTGATGGAATATGATGAGGAGATGATCCGGGAGGCTCTCTCCAGAGAGCTGGCGAGAGACGGGCAGGCCTTCGTAGTCTATAACCGGGTAAAGGGAATTGCGGAGATGACGGACAGAATCCGGAAGCTTCTTCCGGACGCGGTGGTAGAGTACGCCCACGGAAAAATGAAAGAGACGGAACTGGAACAGCTGATGTACCGGTTTATCAACGGAGAGATCGATGTCCTTGTGGCCACTACCATCATAGAGACCGGTATGGATATCTCCAATGTGAATACTATGGTCATCTGCGATGCTGATCGCCTCGGCCTTTCCCAGCTCTATCAGCTTCGGGGGCGTGTGGGACGGTCAAACCGGAATTCCTATGCTTTTCTCATGTACAAAAAAGACAAGATGCTCAAAGAGGATGCGGAGAAGCGCCTTCATGCGATTCGTGAGTTTACGGAGCTGGGAAGCGGCGTCAAGATCGCCAAGAGAGATCTGGAAATCCGGGGCGCCGGCAATCTGCTCGGCGCGGAGCAGTCGGGACACATGGGAGCAGTGGGCTATGATCTCTACGCAAAAATGCTCGGGGAAGCTGTCCGGGAGGCGAAAGGAATCGAGCCTGAGGCGGATTTCGAGACAACCATCGATCTTCCGGTGGATGCCTACATACCTGCTTCCTATATTAGAAACGAGCACCAGAAGCTGGAGATTTACAAGCGCATCGCTGCCATAGAGAACAAAGACGGGGCGGAGGAGATGATCGACGAATTGTTGGACAGATTCGGAGAACCGCCGAAAGCAGTGCAGAATCTCATCAGTGTCGCCATGCTGAAAATGATGGCGCACAAGGTCTATGTATCAGAGGTGAAGCTTACCGGAAACGAGGTAAAGATCAGCATGTATGAGAAAGCCGGAATTCAGGTGGCGGCCATACCGGATCTTCTGAACATGGAGAAATACAGAAACCGTCTCGAGTTCCGCGCGGCCGGAAAGCCACATTTTTTGTATCGGCTGAAAAGTCCGGGGGAGCGAAAATCGGCAGAAATCTTGTCCAGAATGACTGAATTATGCACGGATATGGTGAATCTATTGTGAAAAGCATTGATGATTTTCGCTAAAAAGGATATAATCAGACCGTTATATTTTTTCTGGAGGGAAGAGGTTTATGAATAAAGTAAAAGCAAAAGCTGTAACTGCAGTGCTGGCCTGCACAATGGCAATGACAACACTTGCCGGATGCGGAAAAGTGGACGGTACACAGGCAGCTCTTATTGTGAATGGAGAAACCATCAATCTTGGAACCGCAGAGTTCTATCTCCGCTATCAGCAGGCGCAGAGCACAACTATGATGACAAACTACGGAATGTCTACAGAGTCTGTGTGGGCGCAGGAATACAGCGGAGCGACAAGCACATCGGAGGCGAAGACCTACGGTGATTCTCTCAAAGAGTCCATCCGCAAGAACATCGTTCAGGGTGTAATCCTCAAAGGTCATGCGGAAGAGTATGATGTGACAATTTCTGACAATCTCAAAGAGGAGATCAAGAAGGCGGCAAAGGAGACTTACGAGACCAACAAAGAGGCCATGGACAAGATCGGTACAACAGAGGGCGATATCGAGACGGTTCTTGAGCTCAGTACATATCAGAGACTGATGTATTACCCCATGGCAAAGGATGTGGACACCAATGTATCTGATGAGGAGGCCGCAGAGTCCACGATCACTTATGCGAAGATCTCGCTGACAAAAAAAGATTCGGAGACCGGCGGATCCGAGACTATGACAGATGATGAGAAAAAAGCGGCGAAAAAACTGCTGGAGGATCTTCTGGAAAAGGTAAAGACATCTTCGGATCCTGCGAAGGCAGATGTGAAGTCTCTTGCAAGCCAGCTGGATGACAGCATCGAGGTGAGTGAGCAGTCCTTTACGAAGGATTCTCAGGCTCTTCCGGAGGCTGTGCTCTCAGAGGCAACCGAGCTGAAGGATGGCGAGCTTCATGACGGAATCATCGAGACAGACGACGCATATTACATTGTGCGCATGGATAAGGTCCTGGATCGTGAAGCTACGGACAGCAACAAAAAGACAATTATTGAGCAACGCCGCGAGACGGCATACAATGATCTCGTGGAGAAATGGTACAAAGAGGCAAAAATAAAGGAAGAGGGCTGCTGGAAGAAACTGAAGGTTTCCGATGAGGACGGCTATGTACTGAAGACAACACCGGTTGCAGAAAATACGACAACCCAGGGAACAGATATATCCGGAACATCAGCGGTTTCGTCGGCATCTTGATATCTATACCCGTTTTGGGCGACAGGAGGTTAACAGATGTATAATGACTTGTTTTCCATCGGACCGCTGACATTTCACACCTACGGATTGATGACAGCGATCGGAATCATATCCGCTTATCTGATGGCTGAGAATAGAGCGAAAAAGAGAAAACTGAGCGAGACAAAGGTGAACAAGGTTTTCGGTCTTGTCATCGCCTGCGTGATCTTCGGATACACGGGTTCAAAGCTTTTGTACATCTCGACGGTTCTGCCGCAGCTTCTCGACGGAAGAATGTCTCTGATGGATGGAATATCCAATGGCTGGGTTGTATTCGGCGGTCTGCTGGGTGGAATTCTGGGAGGGGTTCTCTACTGCAAATGGCAGAAGGAAAGTTTCTGGGAATATGCGGATCTCGCGATTCCGGCAGTAGCCCTCGCGCAGGGCTTCGGACGGATCGGTTGTTTCTTTGCGGGCTGCTGCTATGGAGCGCATACCTCCAGCAGCTGGTTCTTCACAGAGTTCAGTCATTCTCTGTACGCACCGAATCACGTGAAGCTTGTTCCGACCCAGTTGATTATGAGCGCCGGAGATTTTCTGATCTGTCTGGGACTCCTCCTGTATGAGAAGAACAAACAGAAATACAGGGGTGAGCTGATTACCCTCTATCTGGTTGTCTACAGTATCGGAAGGTTCATTGTAGAATTCTGGAGAGGCGATCTGATCCGAGGACAGGTGGGACCCCTGTCAACCTCCCAGTTTATCGGCCTCTTCACCGTGACAGCAGGACTGATTCTGTGGTACGCCCTCAGGGTGAAGGTCAAAGAGGAAATGACGGTGATGACCGGCGAAGTGACAGCCGATCCGGAGACAGCTGAAAACGAAGACAAAGTCGCACAGTAAATACAGGATATATAAGAAATGAACGGCAAAAGGGACTTCTGCAAATTGCAGAAGTCCCTTTTGTGTGATATGGGATCAGCGGCTTCGGTGAAGCGTCTGATTTTATATCCATTAATATAACTGGATGGTTTCCGGTATTCCGTTTCGGTAGGTAACTCTGCTCTCTCCCTGAATCAGCGGTTTGAGATAAGCAGTCATCGCCTCTGTGACATCATGACCATCCGGGGTGATCCAGGAGACGGGAACGGTTTTTTCCGCATTGGCAGCCTGGCTGATGTCGATGAGATCGTATTTGACGCGGTAGGGATCGTCGGAGATGCGGATCACGGCGGCCATCTTTCCGGTCTCGCCGGAAATTGCTGCAGTGGCGGCCTTCATGCCCAGCATGCGGGACTCTTCCTCGTCCGTTGCGCTCTGAAGATGAGAGGCGCAGCGCTGCATGAGGTTCAGCTCGATGGAACGCACCTTGCAGCCGATCTGTTCACGCACCATATCCTCCAGAACTCTGGCGGCTCCGGCGATGTAGGCGTGGCCGAAGTTGTCGATGGCAGCAGACTGCACAAGTTCGGAGACGTATTTTCCGTCCGGCGTCTTCACGCCTTCGCTGACTGCCACAAGTACGGCGTCTTCCTCATCGAGCTTCTGCTTTACATCCTGTATGAAGCGCTCGGGATAGAAAGGACTTTCGCAGAGATAGATCAGATCCGGACCTTTTCCTCCGTTGAGCCGGGAAAGGGAGGAGGCGGCTGTCAGCCAGCCGGCATTTCTGCCCATGATCTCAACAATAGTGACTGCCTTTTTTGCGTAGACATGACAGTCGCGTTCGATCTCGGAAATGGTTGTGGCGATGTATTTGGCCGCTGATCCGAAGCCCGGACAGTGATCGGTGCCACAGAGATCGTTGTCGATGGTCTTCGGTGCTCCCATGACGGAGAGATCGTGGATCGCGTGAACTCTGCAGTAGGAAGCCAGTTTGTCGACGGTATCCATAGAATCGTTGCCGCCTATGTAAATGAAGTAGGAAATTTCATGTTTTCTCAGAATGGAGACAATCTGTTCCAGCTGCTCTTCCTGACGGATCTTCAGACGGCAGGAGCCGAGGGCGGCGGCGGGAGTCTGACAAAGCAGGTGGAGCTGTTCCGCGCTTCCCAGCTTGTCGTCAAGATCAATGAAGGTTTCTCCCAGGACACCTTCGATTCCGTTGACTGCACCGTAGATGTGGTCTACTTTCTCAGAGAGCTTTGCGCTTGCCACTACGCCGGCAAGGGTCGCGTTGATGGCTGCGGTGGGACCGCCTGACTGTGCTACCAGCAGATTTTTCATGTAATTTCTCCTTTGGATTCTAAATGGTAATTATGTCGAGTCAGCATCCGTCTCTGCTTTGAGATTGGACTGTTGCTGTTTGTATAAGTCCTGCGCGTAAACGCGCGTCCGCTGCTACTTTGAGACTGGACTGTTGTTGTTTGTATAAGTCCTGCGCATGGCTCCGTGCTTCGCACTCTCGCCATGCTACATGTATTCGTGTTCCGTGCTATCGCCCTTCACACTCATACATGTTGTCGTCTCTAAAGCATCTGCGGACTTGCGCGTAAACGCGCGTCCGCTGCTACTTTGAGACTGGACTTATACGTAAAGTGTAACACCAAATTATGGTTTGCACAAATCGCAAAAAATGCTAAGATATAAATTGTACTGTTTTAATAGGATTTTTCAGTACAGTTTTTGGAAAACAGGGGGGAACCTTACTATGAGTGAGAAAATAAGTATTATGGATATCGATACGGTCTCGCTGGATGACGAAAACAGCCAGATCGTGATTATAGATCAGACGCAACTTCCCTATGAGACGAAGACGATCCGTCTCACATCTCAGCAACAGATCTGGGAGGCAATCTATAAGCTCCAGGTCAGAGGAGCTCCGGCCATCGGCGTCTGTGCCGGCTTCGGTCTGTATCTTGCGGCAAAAGAGATTGCGGCCGGCGCACAGGATTATGACGAGTTCTACGAGGCTTTCGTAAAGGCGAAGGATTATCTGGATTCTTCCAGACCCACGGCGGTAAATCTGTCCTGGGCACTGAACCAGCTGGACAGAGTTGCCTGTGCAAACAAAGGGAAGAGTGTACCGGAAGTTCTGGAGGCTCTGCACAAAGAAGCCATGCGGATTCAGGAGGAGGATATCCGGGCCTGTTACAAACTCGGTGAGTATGGCCTCTCTCTTCTGAAAAAAGGAGACGGACTTTTGACACACTGTAACGCGGGAAAACTTGCGGCCACCCGCTACGGTATGGCCACGGCGCCCATGTATCTCGGACAGGAAAAGGGATATAATTTCCATGTGTACTGTGATGAGACCAGACCGGTGCTTCAGGGAGCGAGACTGACGGCGAAGGAGCTGATGGATTCCGGCATCGACACTACAGTGATCTGTGACAACATGTCCAGTTCGTTGATGAAGGAAGGAAAGGTGCAGGCGGTGTTCGTGGGTTGTGACCGGGTCGCAGCCAACGGGGATACGGCAAACAAGATCGGAACTTCCGGCGTTGCCATTATCGCGAAACATTACGGGGTTCCCATGTATATCATGGCTCCCACATCAACGATTGATATGAATACGGCCACCGGCGATGATATCAAAATCGAGCAGCGCGCGGCAGAAGAGGTGACCGAGATGTGGTATGAGAAGAGAATGGCGCCGGAAGGTGTGAAGGTATATAATCCCAGCTTTGATGTGACGGACAACAGCCTCATCACAGCAATCGTGACAGAATACGGAATAGCAAGACCGCCTTTCACGGAGTCGTTGAAAAAGATCATGGAGATCAAGGCGGAGGCAATGAAGCAGGAGTAAGAAAAGACCTTTTCCCCCAAAAGGGAATCGGGCAGGAGGTTAGTGCTATGGGTGAAAAGATGGACGATATGACAAGAGAACTGAACAAGATCATGCAGAACAAAAAAGGCATGGAAGAGGACAAGGAAGCAAGCCGACTTGTGGATTGTATCCTGCGGAGTTATGAGGAATACCCCACGGGTACAAGGCTTAATGTAAAAAACATCCTGAACAGGAATCTGATCATCGATGTCCTCGAAAAACTCCGCCAGATTCTTTTTCCGGGCTATTATGAAAACTGCAGGATCCGCGCTGAATATGTGCGTTACATTGTCGGTGAGAAGATCGAATATGTACAGTATAATCTGAAAAAACAGGTTGCCATCGCGCTCGGAACGGACGAGCTCTGCGCGGACTGTGAGAAATCCGTACTGCTTCAGAGAGCCGAAAAAATCGTGGACGAGCTCCTCATGAGGATTCCGAAGATCCGGGAACTTCTGGCGACGGATATCGAGGCATTCTACGATGGAGATCCGGCTGCCTACAGCTACGACGAGATCGTTCTGAGCTACCCGGGACTCATGGCTATTTCCACCTACAGGATTGCCCATGTGCTCTGGGAGCTGAAGGTGCCGCTCATTCCGAGAATCATGTCAGAGTACGCCCATGCCCACACGGGAATTGATATTCATCCGGGGGCAACCATCGGCAGATACTTCTTTATTGATCACGGAACAGGCATTGTAATCGGAGCCACTACGGAGATCGGGGATCATGTGAAGATCTATCAGGGAGTGACTCTCGGAGGTATCTCCACGAGAAAAGGCCAGGCACTCAAGGGTGTAAAGAGACATCCAACCATTGGAAATAACGTCACCATTTATTCCGGTACATCGGTGCTCGGCGGAGATACCATCATCGGTGACAATGTGACCATCGGCGGTAATACCTTCGTGGTTCATTCGGTTCCCGCGGACATGAAAGTCAGCGCCAGAGCTCCGGAGCTGGAGTACAGCCACGGCGAGCACAACCGGGGAGATTATGACTGGGTGATCTAAGCGATAGAAACAGAAGCTTTGCGCGTCTGTCTGCTGATCCGCAGGCTGACGCCGGTAAATTCCGGCGAAATGTGCAGTTTCAATAAGAAAATAAACAGGCAGTGACGGTATTTTTTCCTTGTTCCACTGCTTGACATGGACCTTCGTCCGGTGCTATATTATTATAGCGACATGGAAGTAGGTCCTTTTTTTTTACGCTTTTTTTGAGATTTATGAGGCGATGAACGTGATCGTTTCCCATTGGAAAAGCGAAGGAAAAGCAGGGCCGTGTTTGAATGTTTATAACAGTGGAGGTGGAAGTCGTGCGTACAAGAATTACTCTCGCATGTACAGAATGCAAGCAGCGCAACTACAATACGACAAAGGAAAAGAAAAATCATCCGGAGCGTATGGAAATCAAGAAGTACTGCAGATTCTGCAGAAAACACACATTACACAGAGAGACCAAGTAATAACACAGGTTTCTTGGTGTGGAGGTGAAAAGAATGGCAGAAGCAACAAGCAAAGCTAAGGCAGAGTCCACAAAGGACGCTCCGAAGAAGAGCTGGACCAAGGGACTCAAAACAGAGTGGGACAAGATTGTCTGGACCGACAAGAAGACGCTGGGCAAACAGACAGCTGCAGTAGTGGTTATTTCTGCTATTGTTTGCGGCCTTATTACCCTTGCGGACAGTGTAGGATTGCAGCTTATTGAACTTATCATTAAATAAGGAAAGGTGAATCGATGTCAGAAGCTAAATGGTATGTAGTTCATACTTATTCCGGTTACGAGAATAAAGTTAAAGCTAATATCGAGAAGACGATAGAAAACAGACACCTTGAAGACCAGATCCTAGAAGTCCGTGTGCCGTTGGAAGATGTCGTTGAAGTGAAAAACGGCGTCAAGAAACAGGTACAGAAGAAAATGTTCCCTGGATATGTCCTTGTCCACATGATCATGAATAAGGACAACTGGTATGTGGTTCGCAATACCCGCGGAGTTACGGGTTTTGTAGGATCCAATCCGCAGGAGCCGGTACCGCTCTCTCCTGCTGAGATGCAGCCTCTGGGAGTTGGCTCCGAAGAGAAGATGGTTATCGATCTCGAGATCGGTGATCAGGTTGTTGTAATCGGCGGCCCGTGGAAAGATTCCGAGGGTGAGATTACTGCAATCAATCAGAGTAAACAGACAGTTACAATCAATGTAGAGATGTTCGGACGTGCAACGCCGGTAGAAATCGGTTTTGCAGAGGTTCGAAAGGTCGGTTAACGGCCAGTGGGAGGGAAATCCCCGCAATTACCACATTATTTTAGGAGGTGCCGAAAATGGCAAAAAAAGTATCAGGTTATATTAAATTACAGATTCCTGCAGGCAAGGCTACTCCAGCTCCGCCGGTTGGACCCGCTCTTGGACAGCACGGTGTAAACATCGTACAGTTCACAAAAGAGTTCAATGCAAGAACTGCTGACAAGGGAGATCTTCTGATCCCGGTTGTCATCACTGTATATGCTGACAGAAGCTTCAGCTTCATCACAAAAACTCCGCCGGCTGCAGTTCTGATCAAGAAAGCCTGCGGCCTTAAGAAAGCATCCGGAGAACCGAACAAGAACAAAGTAGCTAAGATCACAAAGGCACAGATCCAGGAGATCGCTGAGCTTAAGATGCCTGATCTTAACGCAGCTAACCTCGAGGCAGCTATGAGCATGATCGCAGGTACAGCACGTTCCATGGGCGTTACTGTAGAGGAATAATCGGTTTACCGTTACTTTCGAATGAAATCCGCAACCCTTCGCTGAAAGCGTGAATTCTTGCATAATCGCCGGAAGGAAGCGGAGACAGATCGTCAGGAGATGATCTGACCAGATAAGTGGGAGGGAAAATCCCGCAACTACCACAGGAGGAATAAATAATGAAACACGGAAAGAAATATGTAGAGGCTGCAAAAGCAATTGACCGCGCTGCTCTTTATGATCCGGCAGAGGCAATTGCACTGGCTAAAAAAGCAGCTATTGCTAAATTTGATGAGACAATCGAAGTACACATCCGTACAGGTTGCGACGGACGTCACGCAGATCAGCAGATCCGTGGTGCCGTAGTTCTGCCTCACGGAACAGGTAAGACTGTACGTGTACTTGTATTCGCAAGAGGAGCAAAAGCCGACGAGGCTAAAGCTGCAGGAGCTGACTTCGTAGGAGCTGAGGAACTTCTTCCGAAGATCCAGAACGAGGGATGGTTCGATTTCGATGTTGTTGTAGCTACACCGGATATGATGGGTGTTGTTGGACGTCTTGGACGTGTACTTGGACCGAAAGGCCTTATGCCGAACCCGAAATCCGGTACAGTAACAATGGACGTTACAAAGGCTGTCAACGATATCAAAGCCGGTAAAGTAGAGTACCGTCTTGACAAAGCAAACATCATTCACTGCGCAATCGGAAAAGCTTCCTTCGGTGATGAGCAGCTGAATGACAACTTCCAGACACTGATGAATGCAATTAATAAAGCAAGACCTTCCGCACTCAAGGGCGCTTACATCAAGAGCGTATCCGTTGCTCCGACAATGGGACCTGGCGTGAAGATCAATCCGGCAAAAGTATCTGCCTGATTCGGACGCGGATCATACATATACGGAAAAGGGATATAAACGCTCCGGGCATCTGCCCGGGGCGTTTTTTATCTTATAGGAAATTGCTTCGCATTCCCTATGAGACAAAACATTTCGCTTGCAGACTTTAATTCAAAAACATCTTGACAGATGAAAAATGCGATGATAGACTATCATTTGTATCACGCCGAAGACAGCAGGTGTCGCAAGACGTAAGTGTAATATCGCCTGCCGAGGATGTAGATTCTTTTAAAGAATGTATGCCCGTTCGGTCTGTGCCGAGCGGTTTTTTTATGTGACAGGAGATTCTTCCCGGATCTCTGTTACACAAAACTTGTGCGTGTATACACCAAAATAAAATAGGAGGTATACCAGATCATGGCAAAAATCGAACTTAAGAAGCCGATCGTCGAGGAGATTGCAAGCACTGTTGAAGGTGCACAGGCCGTAGTTCTTGTAAACTACAGCGGTCTGAATGTAGAGCAGGATACAGAACTTCGTAAAACTCTCAGAGAGGCCGGTGTTACTTACAAGGTTTACAAGAACACAATGATGAAACTTGCGTTCAAGGGAACTGAGTTTGAAGTACTGGCAGATGATCTTAACGGAACAAACGCAATTGCAGTATCCAAGGATGATGCAACTGCTCCGGCAAGAATTCTTGCTGAGTTCGCTAAGAAGAACGATAAGCTTGAGCTTATCTCCGGTGTTGTTGAAGGAAAATATGCTGACAAAGCTGCTATCGCCGCTCTTGCAAGCATTCCGAGCCGCGAGGTACTTCTCAGCCGCCTGCTTGGTTCTATGCAGGGTACAATCGCAAGCTTCGCTCGCGTTATCAAAGCTATCGCAGATCAGAATGGCGATGCTGCAGCAGCAGAGTAATCTGCGGCTGACTGCTGCCTGAGTGCAGCGTACAGAATTAATACATAATTCAAAAACAAAATTAAATCAAAATTATAATTGGAGGAAAATAAAATGGCTAAGTTAACAACTGAAGAGTTCATTGCAGCTATCAAAGAGCTGTCCGTTACAGAGTTAAACGATCTCGTTAAAGCATGCGAGGAGGAGTTCGGTGTATCCGCATCTGCAGGTGTTGTAGTTGCAGCAGCTGGTGCAGCTGACGGCGCAGGCGCTGAGGAGAAGACTGAGTTCGACGTAGAGCTTACAGAGGCTGGCGCTAACAAAGTTAAAGTTATCAAAGTTGTTCGTGAGATCACAGGTCTCGGACTTAAGGACGCTAAGGATCTTGTTGATTCCGCTCCTAAGGCACTCAAAGAGGGTGTATCCAAAGAAGAGGCAGAGGACATCAAGGCTAAACTTGAGGCTGAGGGCGCTAAAGTTACTCTTAAGTAATTTGGATTTTACTTATTCTCAAGAAATACAAGGACCTGCGCAGAAGTTCTGCGCAGGTCCTTTTTGCGCGCAACGAGTTGGCGAGCGGGCTCAAACATGCTCACGACACCAGCGCTATGCTCGAGCTTCGGGTCTGGGCTCCTATCGTTCGCGTTGTATAACTTTGCCCTTCTGCTTTGGGATTCGAGTTTATCGCATGTGGGAGCACGGAAGAAAATTTGCACTGGGTGCTTCAGCGCGCATCCGGCCGCAAATACTTCGATAACCACTTGGACCCAATTTTTGAGGCGAAAATGCCCTCTTCCCCACACTTTCAGGCCGAAATTCGCCGCAAATCGCCTACAAATTCCACAAAAGCGCTGTAAAAGATTGCGAAAATGTTACAAAATGTTACGAATGGCTTTATCTTATAAAAACACTGTGTTATAATCTCCGTATTGCACGAGAAATAAGTGCGTCTTATGGAGAGGGAGAAGTTATGATCCGAAACTGGAAAAGAATGGGTGCAGCCATTTTTGCGGCAGCTGTCGTTGTATCGGCAGGCGCGCCGGCGTATGGAGGTACACAGGAAGAACTCAGCAATGCGCAGCAGCAGAAAAGCGAAGCTGAATCAGAATTACAGGACATGCAGAGTAAGATCGAAGCTCTCGAATCGAAAAAGGGCGAGGCAGAAGCTTATCTGCGTGAATTGAACGATCAGCTCACAGAGCTGACGGAACAGCTGGATGATCTTCAGAAGAAGTACAGCGAGAAACAGCAGGAACTGGATGTCATTAATCTGGAATTGACGGAAGCACAGGATGACGAGGCGCTTCAGAGAAAGAACATGGCTCTGAGAATTCAGTACATGTACGAGAATTCTTCGGGAACAAACCGTTTGGCGTCGATCTTCTCTGCAGAGGATTTTTCACAGATGCTCAACGCGGCGACAGATTTTTCCCAGCTGGAATCCTACGACAGAAAGATGCTGCAGGATTACATCGACAGCTGTAAAAAGGTCGAGGAAAAGAAAAAAGAAGCCGAGGAACAGCAGAAAGAAATCGAGCGGGTATCCTCTGAGAGTGAACAGAAGAAGTCAGAGATCCAGGAACTCTGCGATCAGACGCAGCAGCAGGTTGAAGAGTATGCGTCATCCATCAACTCCGAAGAAGGGGACGCGGCCAGGCTGATTGAAAGCATACATGCACAGCAGGCCAATATCGAAGGCCTTGAGCGCAAGGCTGCAGAGGAAGTGGCGGCCGCAGACGCAGCAGCGAAGTCCAGGCAGGAGGCGGCGCAGGCACAACAGGAAGCAGCACAGGCTGCTCCGCAGGAGAGCGCGGCACCGCAGACACAGCAGCCTGTACAGACGACACCGGAGGCAACGGAGCAGGCGGCACTGGGTTACGGCTCCGGGGCATTGACCAGAAGCGCGGGACGGATCAACGGCCCCAGCGGTGAGGAGACATATTACAACATGGATATGTCGGGAGTTGTTCAGATTATGCGAAGCATGGGAAACAACGATGAGTATTGGGTGCGCTCCGACGGAGTAAAGATGCTCGGCAACTATGTGATGGTTGCGGCAAATCTCAGCGTGAGACCGAGAGGTTCGCTGGTTGCAACGAGTCTCGGAACCGGCATTGTATGTGACACTGGCGGATTCGCGGTTTCAAATCCGACACAGCTGGATATAGCAACAGCGTGGTAAAGACTCTGTGGATAGACGTCTGTGGATGGGCGTTTAAGATAAGAAAAAAGGAAGTGGCTGATGATTACGGCCACTTCCTTTTTTCTTCTTATGATAAACAGAAAAAATTATTGAATTTGTTTGACACACTTGACAATCTGTGTTATTGTAAAAAATGCACTATTATGGCAACATGTGCCTTTCCCCTTTACCCGCAAATATTTCTTGCGGATTTTTCATAAACGGGGGAGGGTGTATCTATTTACTAAAATTTTAAATCACAAGGGGTGAAACGTCAATGGAGAAAAACAGGATACGTCTGATCCACAGCGGAAGAAATGTACGCATGACTTACCAGAGACAGAAAGAAGTTCTGGAAATGCCCAACCTGATCGAAGTTCAGAAGAATTCCTATGACTGGTTCCTCAAGGACGGATTAAAGGAAGCTTTTGATGATATCTCTCCGATCGAAGATTACGGCGGGAAATTCAGTCTCGAATTTGTGGATTTCGAACTCTGCGATGGAACACGCGGAACTAAAAACGAAACCAAGTACTCGATTGAAGAATGCAAGCAGAGAGATGCGACGTACGCGGCTCCGTTGAAAGTAAAGGTTCGCCTTTGTAATCACGAGAAGAACGATGAGATCTCTGAGCACACAATTTTTATGGGTGATCTCCCGCTGATGACGGAAACCGGAACTTTCGTTATCAATGGAGCTGAGCGAGTTATCGTCAGCCAGCTTGTACGTTCTCCCGGTATTTATTATGGAATCGGACATGACAAACTCGGTAAAGAGTTGTATTCCTGTACAGTAATCCCGAACCGTGGTGCATGGCTTGAGTATGAGACAGACTCCAATGACGTTTTCTGGGTTCGTGTAGACCGTACCAGAAAAGTGCCGATTACAGTGCTTCTCCGTGCACTCGGCCTTGGTACCAATGCAGAGATCGTTGAGTACTTCGGTGAAGAGCCGAAGATCCTTGCCTCCTTTGGAAAGGATACAGCGACCAATTATCAGGAAGGTCTTCTCGAGCTCTACAAGAAGATTCGTCCGGGCGAGCCGCTTGCGGTTGAAAGCGCAGAGAGCCTGATCAGAGGTATGTTCTTTGACGCGAGACGTTATGACCTTGCAAAGGTAGGACGTTATAAATTCAACAAGAAACTTGCACTCAGAAACCGTATCTCCGGCAAAGTACTGGCAGAGGATGTTGTAAATGCCGCCACAGGAGAGATCGTTGCTGAGGCAGGACAGGTAATTGACCGTGCTCTTGCTGACGAGATTCAGTATTCCGGTTCTCCGTTTGTATGGATCAAACAGGAGGAGGATGACCGCAACGTCAAAGTAATGTCCAACATGTTCGTTGACATTACCAGATGGGTGGATATCAGCAAAGAGGAAGCCGAGAGCATTGGCATTACAGAGGAAGTTTACTATCCGGCGCTGGCTGAGCTTATGGAGCAGTATCCGGATGAGGAGGAACTCAAAGAGGTTCTCGCTTCCCGCGTACACGAGCTGATTCCGAAGCATATCACCCGCGAGGAGATTTTTGCTTCCATCAACTACAATATGCATCTGGAGTACCATATCGGAAACGACGATGACATTGACCACCTTGGAAACCGTCGTATCCGTTGTGTGGGCGAGCTTCTTCAGAACCAGTACAGAATCGGTCTTTCCAGACTGGAGCGTGTGGTTCGTGAGAGAATGACAACCCAGGATATGGACACTATCTCCGCACAGAGCTTGATTAATATCAAACCGGTAACAGCAGCTGTCAAGGAGTTCTTCGGTTCTTCCCAGCTGTCCCAGTTCATGGATCAGAACAACCCTCTTGGAGAGCTGACACATAAGAGACGTCTCTCCGCCCTCGGACCGGGTGGTCTTTCCCGTGACCGCGCCGGCATGGAGGTTCGAGATATTCACTACACGCACTACGGACGTATGTGCCCTGTAGAGACTCCCGAGGGACCGAACATCGGTCTGATCAACTCTCTCGCATCCTACGCGAGAATTAACGAGTACGGTTTCGTAGAGGCTCCGTACAGAAGAATTGACAAAACAGATCCTGCGAATCCGATTGTCACAAAAGAGGTTGTCTACATGACAGCGGATGAAGAGGATAATTACCACGTAGCACAGGCGAACGAGCCGCTGGATGAAGAGGGACATTTCATTCACAAGAATGTATCCGGTCGTTTCAGAGAAGAGACTCAGGCGTATGAGAAGAGCATGTTTGATTACATGGATGTCTCTCCGCGAATGGTATTCTCTGTAGCTACAGCCCTCGTACCGTTCCTTCAGAACGACGACCCTACCCGTGCGCTGATGGGATCCAACATGCAGCGTCAGGCCGTTCCGCTTCTGTTCACAGAGGCACCTGCTGTAGGTACCGGTATGGAAGAGAAAACAGCGGTTGACTCCGGTGTCTGCGTTGTTGCCAGAAAATCCGGTGTGATCACATATTCTACTTCCTATGAGATCCGCATGGACAATGATGACGGAACAAGAGATGTATACCATCTCATGAAATTTGAGCGTTCCAACCAGTCCAACTGCTACAACCAGCGTCCGATTGTGGACAAAGGCGACCATGTTGAGGCAGGAGAGGTTATCGCTGACGGTCCTTCCACATGCGGCGGAGAGCTCGCTCTCGGTAAGAACCCGCTGATTGGATTCATGACATGGGAAGGATACAACTACGAGGATGCCGTACTTCTTTCCGAGCGTCTTGTTCAGGATGATGTATACACATCGATTCACGTGGAGGAGTACGAGTGCGAGGCCCGCGATACGAAGCTGGGACCGGAGGAGATCACAAAGGATGTTCCCGGTGTCGGTGATGAGGCTCTCAAAGATCTTGATGAGCGCGGAATTATCCGGATCGGTGCAGAGGTTCGCGCCGGAGATATTCTCGTAGGAAAAGTAACACCGAAGGGAGAGACTGAGCTTACGGCAGAAGAGCGTCTGCTTCGCGCGATCTTCGGTGAGAAGGCTCGTGAGGTTCGTGATACTTCTCTCAAGGTACCTCACGGTGAGTACGGAATTGTCGTTGATGCCCGTGTGTTCACACGTGAAAACGGAGACGAGCTTTCACCGGGAGTTAACCAGTCTGTTCGTATCTACATCGCGCAGAAGAGAAAGATCTCCATCGGAGATAAGATGGCCGGACGTCACGGTAACAAGGGTGTCGTTTCCCGCGTTCTTCCGGTAGAGGATATGCCTTACCTTCCGAACGGCCGTCCGCTGGATATCGTTCTGAACCCTCTGGGCGTACCTTCCCGAATGAACATCGGACAGATCCTGGAGATTCATCTTTCCCTGGCCGCTATGGCTCTTGGATTCAACATCTCCACACCGGTATTCGACGGTGCAAACGAGGTTGATATTCAGGATACACTGGAACTTGCCAACGACTATGTAAATATGGAGTGGGATGAGTTCTACGAGAAATACAAAGATACACTTCTTCCGGAAGTTATGCAGTACATGAGTGACAACAGAGATCACAGAGCACTCTGGAAGGGTGTTCCGATCTCCAGAACAGGTAAGGTTCAGCTTCGCGATGGTCGTACCGGAGAACCGTTCGACGGCCCGACAACCATCGGACACATGCACTACCTCAAGCTGCATCACCTGGTAGATGATAAGATTCATGCACGTTCCACAGGTCCTTACTCTCTGGTTACACAGCAGCCTCTGGGTGGTAAAGCCCAATTCGGTGGTCAGCGTTTCGGAGAGATGGAGGTTTGGGCGCTGGAGGCTTACGGTGCCGCTTACACACTTCAGGAGATTCTGACTGTCAAGTCGGATGATGTTGTCGGACGTGTGAAGACCTATGAGGCAATTATCAAGGGTGAGAACATCCCTGAGCCGGGTATTCCGGAGTCCTTCAAGGTATTGCTCAAAGAGCTTCAGTCCCTTGCGCTTGATATTCAGGTTCTGGATGAGAACGGTGAAGAAATTAAGATTATGGAATCCGTAGATTATGGCAACACAAGCTTCCGCAAGATCATGGAGGACGCAGATCGTTACAGCAGCAAACAGGCTGACGATAACGAGCTTAGTGAACACGGATTTGCAAAACAGGAATTCAAAGATGGCGAACTTGTTGATGCAGAAGACGACATCATCGGGGATAGCGAAGAAGACGAAGAATTCATGGAGAGTCTGGACGAGGGTTTTGACGACGGGCAGTAAAGAACTGCCGACGGCAGGCTGAAAGGCCTGCCCGTCAGGATTGAAACCGGACAATGCTGTAATCGATTGGAAAGGGGTAAATCAATGCCGGAAACAGTTAAAAAAGAAGAGACAAATCAGCAGCTGAATTTTGATGCCATCAAAATCGGTCTTGCTTCTCCGGATAAAATCCGTGAGTGGTCTTATGGCGAAGTTAAAAAGCCGGAGACAATTAACTACCGTACTTTAAAGCCGGAAAAGGACGGACTGTTCTGCGAGCGAATCTTTGGACCGACCAAGGACTGGGAGTGTCATTGCGGTAAATACAAGAAGATCCGCTACAAAGGTGTTGTCTGCGACCGCTGTGGCGTAGAAGTTACAAAATCCTCTGTACGTCGTGAGCGTATGGGACATATTGAACTTGCCGCACCGGTTTCCCATATCTGGTATTTCAAGGGCATTCCGTCCCGTATGGGTCTGATCCTTGACCTGTCGCCCAGAACACTGGAGAGAGTACTGTATTTCGCAAGTTACATCGTACTTGATCCGGGTCAGACGACTCTCACGAAGAAACAGGTTCTGAATGAGGCACAGTACCAGGAATATGTAAAAGAATTCGGTTACGATTCATTCCGCGTAGGAATGGGCGCAGAGGCCGTTAAGGAGCTTCTCTCCGAGATTGATCTGGAGAAGGAGTATACAGAGCTTTCTGAAGAGCTTGACAGCTCTACCGGACAGAAGAGAGCCAGAATTATCAAGAGACTTGAGGTTGTAGAGGCTTTCCTTGACTCCGGAAATAATCCTGAGTGGATGATTCTGGATTGCATCCCGGTTATTCCGCCGGATCTTCGTCCGATGGTACAGCTGGACGGAGGACGTTTCGCAACATCCGATCTCAACGATCTCTACAGAAGAATCATCAACCGTAACAACCGTCTGAAGAGACTTCTGGATCTGGGAGCACCGGATATCATCGTCAGAAACGAGAAGAGAATGCTGCAGGAGGCTGTCGACGCCCTGATCGATAACGGCCGCCGCGGAAGACCTGTAACAGGACCCGGAAACCGTGCGCTGAAATCACTTTCAGACATGCTGAAGGGAAAATCCGGACGTTTCCGTCAGAATCTTCTCGGAAAGCGAGTAGACTACTCCGGACGTTCCGTTATCGTTAACGGACCGCAGCTGAAGATTTTCCAGTGCGGACTTCCGAAAGAGATGGCGATCGAGCTGTTCAAGCCTTTCGTTATGAAAGAGCTTGTGGCAAAACAGCTGGCTCATAATATCAAGAATGCGAAGAAGATGGTAGAGAAGCTTGATCCTCAGGTATGGGATGTACTCGAGGATGTAATCAAGCAGCATCCGGTTATGCTTAACCGTGCTCCTACACTTCACCGTCTGGGAATTCAGGCTTTCGAGCCGATTCTGGTTGAGGGTAAAGCGATCAAGCTTCATCCGCTTGTATGTACAGCCTTCAACGCCGACTTCGACGGAGACCAGATGGCCGTACATCTTCCGCTGACAGAAGAGGCACAGGCTGAGTGCCGCTTTATGCTTCTTTCTCCGAACAACCTTCTGAAACCGTCAGACGGTGGTGTTGTTGCCGTTCCTTCACAGGATATGGTACTTGGTATCTACTACCTGACACAGGAGAGACCCGGAGCAATCGGCGAGGGTACTTTCTACAAAGATCTGGATGAGGCGGTTCTTGCCTACGAGAACAGATACATCACTCTGCAGTCCAGAATTAAAGTACGCCGCACAGGAAAAGACCAGAACGGAAATGATATCACGCAGGTGGTGGAGTCCACACTCGGACGACTTCTCTTCAACGAGATGATTCCGCAGGATCTCGGCTATGTAGATCGTACAATTCCGGGCAATGAGCTTGTTCCGGAGATTGATACCATTGTCAAGAAGGGTAACCTTAAGAAGCTTCTTCAGAAGATCATGGATACTCACGGCGCTACACTTACCGCCGAGGTAATGGACAACATCAAGAATACCGGATACCATATTTCCACAATTGCCGGTATGACCGTTTCCATTTCCGATATGACAGTGCCGGCTGAGAAACCGGAGATCCTTGCAGAGGCAGAGAGAACCGTTGAGCTGATCACACGTAACTACAAACGTGGTCTGATCACAGACGAGGAGCGTTACAAAGAGGTAGTCTCCACATGGCAGGAGGCAGATGATACTCTTACAAAGGACCTTCTCGGCGGACTTGATAAATATAACAACATCTTCATGATGGCCGATTCCGGAGCCCGTGGATCTGATAAGCAGATCAAACAGCTTGCAGGTATGCGAGGCCTGATGCAGGATACAACAGGACACACCATCGAGCTTCCGATCAAGTCCAACTTCCGAGAGGGACTTGACGTACTGGAGTACTTCATGTCCGCTCACGGAGCACGTAAAGGTCTTTCCGATACCGCTCTTCGAACAGCCGATTCCGGATACCTGACCCGTCGAATGGTAGACGTATCCCAGAACCTCATGATCCGTATGCCTGACTGTTCTGTAGGAAGAAAAGAAATCCCGGGTATGTGGGTTGAGTCCTTCACACAGGGCAAAGAGATGGTTGAGAGTCTGGAAGAGCGTATCACAGGACGATTCTCCTGCTACGAGATCAAGGATAAAGACGGCAACGTGATTGTAAAGGCAAATCATATGATCACACCTCGTCGTGCTGCGAAGATCGTATCTGTAGGTGTAGACGAGAAAGGTGAGCCGATCACAAGAGTAAAAATCCGTACGATCCTTACCTGCCGTTCCAAGCTTGGAATCTGTTCCAAGTGCTACGGAGCAAACATGGCAACCGGAGAAGTTGTACAGGTCGGAGAGGCTGTCGGAACAATCGCCGCACAGTCCATCGGTGAGCCCGGTACACAGCTTACCATGCGTAACTTCCATACAGGTGGTGTTGCAGGTACAAACGATATCACAGCCGGTCTTCCCCGAGTAGAGGAGCTTTTCGAGGCTCGTAAGCCGAAGGGACTTGCGATCATCACTGAGATCAAGGGAACTGCTCAGATGATGGATACAAAGAAGAAACGTGAGATCGTTGTTACAAATAACGAGACCGGAGAGTCCAAGACCTACCTGATTCCTTACGGAACCAGACTGAAGAAGGGACTTGAGGATAACGGAGCGACCATGGAGGTTGAGGCCGGTGATCCTCTGACAGAGGGTTCCATCAACCCGCACGATCTTCTCAGAATCAAGGGCACAGACGCTGTTCAGGATTACCTGCTTGGTGAGGTTCAGCGAGTATACAGACTTCAGGGTGTAGATATCTGCGATAAGCATGTCGAGGTCATCGTTCGTCAGATGCTCAAGAAAGTACGCATTGAGGATGGCGGAGACACCGGATTCATGCCTGGACGTATGATGGATTATCTTGAGGTTGTAGAGGCCAACGAGAAGATGGAAGAGGAAGGCAAGGAGATTGCAAGCTTTGAGCGTATGCTTCTCGGAATCACAAAGGCTTCCCTCGCTACAGATTCCTTCCTGTCAGCCGCATCCTTCCAGGAGACCACAAGAGTTCTTACGGATGCAGCGATCAAGGGTAAGGTAGACCATCTGATCGGTCTGAAAGAGAACGTTATCATCGGTAAGCTCATCCCGGCCGGAACCGGTATGAAGTATTACCGCAACCTGAAACTGGATACTGACGAGCAGATTGAGGCTGCAAAGGCAGCCAAAGCTGCTGCAGAGGACGCTGAAGCTGCAGAGGCTGAGGAGCAGATCCAGGTAGAGAGCGATGAGGTCTTCGAGCCTGCAGAGGCTGTCGACGAGGAAGTACTCGTTGATGAGACTGATGAGGTTGTAGAAGAGGAACTCACCGTAGATTTCTCTGAAGAATAAATCGTATGAAATGTGGAGTCCCCACAGACACGAACGTGTTCTGTGGGGACTCCTTTTTGTCTCATAGGAAATTGCTTCGCATTCCCTATGAGACAAAAAAAGCTCCCACCCGTGGAGCGGTGTGGGAGCTTCTGGAAGTTGTGGGATGAATACTTATCCGATGACGTCGGACATATCGTACAGGCCAGCAGGTTTTCCAGCGAGGTACTTGGCGGCCTCGATGGCACCTTTGGCGAAGATGGAGCGGGAGTAGGCGGTGTGCCGGAACTCGATGACTTCATCCGGTCCGCAGAACATGATCTGATGGTCTCCGACGATGGAGCCTCCACGGACTGCGGAGATACCGATTTCCTTCGGATCGCGTTTCTCGTGTCTCTGACTGCGGTCGAAGACGAAATGGTACTCGTTGTTTACGCCTTCGTTGAGACTGTCTCCAAGGGCAAGAGCGGTGCCGCTCGGAGCGTCGATCTTGCGGTTGTGGTGAGCCTCTACGATCTCCATGTCATAGCCCTTCGGTGCAAGGAGGGCGGCGGCCTCCTTGATGATCTTCATGAGAAGATTGATGCCCACGGACATATTTGCGGAGCGGAGAATTGCTACTTTTCCGCTGACCTCGTTTACTTTTTCAAGTGTGGCATCTGTAAGTGCTGTAGTACAGAGAACCAGAGGAAGGTTCTTCTCTGTGCAGTAATCCAACAGGGCGTCAACCGCACTGAAATGAGAGAAATCGATGCAGGCATCCGCCTCTACATTGCATTCTGCCGGAGTAGAGAAAACGGGATAATCCCTGGTGGCGGAAGCGGGAGCCACATCAATACCGGCTACCACTTCTGTCATGGGATCTGCGCCTATCATTTCCGTGAGAACCTGTCCCATATGGCCGTTGCAGCCGCTGAGTATTATTCTGATCATGGATTTGTGTTCCTTTCTTGTTGTCATGCATGTATTGCGAAAATGCTAACCAAAGCGTTTCTGAAAAACGGTACCTTGAGACGATGGCAGCTTACTGAACCTTGATGCCGAAATCTGTGAGTGCTTTGCGAAGCTTCTCTGTGCCGGCCTCGGACATACCGAAGAGCGGTCCGCGTAAGGGACCAACGTTGAAGCCCATGAGGTTGGCGGCTGTTTTTACAGGGATCGGATTTACCTCGCAGAAAAGCGCGTCGATGAGATCAAGGGCTCCAAGCTGCATGTCACAGGCACCCTTTACGTCACCATTCAGCATCTTGTGGCAGAGTTCATGGGTGTATTTCGGAGCGACGTCGGAGAGAACGGAGATGACGCCAAGTCCGCCCAGAGACATGATGGGTACGATCTGATCGTCGTTACCGGAATAGAGCTCGATGTCGTCGCCGCAGAGTTTCTTCAGCTCGGCAACCTGGGAGATGTTGCCGGAGGCCTCTTTGATACCTACGATGTTCTTTACGTTTTTGCAGAGGTAGGCGGCAGTCTGCGGAGTGATGTTGCAGCCGGTACGGGAAGGTACGTTATACATGATGATGGGCGTGCTGACAGCCTCGGCGATCATAGTGTAGTGACGGATCAGACCCTCCTGGGTTGCCTTGTTGTAGTAAGGAGTCACAACAAGAAGGGCGTCTGCGCCGTATTTCTCGGCTTCTTTTGAGAGGGCGATGGCTGTTGCTGTGCTGTTGGAGCCGGTTCCGGCGATGACAGGTACGCGGTGGTTGACGGTTTCCACACAGTGCTTTACAGCGGCCATATGCTCTTCTTCGCTCAGAGTTGCGGACTCGCCGGTGGTTCCGCAGATGACGATGGCATCTGTTCCTTCGGCAATCTGCCACTCGATGAGTTCGTCGAGTTTCTCGTAGTTAATGGTTTCATCCTCGTTCATCGGTGTGATGATAGCTACAGCGGCGCCTTTAAAAATCGACATAGTAAAAAAACCTCCAAATAGATTGATTTGTTGAGAGAATACCCTCGTGTATCCGGACAGACAAAAAGAAAAAGGCTGCCAGATCCCCGGAGCCTTCAAGTCGCGGTACACACAGCAAAAAGATCATTGATCGGACTGATTCCGGACGGATCCCTGGTTGATCTCTTTGCTGTGTGTATCATTGATCTTCGGATAGCGCTCCATCGTGTGATGACAGTCATGAAATTGTTCATTTCATGCCCAGAAAACCGACTCCAGCACCCGGTTTCCTTCGGCGTCTCACCCTTTCGCCGGCATTCAACTGTGACTGGCACATCCAACCGGATACTGATGTGATACGCGACCTCTATCTCTCATTTTTACAGAAAATTATAGCGTGGATAGGGTATAATGTCAAGAAAAAAGCCTGTGAAACCTTTGTAAATGTGGAATCTGCGAATTCACAAAGACATGTATTTATGATATAATCGGTAAGTTGCAGATAAGGTAAAAAAATACTTTTTATAGATTTTGGAATTATTATAAGCGAGGTCGTAAGAATGAACATTACCAGAGATGAGATCCGAAATGTTGCAATCATTGCCCATGTCGATCACGGCAAGACAACACTGGTAGATAAGCTCCTGAAGCAGAGTGGAATTTTCCGGGATAACCAGGCGGTCCAGGAGCGTGTTATGGATTCCGGTGATATTGAGAAGGAGCGCGGTATCACAATTCTCTCCAAAAATACGGCGGTGAATTACAACGACACAAAGATCAATATCATCGATACACCCGGTCACGCGGATTTCGGCGGTGAGGTTGAGCGTGTATTGAAAATGGTAAACGGCGTTATTCTTCTGGTTGATGCTTTTGAGGGACCCATGCCTCAGACTCGTTTTGTTCTTCAGAAGGCGCTTGCGCTGAATCTGAAGGTTGTTGTATGTATCAACAAGGTTGACCGTCCCAATGCCCGTCCGGAGGAAGTGGTGGACGAGGTTCTGGAGCTTCTGATGGATCTGGGAGCCAACGACGATCAGCTTGACGCGCCTTTCCTGTACGCCTCCGCAAGAGACGGCTGGTGTACTTGGGAGCTGGAGGATGAGAAGAAGGATATGACACCGCTCTTCGATGCGATCATCAAATACATTCCGGCGCCGCAGGGAGATCCGGAAGCCGGAACACAGATGCTCATCAGCACCATCGATTACAATGAGTACGTGGGACGTATCGGTATCGGTAAGATCGACAACGGAAGCCTGAAACTGAATCAGGAAGTTCTTCTCATGAATCATCATGATCCGGAGAAAAAACAGAAAGTCAAAATCTCCAAGATGTATGTGTATGACGGTCTGAAGAAGACGGAAGTAAGCTCTGCATCCATCGGTGAACTGGTTGCCATCTCCGGTATTCCGGATATCCACATCGGAGACACCATCTGTGATGTGGACGATCCTCAGCCGATTCCTTTCCAGAAAATCGAGGATCCGACAATTTCCATGAACTTCATGGTAAACGATTCTCCGCTGGCAGGAACAGAGGGAGAGTATGTCACTTCCCGTCATATCCGTGAGCGTCTGTTCCGTGAGCTGAATACGGACGTCAGCCTTCGGGTAGAGGAGACGGATTCTGCGGACTGCTTCAAAGTATCCGGACGTGGAGAACTTCATCTGTCCGTCCTGATCGAGACGATGCGCCGTGAGGGCTTTGAGTTTGCTGTCAGCAAGGCAGAGGTTATCTACAAAGAAGACGAGCGCGGAAGAAAACTGGAGCCCATGGAGCTGGCTTACATCGATGTGCCGGATGAGTATTCCGGATCGGTGATCCAGGCTCTTTCCGAGAGAAAAGGTGAGCTGCAGGGAATGAGTGCCGGAAATGCCGGCGTCACCCGTCTGGAGTTTACTATTCCGTCCAGAGGTCTGATCGGTTTCAGAGGAAACTTTATGACCATGACAAAGGGAACCGGTATTCTCAATACGATTTTTGACGACTACGCTCCGTACAAAGGCGATATCAGTTTCCGAAAGACAGGTTCTCTGATTGCTTTCGAGACAGGTACATCCGTAGCCTACGGTCTTTTCTCCGCTCAGCAGAGAGGATCTCTGTTTATCGGTGCAGGAGAGAAAGTCTATGCGGGTATGATCATCGGTACTTCCGCAAAACCGGAGGATATTGAGCTGAATGTCTGCAAGACCAAGCACCTGACCAATACAAGAACTTCATCTTCCGACGAGGCTTTGACACTCACACCGCCGATCCGTCTCTCTCTGGAACAGTCCATTGAGTACATTGATGCCGATGAGCTTCTGGAGGTGACACCAGAGAGCCTGAGAATCCGTAAGAGAATTCTGGATTCAAGACTCAGAAAGAGATCGGATCTCTCCAAGAAATCAAAGTAAGATCGTCAAAAGAATAGAAACGAAAAAGAAGGGGCTGTTGCACGAACGAATCTGTGTGACTGTCCCTTCTTCTATGGATACTGTTTAGAGTTATTTCTATACCGGATCACATGAGCAGGAGTATCATCATACACGCGAGTACTGTTGCCTCGTCGTCAGCGCTCCGCCGCTTATTACAGCTGCGTTCCGCTAAACTCGGGCATGTTCATGCCCTCAAACAGTGCTCCACGCATCTGAGCTATGCTTGCGCTTCTGTCCTCGGCTGCCAATGTACTCGCTTTGCATGATAATACTCCTGCCCATATCTTTGTTTAGCCTTGGGAATAAAAACAAAAAGAAGGTGCTGTTGAACTGATGATTTAATCATCTGATTCAACAGCACCTTCTTTAAATTTATACGTAGTTCTGATCAGATCTTCTCGTGGTTCTCGAATTTGCGGATGACGCGCTGGATGCGGTCTGCCGGATCGAGAAGGCTGCTGATGGATGAATCGTGATTCAGTGTATCGATGATGAGCGCAATGTATTTACTCATATCGCAGCTGATGTAGTAGGGTTTGAGCAACAGCTCCGGTTTCTGGTAAACAAGGTTTGTGGTGACAAGCTTTGTGAACCAGCCTTTTCTGTAGGCTTCGTCGAAGGGCTCCATACCGGAGGTGAACAGACCGAAGGTACAGCAGATGTAGATATTCTTCGCGCCTTTTTCCTTGAGGAGGCGTGCAGTCTCGATCATACTCTCACCGGAGGCAATCATATCATCCACGATGATCATGTCCTTACCCTTTACGTCGGCGCCCAGGAACTCGTGGGCAACGATGGGGTTGCGGCCGTTTACGACGGTGGAGTAATCTCTTCTCTTGTAAAACATACCCATATCCACACCAAGGTTGTTGGCGATGTAGATGGCTCTTCCCATGGCTCCTTCATCAGGGCTGATGCACATGAGATGACCGGAGTCGATCTTCATGTCCGGCTCGGCGTGACGAAGAATATTTTTGATGAACTGGTAGGAGGCACCGATGGTCTCAAAACCGTGAAGCGGGATCGCGTTCTGAACCCGGGGATCATGGGCATCGAAAGTGATGATGTTGTCCACACCCATGGCCACCAGTTCCTGAAGGGCAAGGGCACAGTCCAGGGATTCTCTTCCTGTTCTCTTGTGCTGGCGGCTCTCGTAGAGGAAAGGCATGATGACGTTGATTCTTCGTGCTTTTCCTCCGACAGCTGCAATTACGCGCTTCAGGTCGGAGAAGTGATCATCCGGTGAATAGTGATTTTCGTATCCGCAGAGTCTGTATGTCTGAGAATAGTTGCAGACGTCGACCATGAGATAGAGGTCATCGCCGCGGACGGACTCGTTTACAACACCCTTTGCTTCACCGGAACCGAATCTCGGAACGTCGGAAGGGATGATGTAGGTGTCCCTCTCATAGCCTTCGACAGCAGTTGCCTCCCGCTCGTCGGAGTGGCGATCCTTTCTCCACTCTACGAGATAGTCGTCAACTTTTTTTCCGAGAGAGGCACAGCTCTTCAGCGGAATGATGCCGAGACGACCGACAGGTGCTGCGTTGTAGTAGGTAAGTTTCTCGTTTGACATTGCTCAGTTTCCTCCTGAAAGTTTCTTCTGGATACGAATGTCTTTTCCAGATAAGTGTAACAATTGGTAAGATCCCGTGATCCTCGAGAAGGTTCGCTCTGAGAAGGCGTCGCGGAACTTTCCCAGAGACAGGTTCGTGGAGATCACAGTGGATTTTCCGTAGAGTGCCCGTTCGTTTACCACCAGGAAGAGCTCCGAGGTGACAAAGTTATTGAGCATTTCGGTTCCAAGGTCATCGATGATTAGGAGGTCGCAGGAAAAAACGGACGCGCCGGCTTCCTGTGCTTCTTCGGTGCCCTTGAATTTGGATCTGCCGAGGAGTTCGAACAGATCGTAGGCAGTCATGTACAACACACTGAAACCGGCTGAGATCAGTTCTCTGGCGATACAGTGTGTAAGGAAGGTCTTTCCGGTGCCCACATCTCCGTAGAGACAGAGGTTTTTCCCTTCTTTTTTCCGGATATTGACCGGAAAAGCTGCGGTAAAGGAACGGCATGCATTCCATGCATTTTCTGCTTCCTGCCGTTCGGACAGACCGCTCACGGGATTAACGACCTTCGGGGAATAGTAGCTGAGAGAAAAACTCTCGAAATTTTCCCTGTCTAATATATCATTAAGATTTGATTTTGAATAGAGGAGATTTATCTCAAGCTGACGGAAACAGGAGCACTTTTCATTGTGCACATAGCCGGTGTCATGACACAGGGAACACTGGTACACCGGCTCCAGGTAATCCTGCGGATATCCCTTTGAAGCGAGCAATGACCTGCGCTCCTGGGCCAGTTCACGGATGGCCTCGTCGGCATCGAAGTCGGCGCCGGCTTCTCCTGTCAGTCGTGCCTTGGCTTTTCGAACCGAGACAGAAGCAATGTCGGCGTCGATGCCGGCCAGGCGCGGGATCTCCTCTTGAACACGGCGGCGTCTTTCCTCCAGCTCTCGTTGAGCCTTGACCTGTCTCTGGTTGTAGATTCTCATGATGGAATCATATTGGGAATTGGTAAGCGACATAGTTTACTCCTTGGGATTTGTATGGAAGCTCTCTGATCACCGGGACGAAAGACCGGCCGGTTGATGCAAAGAAATGTTCCGGTTACTCTTCGCCTGGTCGTTGCTGTTGACGAAGAAGATCCTGTTCAAGCTGCTGGAAATCGTAATCTCTCTGATGGAAGTTCTCGTTGAATTTCGTCGCGTCGCCCGCCGGCTTTTTGTTTTGCCTGTCTCCTGCTGCTGCGCCGGCGTTTCCCGACGGAGCCTGTTTCCGGCGGTTCTGATGCTCCTCGTCCAGCCGGGCGACATCCTCCAGGGTATGGACGCCGGCTTTGTGCCAGTCGGAAAGGATCCGTTCCGCGTAAGGAAAACTCGGTTTTCCGGTCTGTTTGACAGTGCGGCTGGCTGCTTCACCGATCAGTTTCAGATCGAAGCCATACTCGTTCATCCAGTGCTGCATGGTCGCGATCTCATCCGGGATCGGACTTCTGCTGCGGATGCCGAAGGCTTTGAAAATGGTGTAGTAGTTGTTTCTGGAAACTGCATTGTATTCTCTTGCGGCTGCCAGAGTCGTGAGGCCTTCGTCGTTCCATGACAGACCGACTTTCTCGATGTAGTCCAGAGAACGGCCTCCTTTGGAGACACAGTACTCCACGAGGTAGTCGATGAGATCCGCGGGAAAATGCAGTTCGTCGTAGAAGTAAAGAATCCTGCGCATATCCGTGGTACTCAGGGGATGTCCGATATATGCCTGTGTGACGAAGAGGATCTGTTTTACGACTTCATCCTGATGAATCTGTTTCATTCTTCCGGAGGAAATCTGCATCACGGAAGGCTTCGGCTTTGCCGTTTTTTCCCGGGAAGTGTTCTGACTGGCAGCATCCGCGATCTGTTCGCTGCCGGCAGCCTTGCCGGAGCTTCCGTCGGGGGCGTAAGGGTCGATTTCCGGTCCGGGATCCTGCTGCGTTACGTGAAGACTGGAGGAGATCGGAAGAAGTTCTACGCGCTCCAGCTCCCGCTCCCGTCCGTGGAATTTCAGCGAGAGGAGTCCGGCCTTCTCCCAGTACCGGAGAGCCCTTACAATGTCTTTTTCCGTACAGGAAAAAACATCTGCCAGGGAGGACAGAGAGGGATCAGCGTCCCTCAGATGTGTACACCTCAGCAGATACAGATAAATCTTTACGAATTCCCCGTTGGCCCGGGGCATATAATAATCGATAAAATCGTCCGGCAGGAGTGTGACTCCTGCCAGCCGTTTATCCTGAATTGACAATAATCCCATATATTCGCTCTCTTATGCGTTTGTTTCTGTGACGAGGGCTTCGCCTACCTGCACGATATTTCCGGCGCCCATGGTAATGAGAAGATCGCCTTCTTTTACGTTGGCACGAAGGTAGGCTTCAATCTCGGCAAAGCTTGGGAAGTAGTCACAGTCTGTGCCGAGTTTGACGATTTCATTCTGCAGATCCTTGGAGGAAATGCCGTAGATGTCCAGCTCGCGGGCTGCATAAATGTCAGCAAGTACTACATGATCCGCAATGGAGAGCGCCTCTGCAAACTGCGGAAGCAGTGACTTCGTTCGGGTGTAGGTATGAGGCTGGAAAACACACCAGATGGTCTTGTGGGGTACGCGTCTGGCAGTGTTCAGAGTTGCCTTGATTTCTGTGGGATGATGGGCGTAGTCGTCGATGACGGTTGCGCCGTTCATTTCACCCTTCTGTTCAAAGCGGCGGTTCGTACCGTGGAAGGAATCGAAGCCTTTCTGAATGGTGTCCGCGTCGATGCCGAGTTTTTCGGCAAGGGCGATGACAGCAAGGGCATTGCTGACGTTGTGTGAGCCCGGCACCTGAAGCGCAAAGTTTCCGATGGGCTCACCCTTGTAAAGGGCGCGGAAGGAAGCGTGACCCAGCTCATCGTAAGTGATCATATCCGCAGTGTAGTTTCCGATGTTGCTTAAGGAGTAGGTGATAACTTCACAGGGAAGATCTTTGGTAATCATCTTGAATGCCGGATCATCTGCGTTGATGATGAGTGTGCCGTCTGCAGGAAGAAGCTCCGCGAATTTACGGAAGGAATTCCGGATATCCTCGAGATCTTTGAAGAAATCCAGATGATCGGCGTCAATGTCGAGAATGATGCTGATCTTCGGGAAGAAGTCAAGGAAGCTGTTGGTGTATTCGCAGGCTTCCATCAGGAAGGTGTCTGTATTTCCGATGTGATAGTTCCCCTTGATGAGGGGAAGGATTCCGCCCACGGAGATGGTCGGGTTTTTGTCTGCGGCCATGAGTACATGAGAGGCCATGGAAGTGGTAGTTGTTTTTCCATGGGTACCGGATACGCAGATCGGAATTTTGTAGCTCTTCATCATCTCGCCGAGAAGCTGGGCGCGGGTGAGGAGCGGAATATTTTTTTCTACTGCTGCGGCGTATTCCGGATTGCTGGGATGAATGGCCGCTGTATATACAACAACGTCGATATCGTCAGTGATGTTTTCTGCCGTCTGTGTGTAGGAGATCTTTGCACCTGCCGCGGTGAGGCGGTTCGTCAGGTCTGTCTCATGTGCATCTGATCCGGATACGGTGAAGCCTTCGTTCAACAGGATGGCAGCGAGGCCACTCATGCTGATACCGCCGATTCCGATGAAATGCAGATGACATGGTTTATCAAATGAGATTTTATACATGGTATGGATGACTCCTTTTTCCTTATATTATATGACTGTATCTGACACTGTCCCCAATTCTGTTTATAGCGTATCAATTATACTCTTTAAGTTATCGATTTTCAAGGCGCTATGATGGCCTGCGGACAGACTATGTACGGCTCACACGTCGTCTCGTCGTCAGCGCTGCGCCGCCGAATTGTCGCCGGTTCCGGAAAGCTCGCACACATCCTTCTGCACATCCATGCGAAAGGATGTGTGCGAACATCCTCCACCGGCTCCGCTATGCTCGCGCTTCTGTCCTCGACTTCCTATCGTTCGCCGTGCATGGCCTATCCGCAGGCTGGCACGGAGCGAATTGATATGCCATAGCCTGTCCGCAGGTTTTCCTGGGGTGAGGTGGCATGCCATAGCCCGGCCGCAGGTTCCTTTGAATTGAGATGACATTTATATCACTTGTAACATTTAGCTAAAATTCATAATAATTGCGGTAAAAAATGTGCTGAATTATGAAAAAAGTTCACATTTTTAAGACCTCATGTTATAATTCAAATAACATAAACTTAAAGAAGGTGATTCCATGATTAGAAAAGAAATGATCGCCATGATTCTTGCCGGTGGGCAGGGGTCAAGGCTTGGCGTTTTGACATCGAAAACGGCCAAACCTGCAGTGGAGTTTGGCGGGAAGTACAGAATCATCGATTTTCCTTTGAGTAACTGTATCAACTCCGGTGTGGATACAGTCGGCGTGCTCACGCAGTATCAGCCGCTGAAACTGAACAGCCATATCGGCATCGGTATTCCGTGGGATCTGGACCGAAATATCGGAGGTGTATCTGTTCTTCCGCCGTATGAGAAAAGCGAGAACACTGAGTGGTATACGGGAACGGCCAACGCGATTTACCAGAACCTGGCATACATGGATTCTTTTAATCCGGAGTATGTCCTTATTCTCGGAGGAGATCACATTTACAAGATGGATTATGAAGTCATGCTTGACTTTCATAAAGCCAACAAGGCGGACGTGACCATTGCCACCATGCCGGTTCCGCTTGAAGAAGCAAGCCGCTTCGGTATTATGATTACCGACGGACACGGAAGGATTACCGATTTCGAGGAGAAACCTCCGAAACCCCGCAGTAATCTGGCTTCTATGGGGATTTATATTTTCAGCTGGGATGTCTTGAAAGAATCATTGATCGCGCTGAGAAATCAGCCTGGCTGTGATTTCGGAAAGCATATTCTTCCGTATTGCAAGGAAAACGGCAAGCGGTTGTTTGCCTATGAGTTTAACGGTTACTGGAAGGATGTAGGAACACTGGGTTCCTATTGGGAAGCCAATATGGAGCTCATTGACATTATTCCGGAATTCAATCTGTATGAGGAATTCTGGAAGATCTACACCAAAGGCGACATTATCCGTCCGCAGTATGTCTCCTCTGACGGAGTCGTAGATAAGTGCATCATGGGCGAGGGTACCGAGATCTGCGGAGAAGTTCACAACTCTGTCATCGGACCGGGCGTCACAATTAAAAAGGGTGCGGTTGTCCGGGATTCCATCGTCATGAGAGGTACGGTGATCGGAGAGAGAACTGTGGTGGACAAGGCGATCATCGGTGAGAATGCTGTGATCGGCAATGATGTACAGATCGGAGTCGGAAAAGAAGCTCCGAATGTCTTCAAAGCGGATGTCTACAGTTGGGGTATTGCCACGATTGGTGAAGAGGCCGTCATTCCGGGTGGAGTGAAGATCGGCAAAAATACCGTCATTGACGGTACACTTACGCCGGAGGATTTCGAAAACGGAGAGCTTCCCGGCGGCGGTGCAATAATCAAAGAGGGCGGTGATCAGATATGAGAGCGATAGGTATCATTCTTGCCGGTGGTAACAGCAACCGGATGCGAGAACTGTCCACGAAGCGGGCGATCTCTGCTATGCCTGTGGCCGGCAGTTACCGCAGTATTGATTTCGCACTGAGCAGCATGACCAATTCACACGTTCAAAAGGTAGCGGTATTGACGCAGTACAATGCCAGATCCCTCAATGAGCATCTCATGAGTTCCAAGTGGTGGGATTTCGGCAGAAAGCAGGGAGGCTTGTACGTTTTTACACCGACGGTGACTGCTACGAATAACTGGTGGTACAGAGGTACCGCTGATGCGATTTACCAGAACCTGAAATGGCTTCGCGAAAGTCATGAGCCTTATGTCATTATCGCATCCGGTGATGGAGTGTATAAACTGGATTACAACAAGGTTCTGGAATATCATATTTCAAAGCGTGCGGATATCACCATTGTATGTACGGAATGTCGCGATGACGATCCGAACAGATTTGGTGTTTTGAGGATGAATGAGGACTGTCGAATCGTCGATTTTGAGGAGAAACCGATGGTCTCTGATTCCAACTTGATTTCAACAGGAATCTATGTTATAAGAAGAAGACAGTTGATTGAACTTCTTGAGAGATGTGCTCAGGAAGGTCGATATGATCTGGTAAAGGATATCTTTATTCGCTATAAGAATCTCAAGCGGATTTATGGATATAAAATTAACTCCTATTGGAGTAACATTGCAACGGTGGAGTCCTATTATAAAACAAATATGGATTTCCTCAAACCGGAGGTCAGGGATTATTTCTTCAACCAGTACCCTGAGGTATATTCGAAGATTGATGACCTGCCGCCGGCAAAATACAATCCAGGCAACATAGTTAAGAACAGTCTGATATCGAGTGGTTGTATCATTAATGGGCAAGTAGAAAATTCAATTCTTTTCAAGGACGTATATGTGGGAAATAACTGTGTAATCAAGAATTCCATTGTTCTGAACAATGTGTACCTTGGTGACAATACTCACATCGAGAATTGTATTGTAGAGAGCCGCGATACAATAAGGGCAAATTCTTATTACTGCGGGGAAGACAGAATCAAGATCGTCATCGAAAAGAATGAGAGGTATGCGATCTAAAAGAATGTGAACGCGGGAAGGAGCTATATGCAGATCACTGATGTCAGAGTACGTAAGGTAACAAAAGAAGGGAAGATGAAGGCAGTCGTTTCCATCACCTTTGATGAGGAATTCGTGGTACATGATATAAAAGTCATTGAAGGGGAAAAGGGATTGTTTATTGCAATGCCGAGCAGGAAGGCGACAGACGGAGAATATAGAGACATCGCTCATCCCATTAACTCAGAAACGCGTGACAGAATCCAGAAACTGATCCTGGAAAAATTTGAGGAAGCCCTTGAAGTAGAAGCGGAATCCTGAAATATCGCACGAAATGATATAAGCGGCTGCCGATGAGGCGGCCGCTTCCTTTTACAGAAATTATTGAGAAAGACACAGGAGAAATCGAATGAATTTACCGGAGGCTTTTGTAGAGAGAATGAAGGAGATGCTTGGGGAGGAGTACCGGGCATTTGCGGACAGTTATAATAAAACAAGATTGCGTGGCCTTCGGGTAAATACGATGAAGATCTCTCCGGAGGAGTTTGAACGGATTGCGCCCTTCCCGGTGAAACGCGTGCCATGGGTAAGAAACGGTTTTTTTTATGACAACGATGTTTTTCCGGCACAGCATCCTTACTATGCGGCGGGAGTTTATTATCTGCAGGAACCAAGTGCCATGACTCCGGCCGACAGACTTCCGGTGGAAAAAGGAGACCGGGTGCTGGATCTCTGTGCGGCTCCGGGGGGAAAGGCGACGGAGCTTGCCGCAAAACTTGACGGAACGGGAATGCTCGTGGCAAATGACGCCAGCAATTCAAGGGCGAGAGCACTTCTTCGAAATCTGGAACTCTTTGGCACAAAAAACGTGATGGTAACGGCGGAGCTTCCGGCGAAATTAAGAGAGGTTTTTCCTCTGTATTTTGACAAGATCCTCGTGGATGCGCCCTGCTCCGGTGAGGGAATGTTCCGCAAGGCGCAGGAGGTCATCGGAACCTGGAGTCCGGAGCGCGTAGAGTATTTTGCCTCCCAGCAGAGGAACATCCTGGAGAATGCATATGAAATGCTCGTGCCCGGCGGACTGTTGATGTATTCTACCTGTACCTTTTCGCCGGATGAAGATGAACAGATGATTTCGTGGTTCCTGGAGAAATATCCGGATATGGAGCTTCTGGACATTCCTGCATATGAGGGCTTTTCCCCGGGAAGGCCGGAGTGGGCGGACGGAAGAGAAGACTTGCGCAAATGCATTCGTATCTGGCCGCATGTCATGGACGGAGAGGGACATTTCCTTGCCCTTCTTCATAAGCGTGGGGAGAACGCATCAGCCGGGTCTTCATCAGCCCGGACTGCAACTGACGGAAGAATGGAACAGGCGGAATCCTGTCTTGCGCTGCGGGAAGAGGGAGACGGCATCCGAAATCGAAATGCGGCTCCGGAAGAACGCTTCCCTGCATTCGATGACGGAGAGTGCTTTGTGAAGTCGAAAAAGCTGAAGAAAAAAGACCGGAAGTGCAATGGAAAAATGCCGAAAGGCATGGGCGGTGGTCGCGCGCGGGAAGCGGCCGTTGGAAACAATGCCCTCACACAGGAACAGACGGCGCAGATGAAGGAATTCCTTACAGGAAGTGGAATCCCTTCCGGCAGTGTGGAAAAATACGGCGAGAAGGGATATCTGCATCAGGATCTTCCCAGGGGGGCGCAGCATCTGAACTTCCTCAGAAACGGTATTCTGGTTGGCGAGTGGAAAAAGAACCGTTTTGAGCCCTCTCAGCAGCTGGCCATGGTCAGCAGACCGCAGGAAGCCGGAAAAACCCTCACCCTGCGGCCGGAGGATGAGAGGGTAGAACAGTACCTTCGTGGAGAGAGCTTCCGCCTGCATGAGGGGGAGACGGCAGCGGTCGGCTGGAACCTGATTTGTGTGGATGACTTTCCTCTTGGCTGGGCAAAGATCGCTCAGGGACAGGTGAAGAATAAATACCTGAATTCCTGGCGGAGAAGCTGATCGAATCGCAGAAACTGAAAAGTTGAAAAAAACAAAAAAAATCATCAAATACTGTTGACAAAAGGTGGCGCCTCTACTATAATAGGCTTTGCTGATTGAGGAAATCAATCAAAGCAATCGAGGTTTGGCTCAGTTTGGTAGAGCGCTACGTTCGGGACGTAGAGGCCGCTGGTTCGAATCCAGTAACCTCGACGAACAGAAAACCGCAGATCTTTGGATCTGCGGTTTTTTTTATCTCATAGGAAATTCCTCCGAATTTCCCATGAGATAAAACGCTCCGCGTGACATGCAGCGTATGCTGTTTTGTCGGGAAGAAACTGCTCAATTGAAAAAGGGCGGCTGCGCGATCGGATTCGCGTAGCCGCCCTTTTGGCTTTATCTCACAGGAAGTGGTTTGCCTCCCCTGTGAGATAAAACACTTCGTCAATATCCCGTTGGTTCAATGATCAGGATTTGAAGTATGCATCTGCTGCAACGTTGTATTTATACATTGCTTTCATCAGATTGATCAGATCCT
>JAIKXQ010000017.1 GCA_024684035.1 Eubacterium sp. | reverse complement strand
AAGCCGTCTACTGCACTCTCGGTAAAAACCGCTGCTAGAACAAAGCAACTTCCAACGAGTATACATAAAACACCTTTATTAAGATCACTTATTTTCATCGTTTCCACCTCCCTTATGAATAAAAATATCTTCAATTGTCATCCCAAAATAATCTGCTATGGTAAACGCCAGATCAAGCGATGGATTATACTTACCATTCTCGATTGAACTGATCGTCTGCCTGGAAACCCGGATTATTTTAGCAAATTCCTCCTGGTTTAAACCGCGTTCCTTCCGCAGCTTCTCTACATAATTTTCCAATGCATATCCTCCAATTGAAATTTGTCAAGTTTCCTTTACATTTTGAATATATCACAGTGTGTCATCTATGTCAAGGTTCCTTTACATTTATTCTGACAATGACTACATATCAAGGAAAAATAAGAGCAGCCACATATCTGACTGCTTTTACCGTCCCCGTGTTTCATTCAAATTCTTCCGAAAAATAGATGCTGTGAATGGCATCGATCGTCTCCCGGTATGGCCGGTCATGCAGTCTGTCCTGGAGTTCAAAGAGCATCTTGCCCACCGTCCGCTCACAGGCTTCCCGGATCTCTGCCAGAAGTTTGTCCGTCTCCACATTTTCTGCCTCCAGCTTCCGTACCTTCTTCTGAATCCGGGCCTGAAGATCTTCTGCCGCGGCCTTCTTGATCTCTCCAACCGCAGCCACCACATCCCGTCCACGGTACCAGAACCGGAATTCCTCACCGGTCTCCTCCATGATCCTTTGGGCTTTCTTTAGTGCGTCGACGTTTGCGGGATCCATTCCGGAATGAAAATCCTCGATGCCGTAAACGAGGATCTTTTTGTCGACAGCAAGCTCACTGATTGCCGGATCCACGTCCCTTGGAATCGCCATATCCAGAAAAATCAACGGATGCTGATCTTTCATGCTCTGCAGAATTTTCTCCAGCTCGAAGGCGGTGATGGTGTAGTGAGGACTGGCCGTCGCGCTCACCACCAGATCACTTTTTTTCAACTGTTCATATCGCTCGCCGTAAGAAATCCTTCGGCAGTTCTTCGGAATCTCTACATGGCCGCTGTGATACTCCCGCACGGTCACGGTGACTTCCGCGCCTTCCCGCTTCAAAGTCTCCGCCGCCAACTTTCCGTAAGCCCCGTTTCCGATGACCATGCATCTAAGCTTCGTGAGATCATAACCATCCTTTTTCAACATTCGCACAGCCGCATCCATGGCTGTCGCGTTGGCTCTGGTGAAATGGACTTCCGTCCTCACCTTTTTTCCACAGGTGATGGCCATGCGGAAGAGTACTTCAAGAACCCGGTCGATACACTGATGACTTCTGGAAAAAACCACCGCCTGATCCACCTGAGTGACGATCTGATCCTCGGCAAAAATTGCCGACTCCAGTCCGCTGGCAACAGAAAAGAGATGGCGAACCACCTCCCGTTCCTGCCGAAAACATACACTTGGAAGAATCTCCGACTCGGAGACCTTCTTCATTTGACAGGCCAGCTGAAGGATTTTCCGGAGTACCGGTTCGGCCAACTTCGCATCTTCGTCCCTCCCGGTTTCCGACTCAGTCTTCGGACTGATCTCCAGATCCAGCTCCGGACTAGTTTTCGAATCTGTCTTGGGACAGAGCTGCCGCGTCACTTCCGGCACCACAGGGTCAGACATAAATGTGTCGCCTGCCCCTTCCTCTTCCTCAATACTCAGGTAGAATTCCACCCGGTTGCAGGTGTTCAGCATAACAACGCCGTCCACACCGGGAAGACGTCGAATCTCCTTCATCAGTTTTGTTTGTTCTTCCTTCAAAAAAGACCACCGCGACAGTGTCCTGGCAGATGCTGTCCGGTGATCCATTCCAATCATTCCTAACAAATGTATCTGTACTCCTTTTTCATTCGCCCTGGTAAGATTATTCCTGATTATATCGTTCTATCAACAATCCTACACCCACTCTGCAACTTTCTGCTTTGAATTCTAAGCTTGCGGCCCCACAATAGCAAGTCCGTTCATATCCACTTCAGCACCCTTGCACATCTTCTTCACGTCAAAAGGCATGCTTGCCAATCCTGAGCCTTCATGTGTGCTTACGACTCTGATCCGTTTACTTGAATCTAACCATGGGGTTAGTGGAACGATGTTTTGATCTGAGCCAGGAATTTTTCAGCTATAGGTGTAAAGGATGGGAATTTGTGCCAGATCAAGTATAGCTCAGATCTCTGCTTCGGAGATAATGGACGAAATACCAGACCATTCTCCTCTGAGCATTCGACCAAATGCTTAAAAGTCAGGAGGATTCCGAGACCTTCCTGTGCAAAAAGAGATCCGTTATAAGACAGGCGGAATGAACCTTCAAGATG
>JAIKXQ010000016.1 GCA_024684035.1 Eubacterium sp. | reverse complement strand
TCTTCAAGAACCAGGCTGTAGCCCTGTTTTTCGAAGGAGTGGGCGTTCAGGATCTGGTCGCCCCGGCTGGCCTGGGCAGAGAGCGGAATCAGAAGATTCGGGATGGCGAGAGAGCTGATCTCGCAGATCGCGTTTGCGCCGGCCCGGGAGATAATCAGATCTGCCATGGCGAAGAGATCCGGAAGTTCCTTCTTGATGTATTCATATTGACGATAGCCCTCGAGATCCTTCAGCGACTCGTCCAGATGTCCCTTTCCGCAGAGGTGAACCACCTGATATTTCTTCAATAATTCAGGGAGTGCTTCGCGAACATGGTTGTTGACATTCACAGCGCCGAGACTTCCGCCCATGACAAGAATTACCGGCTTTGCGTCGGAGAGTTTTGTGAAGGCGAGACCCCGCTGTTTGTCGCCGGCCTTGAGCTCCTCACGGATGGGAGTTCCGGTGACAACTGCCTTTCCCTCCGGGAGATTTTTCAATGTCTCCGGGAAATTACAGCATACCTTCGATGCTTTCGGGATGCTGAGCCTGTTTGCCAGACCCGGTGTCATATCCGATTCATGGATGATTACGGGTACGCGCCTGCTGGATGCAGCAAAGACCACGGGGACGGATACAAAACCGCCTTTGGAGAAGACGATATCCGGTTTCAGTTTTTTGATCAGTTTTCTTGCTTCGAAGTAACCTTTGATGACGCGGAAGGGATCGGAGAGGTTCTTCAGATCGATGTATCTGCGAAGCTTTCCGGTGGCAATTCCGTAATAGGGAATTCCTTCGGCTTCAATCAGGCTCTTCTCGATGCCGGTATAGGAGCCGATGTAGGATATTTCGTAACCCAGCTCTCTGAGATGGGGAATGAGTGCAATATTCGGTGTAACGTGTCCGGCAGTTCCACCGCCGGTGAGTACGATGTGCTTCATAGTAAGCCTCCTGAAGTTTTGCTTTCTCCATTCTATGCTCAGGCAGTTGCAAAGTCAAGGAAGGCAGGAAGCCGTAACAAAACCGAAAAAAGAAACAAAACAGAATCATATCCCGAACACGACTTCTGTAACATAAAAGGAGGCGTATACACGGGAGAGGATCCCTGCGTATACGCCTCATAATTTAATCAGTGTTTATATGGATGAATGTGATCTGAACTCTGTCGCGGATGCTCAGACGAGGGTGAACTTTCCTGCAGTGTCGTTCAGACGGCCGCTGACTTTGGCGTTTTCTTCGGCTGCATCAGCAATGGTCTGAATCTCGGAAGCGATCTCCACGGTATTGGCGGCAGTCATATTGACGGCCTGGGTGCTTTCTTTTACAGAGCAGCTGATGGTGGAGATGGAATCTGTCATATCCGTCATGACATTGTCCAGATGATCCGCATTGTTGTGGAAGTCGGACAGAAGGTCATGAATGTAGCTGGCGGTCTGTTCGTATTTCTCGCCGGTTTCTACGTAATCGTCATAGTCTGCGATGACTTCGCTGTTGATAAAGCTGAGCATATCCTGTGCATTGGAGGAGAGCGATGTCACGGCAGAAGTGACTTCCTCGTTGATTCGAGAGATATCAGCTGCGGCTGCCTGTGAATGGGAGGCCAGAGTGCTGATCTCATTTGCGACAACGGCGAAGCTCTGACCGGCCTGGCCGGCGCGGGCGGCTTCGATGGAGGCATTCAGTGCAAGGATATTTGTCTTGAAGGCGATGTCAAGGATCGTCTTGGTGAGCTTATCGATTTCCTCAACCTTTTCGCTGTTTTTGACGGATTCTTCGAGCACCAGGGACAGATGATTCACGCGGTTCTGCATGCTCTCTTTTTTGGCGAGAACGGAGGATTGAATCTGATCAGCCTCTGCCTTGATGCTGTTTGCGCGGGTGCTGCCCTCCGCCGCCTGACGGTTAATATTCATCGTGGCTGTCCGCACGCTCTCTACCTGTGAGTCAATGGAATCAACGATCGTCTCCATGGACTGCATTCCGGCTGACAACTGTTCCATGGCTGCGGAGGTACTGGAGACATGTCCGTTGGCATTCTCGATGCCCTGGCTGACTTTCAGGGAGGAAGTGCTGAGAGTATTGGCTCCGCTCTTGACATCACGCATGATGGTCTGCAGTGTCTCGATAAAATGGTTGAATCCGTTGACAATGTATACAAGTTCCGAACCTGTGCGGGTGTTGATTCTGGCCGTCAGATCTCCGTTATTGTCGTTGATATCACTGATCATGCCGTTGATACCGCGGGAGATGGAATTAATCTTTCGCACGATAAACAGCCAGCTTAGTATGAAGTTCAGGACGATCAGAATGACGAAGATAACGTTGCCCTGCATCGCGACGCTTTTGCCCGTGGCAAGGAGTTTATCGGCTGTGAGATTGTTGGAGTTCTCGATCTTGATAATCTCGTCGTCGATCTTCTTCGTCATGTGAAAGGCGGCGATCTTCTGCAATTCTGCCTTATTGAAAAGGATCTCATTGGCGGTGGAGGTGTTGCCTTTGTCCGCCTCGGAAATGGCTGTATCAATAAGGGCGATCATCCGATCCATGTCGGAACGGATCTCGTCCAGCGCCGCCGTGATGTCCTCCGCATCAGAGCTGCTTTCCGCCGACGTTTTCAGATTGTCGATATCCTTTGTGATGGATTCTTTTGCGGACTCGATCTCCGGAAGCAGTGCCTCCCTGGTTTCCTCGGCGGTGGCGGCCACATAGCCCAGGGTCTGGTCATAGAGAGACATGATATCTGATTTCAGAAGCCCCTCATCGCGGCTCAGATTGAGGATATACTCCGACATGACACGGCTGGTCTCGTTATTGGTTTCCATCGAGTCAAGAATCTGATTCATGACGAGGCCGAAGGCACCGAGCATGATCAGATTGATCAGAGTGATCTCAAACAGGATCGTACGGAAGAACACCGGTTTTTTGGGGTTCTTCACTGCTTTTTTCTTTTCAGAAGTGTTCACGATATCATCTCCTCACATAGATTTATAATACGAGCGGATCGTCTCTTCCATCTGCTGTGTAAAAGTATCCGGGGTCATTTTTCCTTCTGCGTATTCGCGGTAGAGGACGCCGGTTGCGTTGCTGGCGATGCCTTCCTTCAGATTCATCCAATGCCAGGAGGAGGTTTTTCCAGAGGTTATATAGCCGGAGAGAACCTCTGAGAAGGGATCGGGTGCGATATAACTGCAGGACTTGAACGGGCTGATACAGTTGGCCTCTTCAACGAGAATCTTCTGACCTTCATCGCCTGCGCACCAGGAGAGAAAAGCCTTTGCGGCATCCGTATGTCCTTCTTTCAGTACGGCCCACCAGGAGGGAGAACTTGTGAGGATGGTATCGATGCCATCTTCGAAGGCGTAGGGGAGCATACCTACTTTAAAATTACCGGCTTTCTGATAGGCGTCTTTGTATGTGGAGGTCAGCAGGCTTCCGATCCAGGAACCCTGGGTGATGAAGGCATATTTGCCGGAGGCGAAAGCTTCAACCTGCTGTTCATAAGTACCTTTGATCATATTGTCCTGATCGGAGTAGTCACCGAGCAGTTTGACAAAGTCGGCATAGTCGCTGAAACGTTTGCTGTCCAGAGACTGGTCGTTGTTGATCTGGTCGATGTAGGTAGTATCGTCTCTGGCCAGACCGGAATCCAGATACGCACCGAAGAGGTGATTGCCTGTGGACCAGGACAGATTCTCGTCATCAACATAGTAGCCGACGACGGAGGTGAGTCCGAGAGAAGCCTTCTGTTTGTCCAGTTTTTCAAAAGCAGAGCGAATCTGAGAAGGTCCGGTCAGAGATGCCGGATCGATGCCGGCTTTTTCCAGAAGATCGGCGTTGTATGTAAGTCCGATGGCCTCCGTTGTGTAGGGGAAACCAACGGTTCCGTAGGTTTTGTCTGTGTAGGCCGCGTCTGTATCCGACACCCAGCTTTCTTCCGAGAGATCTGCCAGCAGACCCTCCCAGCTCTCAAAGCTCGCGCTCTCGCAGACGAAAATATCAGGTATCTTGTCGGAGAGGAAGTAAGCTTTCAGCTTGGCCTGGGAGTCCACTCCGGCGGCAGCGGTCTCGACATTGACTTTCACTCCGGTTTTCTTTTCGTAGGCGGCTGCCAGATCAAGAAGCTGATCGGCGATCTCGCTTTTGCCGTTGAAAAGGCTGATTTCCTGAGCCTCTTCGGAGTCATCGGCACCGGAGCTTTTTGTGGATGAAGCGCCTGTGGATGACTGTGTACTGTTATCGGATTTTGTTTCTGACCCGGTACTGCCGCACGACGAAAAAACGGATGCGCACAGACCGGCTGCAAGGACAAGGGAAGTCAGTTTCTTCGTATTCATTCTTATACCCGCTTTCTTGATGTATGTGTTTTGGTTGTATGTTCCCGACGGAAAAGCGGAAACGATGCATATCCTAATAAGTACAGTCTTATAAACATTATCGGAGCGGGATCCTTAAGATATAAAGCAGAGGAGTCTATTGAGGGAAGGTAGTTGCTGAGATATAATAGAGATAAGAAGATCCTCCTGGAACGTGAACACAGCTGTACCAGTATAGCTGTCGCAAAATAACTCGACTAATGCGCCGAATGCTTGTCTGAGAGTGCGGATCAGAAAACGTAGGCGTAGCGGGCTACGCCGAGGCTTTCTGATGCGTGCTATTCGGGCAAGCAGGCAAGTATTTGGTCGAGTTATTTAAGAACGGCTATACTAGTATCTGGAAGCAGACGGATAATGATTTCCGTCGGAAGACATGCGGGGGTATGCATATGAGACTAATGTTTATCGGTGCGGATCATGAGGTTACAGGAAGCTGTTATTATCTGGAGGCCGCAGGGAAGCGGTTTCTGGTGGATTACGGTATGGAGCAGGGGAACAATGTCTATGTGAATGCGGAGTTGCCGTGTCCGGCATCGGACATCGATTTTGTCCTTCTGACGCACGCGCACATCGATCACTCGGGAATGCTGCCGAAGCTCTACGCCATGGGGTTCCGGGGACCGGTGTATGCGACAAAGGCGACGGCGGATCTCTGTGATATCATGCTCAGAGACAGCGCGCATATTCAGGAATTTGAGGCGGACTGGAGAAACCGGAAGGGAAGAAGAGCCGGGAAACCTGACTTTGTTCCGCCCTATACCATGGCGGATGCCGACGGAGTGATCAAACAGATTAAAGGTTATCCGTACGAGCAAATCATTACCGTGGCAGAAGGAATCGACATACGCTTTATCGATGCAGGCCACCTGCTGGGATCTGCCAGCATCGAAATCTGGCTGAGAGAAGCGGGAAAAGAGAGAAAGATCGTTTTTTCCGGAGATATCGGAAATGTGAACCAGCCGCTGATTCGGGATCCGCAGTACATCAAAGAGGCAGACTACGTTGTCATGGAGTCTACCTACGGAGACAGGAGCCACGGGGAGAGAGTGAACTGCGCGCAGATGCTGGCGCATATCATACAGGAGACGTTTGACCGCGGCGGCAATGTGGTAATTCCGTCTTTTGCCGTGGGGCGTACCCAGGAGATCCTGTACTACATCCGGCAGATCAAGGAACAGGATCTGGTGAAGAATTATGGGAATTTCACTGTCTGCATGGACAGCCCGCTGGCGAACGAGGCGACAGAGATCTTCAAAAACCATCCGGAAGAGTGTTATGATGAAGAGGCGTCGGAACTGCTGAGGAAAGGGATCAATCCCATCGGTTTTAACGGACTGAAGGCGATGGTCGACGTCAAAGATTCGAAGAACATTAACGAAGATGACGAGAGAAAGGTCATCATTTCCGCCAGCGGCATGTGTGACGCCGGCAGAGTGAAACACCATCTGAAACACAATCTCTGGCGAAAGGAGTGTACCATTCTATTTGTCGGATATCAGGCTGTTGGAACGCCCGGCAGGGCGATCGTCGACGGGGCGGAGCATATCCGGCTATTCGGAGACGATGTTGCGGTGAACGCCAGTATCCGTGTACTTCCGGGAATGAGCGGACACGCGGACAACGAAGGCCTGATGAAGTGGGCGGCTGCTTTTGAGAAAACGCCGCAGAAGGTCTTCGTGTGCCACGGCGAGGATCTTGTGACAGAAATTTTCGCAAACCGGCTCCGGCGCGAGCTTGGCTATGACGCCTATGCGCCCTATTCGGGAGCGGAGTTTGATCTGCTCAGCGGCAAAATGCTTTCCACTCCGGTGGGAGTTCCTGTCGTCAGAGACGGCGGAGGTATCAAACCATCAACCCTCAGGGCGAGAAGTGTATTTGCCAGACTTGTGGCTGCGGGTCAGAGGCTGATGACGGTGATCCGGCATAATGAAGGAGGCGCAAATAAGGATCTGGCGAAGTTCACGGATCAGATCAATGCCCTCTGTGACAAGTGGGACAGATAACAAATTCAGAAAGAGAGAGACATATGAGTTTAATCGGAATTATCGGAGCTATGGATGAGGAAGTTGCAGAACTGAAACAACTGATGACAGAGGTCAACGTCACCACGGTTGCCGGCATGGATTTTTTCCGCGGTACCTTTGAGGGAAAACCGGCTGTGGTTGTACAGAGCGGTGTCGGTAAGGTCAACGCGGCGATCTGCACACAGATTCTTGTGGATCATTTTCAGGTGGATGTGGTGATCAATTCTGGAATCGCCGGAAGCCTTCAGAACAAAATTGACATCGGAGATATCGTGCTCTCTTCCGATGCTGTTCAGCATGACATGAACGCAACGGTGTGGGGATATGCTCCGGGTCAGGTTCCCGGCATGGAGACTTATATCTTTCCAGGAGATGAGAAACTCATCAGCCTGGCCGAGGAGGTCTGTGCGGAGGTGAATCCTGAGATCCATACGTTCCGCGGCAGGATCGTCAGCGGAGATCAGTTCATCGCCGACAAGGATACAAAGGAGAAGCTGATCAGTACCTTCGACGGATACTGCGCGGAGATGGAAGGAGCTGCCATTGCCCAGACAGCATGGAGAAACAAGGTGCCCTTCCTCATCATCCGTGTTATCTGTGACAAGGCGGACGGAAGCGCTGTTGCCGATGACAACACTTTCACCGCGGATTGTGTGAAACACTGTGTGCGGCTGCTGCAGGGGATGGTGAAGAAAATCTGAACAGGACGCGTTCAGGGAAGTCCCGCAAGGAAGAAGGAGGAATCTGCAAGAACAGGCATCCGAAAGAAATATCTGAGGAAAGAAAAAACTGAAAAAACGGGATCCGCTTCAGGGCGGGTCCCGTTTTTGCGTGGCCGGATCTTTATGGCCGGAGCTTATTATTTAACTCATAATTATCTGATCAGATGTTCAGAAGCTTGCTGTACTCTGTGAGTGCTCCCTCAGTCTCGTGAGCAAGAACTGCTTTTGCGAGAGTTTTTCCAAGCTGTACACCTTCCTGATCGAAGCTGTTGATGTTCCATACGAAGCCCTGGAACATAACCTTGTTCTCGAAGTGTGCGAGAAGTGCACCCAGTGTCTTCGGGTTCAGGTCGTCGCCGATGATGATGCTGGAAGGACGTCCGCCCTTGAAATTCTTGTTGAGGTCGGCATTCTCTTTTCCGCAGGCAAAGGCAACAATCTGTGCTGCAACGTTGGCACAGAGTTTCTGCTGGCTTGTGCTGCCCTGGATATCAACGTCGTTCTGAATCTGGCTCTTGCGGAAGCCTACGAACTGAAGCGGAACGATGTCTGTTCCCTGATGAAGCAGCTGGTAGAAGGAATGCTGTCCGTTGGTTCCGGGCTCACCGAAGATGATCGGTCCTGTCACGTAGTCGATGGGCTCACCGAAGCGGTTGACGGATTTGCCGTTGGACTCCATGTCGAGCTGCTGCAGATGTGCAGGGAAGCGGCTGAGTGCCTGGGAGTAAGGAAGGATTGCTGTGCTCGGGAAACCGAGAATGTTGCGCTCATATACTCCGATCAGGGCATCCAGCATAGCCGGGTTCTTCAGCAGATCTTTCTCTGTGGAGAGTTTGTCCTCAGCTGCAGCTCCGTCCAGGAAAGCTGCGAATACTTCCGGTCCGAAGGCCAGGGAGAGTACCGCACCGCCTACTGCGGAAGTGGAGGAGTATCGTCCGCCGATATAGTCATCCATATAGAAGGCATCCAGGAAGTCAGCGCTGTGGGCGATGGGGGATGTCTCGGATGTAACCGCGATCATATGCTTTGCAGGATCAAGACCCTCTTTCTTCAGGGCGTCCATGACGAAGGCCTGATTTGTGAGAGTCTCAAGAGTTGTACCGGACTTGGATACGAGGATGAACAGGGAATGTGCAACGTCGATGGAACCAAGAACCGCGGATGCGTCATCCGGGTCTACGTTGCTGATGAATGCGGCATTCATCTTGAAGGTGCCTGTCTTCTTTGCCCAGTTCTCAAGTGCAAGATACATCGCGCGGGGACCGAGGTCGCTTCCGCCGATACCGATCTGTACAACAGTTGTGAATTTCTCGCCCTTTGCGTTTGCGATTTCGCCTGCATGTACTTTGTTTGCGAAATCCGCGATGCGCTTCTGCTGCTCGATGTAGAAGCTGCGTTTGTCTGTTCCGTCAGCCTCTACGGCATCGCCAAGCTGACCTCTGGTGAGCTGGTGAAGAACCAGTCTCTTCTCACCTGTATTTACAACGGCTCCGTTGTAGAGCTCTTCGAACTTCTCTGCGAGCTGTGCTTCCTCCGCCAGTTTTGCAAGTGCGCCGAGAATATCGTCATCAACGGCTTTTGCTGCGTAATTATACGTCAGACCTTCTGCCATATCGACAGTGTACTTGCCAACGCGGTCAGCTCCTTTCTGTCCGGTCATTGCTTCTGCAAGATCAAGAGGTTTAACCTTGCCAAGCTCCTGATAGGATGAAAGTTCATTAAGATTTTTCCAGTTAATCATGGATCATTACCTCCTGTGGAACACGCACAAAGTATACTTTTGTATACGTAAAATATCAAATCTCATTATTTCGCAGATTGCGTCAAAAGTCAAATGAAACTCTGAGGGGGAGAAGGGCTCAGTCTTCTTCCAGAATCTGCAGTTCCAGGTAGTCGAAATCGATTTCTTCTCCTACAAAATTATCCTGAGAAAAACGGGATTTTTTGTTCTGTTTGAACTCCCGGATGTTGGCGTCGAGCCAGACGGGAACGCTGAGATCCCATTCGTGACAGATTTCTTCGAGAGACCGGAAGATTTTATGTGTCCTGGTGTCCGCTGAATCATCGGTTACGGTCATATTTTTCAGCATGTGATTGTCCTTCCAGATTTTTCCCCAAATACGCATAATCACTGATCCTCCTGCCTTGCCAATTTTTCTCAAATAATATATGATAAAATTTGTGAATTTGCAAATGTGATACAAACCGGCGAAAAAATATTGCCGGTTGTCCGTGAGGGGAGAAAGAATATACGGCAGATTCCGGATGTCGGCATACTTTTTGCAAGGCAGATTCGGGCAGAAAAATCCTGCGTGCAGAAGACCGCGTTCAGAGAAAAGTATGGTCTGACTTCTGCGGTATGCAGCGGAATTGTCTGTGTATAGGGATGTACAGGGACAGGGTATTCCGGATTCCCCGGGGCAGGAGGAGAAGGATGATTGAGTTACAGAACGGCGGAGTTTATCTCGTCAACGGAGAAAATGTAATCGCGGACGGTCCTGACGCAGCTGCTCAGCTTCAGCAGGCAGTGGGAAGAAGTGTTTCCGCGGAAGAGGCAAAGAAAGAAACAATGGCATACGGTATTCTGAAGGCTCACAATACTTCAGACAACATGGATGCGCTTCAGATCAAGTTCGACAAGCTGACATCCCATGATATTACCTATGTCGGAATTATTCAGACAGCAAGAGCATCAGGACTTGAGAAGTTTCCGATTCCTTATGTTCTTACAAACTGCCACAACTCTCTGTGTGCAGTAGGCGGTACAATCAACGAGGATGACCATATGTACGGTCTGTCCTGCGCAAAGAGATACGGCGGAATTTATGTGCCGCCGCACCAGGCAGTTATTCATCAGTTTGCCCGCGAGATGCTGGCAGGTGTGGGAAGTATGATTCTCGGATCTGATTCTCATACCCGTTACGGTGCTCTTGGAACCATGGCTATGGGAGAGGGCGGACCGGAGCTGGTAAAACAGCTTCTCAGCAAGACCTATGACATCAAGATGCCGGGCGTGGTTGCTGTATATATGACAGGAAGTCCGGTTCCGGGCGTTGGTCCTCAGGACGTGGCTCTTGCCATTATCGGAGCGGTATTTGAGAAGGGCTATGTAAAGAACAAGGTTATGGAGTTCGTGGGACCCGGTATCTCCAACCTGTCCACAGACTTCCGAATCGGTGTCGATGTCATGACGACAGAGACCACATGCCTGTCTTCGATCTGGAGAACCGATGACGCAGTCAAGGGATGGTATGATGAGCACGGCCGTTCCGGCGACTACCGTCCGCTGAATCCGGGAGCGGTTGCCTACTACGACGGCTGTATCCATGTGGAGCTGGACAAGATCCGTCCGATGATCGCTATGCCGTTCCACCCCAGCAATGTATACACCATCGAGGAGCTCAACGCGAATCTGGATGAGATCCTGAACGATGTAGAGAAGAGAGCCCAGGTTTCCTTCAACGGACAGGTAAGCTATGATCTTCACTCCAAGGTGAAGAACGGACGTCTTCTGGTAGATCAGGGTGTTATCGCCGGCTGCGCAGGCGGCGGATTCGAGAATATCTGTGACGCGGCAGACATTCTCCGAGGACAGTACATCGGAAGTGATGACTTCACGCTCAGCGTTTACCCGGCAAGCTCTCCGATCTACAAGGAGCTTGCAGCCAACGGCGTGCTGGCAGATCTCATGGAGACCGGTGCGGTTGTCAAGACAGCTTTCTGCGGACCTTGTTTCGGTGCCGGAGATACACCGGCGAACGGACATCTGTCCATCCGTCACTCCACAAGAAACTTCCCGAACCGCGAGGGTTCCAAAGTACAGGAGGGACAGGTTGCAGGAGTCGCACTCATGGATGCCCGCTCCATCGCTGCCACAGCAGCAAACCAGGGATACCTCACACCGGCTACAGACTTTGCGGGTGAGTATCGCCGTCCGGTATATCACTTCGACAAAAATATCTACGAGCACCGTGTGTTTGACAGTCACGGAAAGGCTGATGAGTCTGTGGAAGTCCGTTTCGGACCCAACATCAAAGACTGGCCGACCATGTCTGCCCTTCCGGAGAATCTCATCCTCAAAGTGGTTTCTGAGATTCATGATCCGGTTACAACCACAGACGAGCTGATTCCTTCCGGTGAGACATCCTCATACCGTTCCAACCCGCTCCGTCTGGCTGAGTTTGCTCTTTCCAGAAAAGACCCGCTCTATGTAGGCAGAGCAAAAGAGGTACAGAAGGCACAGCACGCTCTGGAGGAGGGCAAGTGTGCAGGTGAGGCGCTTCCGGCTCTGAAACCGGTGATGAAGGCCATCAAGGCACAGTTCCCGGAGACCGGACATGACAATATCGGCGTTGGATCCACGATTTTTGCGGTAAAACCCGGAGACGGTTCCGCCCGTGAGCAGGCAGCTTCCTGTCAAAAAGTTCTGGGCGGCTGGGCAAATATCGCCAATGACTATGCGACAAAGAGATACCGCTCCAACCTGATCAACTGGGGAATGCTTCCGTTCCTTGTAGACGAGGGTGAACTTCCTTTCAAGAACGGCGATTTCCTCTTTGTTCCGCAGATCCGCAGCGCGGTTGAGACAAAGAAGAACAGCATCACGGCTTATACGGTCGACCCGGAGGCCGGAACACTGAAAGAATTCCAGCTTCGCCTCGGAGATCTGACAGATGACGAGAGAGAGATTATTCTCGACGGCTGTCTGATCAACTACTACAGAGAGCACAAATCATAAAACATAAAAGTAAGAATCAAGGAGTCCGCATGATCCTCATATCCGGGGGATCGTGCGGATTTTGTTGTCTTCCGGATATTTTCCAGATGCTACATGTGTCGGCACCATCTGCTTTCGGACATTGATCTTATAGGGAATCGGAAAAATGTCGATATTTGATAACAAAAACTGTTGTTTTTCCACTCCGGAGGATCCCATGATTCAGAAAACATATATCGTCCATGACGAAAAAGATGTCTATGAGATAATGAACAATGTCGGCCTCGAGACCATGTACTATGAGGCGAAATCGTCCATGGTTGTCGTCTATACCAACAGAGTTCCCAAACAGTTGATTTCTCAGGTTATCAAGATTCTGAGAAAGGCCTATCCGAAGATGATTGTGACGGGTATCTCCCAATATGGACGAGACAAGAAGAATGATCAGTTGGGAGCGAAAATCAGCTTCCTTTTTTTTGAGTCCTCGGATTCAACAGTATTTGAGTATGATTTCGATGAGGTGACACAGGAAGAGGCCACCCGGGATCTTCGTGAGAAACTGATGGGAATACCGAATCTGAGAGGCGTCCAGCTCTTTACCCACGGAAGACGAATGGAGATTTCGCGATTTATCAATGAGCTGACAGAAGGTTTTGACGAAGACGTGGCTTTCTTCGGAACGAAAGCCAGTCAATACCTGCAGGATCTGTTCGCCGGGATCACGCCTTATCTGATCGGAACCAATCGGGTTATTGACAGGGGAGTTCTGGCTGTGGCCTATTCCGGTGAAGATCTGGATCTGATGTTGGACTACCGGCTGGGATGGAAGGTTCTTGGCAGGGGCGTGAAGGCCCATGTGGACAGCAACAGGGAGCGTCCTCTGGGCGATACTTCCCTGGTAAAGCTGGATGACCTTCCGGCAGTAGGGCTCTACGAGAAATACCTCGGTATAGAGAACACCAGGAATTTCCTCAGCAATATCAACGAGTTTCCCCTGATTCTCCAGAGAGACGGCATACAAATTGTCCGGGTTCCCTTCTTGAATGATGAAGACGGGACACTTTATTTCTACGGAGATATTTACGAGAATGAGGAACTCCAGTTAGGATACGGCAGTATTAAGGAATTGATTCAGGAGGCTGACAAAGGAAGCAAGATTGTTAACCAGTTTGAACCGCAGTGCGTCTTTGTATTCCGCTGTGCAAGCAGAGAGGGACTTCTGGGAAATTACGAGGCGGAGGAGATCAAGCTGTACCTGCGAACTTGTATTGGCCTCCTGGCCAATACAAGTTCAGGGGAGTTCTATCGCTGGAAAGGAGTGCGTGGGGTGTTCAGCGGAGCTGTTGTTGCTGTCGCCATGCGCGAGGGGCCGAAGCAGGCTGCGGTGAAGGGGGATCTCTTTCCGGTACCTCTCAGCAGCGGAGAAGAGATGCTTTCCCTTACGGAACGCCTTACGAATTATCTGACCACATCCACGGCAGAACTCAATGATATGGCGTTGAAAGCGCAGGCGGCAAATGCGGCGAAGACGACTTTCCTGTCAAACATGTCCCATGAGATTCGAACACCGATCACCGCAATTCTCGGTATGGACGATCTGATTCTACGGGAAGAACTCAGCCCGAAGGTACGGGAATACGCGATCAATATTCATGAAGCGGGAAATACGCTTCTCTCTCTGGTCAACGATGTTCTGGACTTTTCAAAGATCGAAGCAGGTAAGATGGAACCGGTCAATGAACAGTTCGATTTTCCAGCGCTCCTGGATGACCTGGACAATATGTTCCGGCACAGAATCAATGCGAAGGGACTTCGTTTTGATCTTCAGGTGGATCCCAGAATCCCCATGAGCCTGGTGGGGGATGGTTTCCGTCTGAAACAGGTGTTGATCAATATCCTCTCCAATGCAGTGAAATATACGGATACGGGAGAGATCAGTTTCCGGTGTGTCCTGAGGGGTGATAAGTCGATGGCGGAGCTGGCGGCTCTGTCAGAGGAGGAACTGCCGGAAGTCGTTCTTCATTTTGTGATCCAGGACACGGGACACGGAATCCGCAGAGAGGACCGGGAGAGGTTGTTTGAATCCTTCGAGCGACTGGATCTGAAACATACGAGAACCATCCAGGGAAGCGGGCTCGGCCTGAATATCGTCCGCAAGCTTCTGGAGATGATGGGCGGAGAACTTCAGTTGAAGAGCTCCTACGGAGTAGGTTCCATCTTCTATTTTGACATTCCGTTGAAGCGGTCATCTGTGGAGTCCATCGGAAAGTATGCGCTTCATTCCAGGAGGAAGACCGAGGATACCGAATATCATGAATCCTTCCACGCGCCGAAGGCATCCCTTCTTGTAGTCGACGATGCCATGATGAATCTGATGGTGATCCGGGAACTTCTGAAGGAAACCGGCATGCATATCGACACGGCATCCGGAGGCGCTGAGGCATTAGCCTGGATGAAGCAGTATACCTATGACCTGGTGATTCTGGACTATCAGATGCCGGATATGGACGGTATCGAGACTCTTCAGGAGATCAGGAAACTTGCTCCGGATTATTGCAGGACGGTTCCGGCGATCTGTCTCACGGCTAACGCGGTTGAGGGAGCGAGGGAGCAGTATATCAAGGCCGGTTTTGATGATTATGTGACCAAGCCGATTCGCCCTTATCTTCTGGAACAGGTCGTCATGAAATACCTTCCTGCTGATAAAGTCGAAAAGGTTGAGGCAAAGGACGGCGAGGCGAAGAAAAAAGACGGTAACAGGTTCATTGACCGTATTCAGGAGACGAGTACAATCTCCTTCCCGGGCTGGGTTTTCCAAATCGACGAGATCAATGTTTTTTCGGCGATATCCTTCTGTGGTTCCCCGGAGATGTTTTTCGCATCGTTGCAGATGTTCATGAAAGACTCAGAAGCGCTGCTGTCAGATCTGGAGACTCTGCAGAAGAACAGAGACGGAGATGCCTTTGCCTTCCATATGCATAAGCTGAAGAGTAATACCAGATTGATCGGTTTCGATAGTGCCAGCAGACTGGCGGAGTTCATGGAACTCTGTCATAAGCGCGGGGAGATGGAAAACTTCTGGTATCACACTACAGACATTATCGATATGATTCGAACAGTCAGAGAAGAACTTCTGGAGATCGACCGGACACATGAAAATGCTTTCTATGTAGAAAATGATGAGAACCGGGCGGATGAACAGCCGGAACTCAGTTATGAGGAAACTATCGAACGGCTGCGGGAGATGGTGGCCGGTTTTGATTATGACAGCGCGGCAAAGATGACAGAGAACCTGGAGAAGGTTTCTGTCAAACCGGAGGAACTTGAATTTGCTCGACGTTTCAGAGAAGCATTGGATGATTTTAATTGGGACAGCATGCAGGCGCTCATGAAATAAAGAAGGGATAGAGATCATGGAAAAGAAATTAATTCTTCTGGTGGACGATGACCTGCCATATCTGAAGATGATTAGAGGAAGCCTTGTGAGAAAATACAGAGTAATTCCGGCGGTTAGCGGCGCGCATGCTGTATCCATTGCGACGGTGGTAAAGCCGGATCTCATTCTGCTGGATTATCTTATGCCGGAGATGGATGGCTCTCAGGTTCTCCGGGAGCTGAGGAAGCATGAGGAGACAGCGCATATTCCGGTTATGTTCCTCACCGGCAAGAACGATGCGCCCAGCGTGCACAAAGTCATGGAGGATCATCCGGCCGGGTATATCCTGAAATCCATGAAGATCCAGGAGATTATGAGTATTGTGGACCGTCAGATGGGGTATGTGGAATACGAGAACGATCCGGATTTTCAGAGAGACTGAAGCCTGGAAGACAAGTTGAAAGAAAATATTCTTATATAAAACAAAATATTATTGACAATTTAACCCCGGAATGCTATTCTATGATTAATAAAAACGAAGTGAAACCTCAACAGAGATGTCTGAGACAGAACTTCAGACTGACGAGGCGGAACCGAGAGAAACAGGAGGTATGATCGAATGGTCGATAATCCACCGGAGAATCATCCTCAATATGACGTGGTATTGCACAGCGAATCCTTACAAGAAGACCTCTCGCAGAAATGATAACGGACAGAGTTCCAGGACAGATGCCGGAACCCGAAAGCCGGGAGGTACAGCGCAGCGGCAATTCATATTGAGAAACTACCACATAGAGAACAGAGCAGACGTCGTGTAAAGAAACGGGGTCATCATAAGAAGAGAAATTATGAACTGTTTAAAGAGAAAGCGCGTAACATTCGGGACAGAGGAATCTGTTTAAGTAAGGAACAGGAAACCGTAGACAATGCATAAGAATATATATAGTTGCATTAATTGAGGTGCAAACAATTGAATACAAGTGAACCATATGAGTAGGCGGCCGTCTTATCAGAAGTATTGATAAGGCGGTCGTTTTGTTTGTGTGGCAACGAGACAAGAATGCAGCCTCATGCTTGCATGAAAGGCTGCATATTTGGCGAGTGCGGTACATCGAAAGAATTTCCCGGCACACAAAGAGGCGACGATAACGATCCGGAGATATAAGAAAAAATTTTCGTCCCACTTGGCGAGGGTGGTACAACGCGTGTATAATGACAACGATTGAACAGTGATTGTGAAGCAGAGGGTGATTATGAGAGTTCTTCAGGAAACAGATTCTTACATTGCAGTATATAAACCGTCGGGTCTGGCGGTGGAGAGCAGAGCCCTCGGCAGAAGGACCCTGGAAAATGAAATAATGAAATACCTGGCGTTGAAGAACCCCGGCAGGAAACCCTATGTTGCCATCATCAACAGGCTGGATCAGCCGGTAGAGGGAATCGTGCTGGCGGCAAAGACGCAGAAAGGGGCGGCGAGGCTGTCGGAACAGCTTCAGGCGCACCGGATAAAGAAGCATTATCTGGCAGTGGTGAGAGTTACGGAAGAGACTGCCAGTCAGATCAGAACCGTAAAGGAGCAGCGCGAAGAGGTTGCACTGACGGATTATCTGCTGAAGGATGGAAAAACCAACACAACTGAGGTTGTAGCTGAAGGTACGACAGGCTGCCGGAGAGCAGAACTGCGATACCGGGTCAGGGAAATTCACGATGACGGAAGAGCGCTTCTGGAGATCGACCTGCTGACAGGAAGACATCACCAGATCCGGGCACAGCTCTCTCATGCGGGACTTCCCATTGCCGGTGACAGGAAATACGGCTGTGAAATTACGGAAACAGCGGGGATCGGAGCCGGAAACAGCCTGGCACTCTGCGCGTCGGAACTGGTTTTTTCTGATCCGGACAGCGGAAAAAAGATCTCCATCAGGATTGCGCCGGAGGGGAGAACGTTTGCGGACTTTTCTCTGTGACGGGTTGCCTTTCCGGTATATGAAACAGATGATTTCCGGTACATAATGAGACAGGTAGAGCACACTATGAAGAAAACTATTCGGAGGGCTTTGATACTGCTTTTTGTTTTCGCAGTGAGCCTCATCGGATTTACATATCAGTTCAACAATAAGAAGATCAGCGTCGGGTCTGGGGCAGAGAAGACGGAGGAAGCGAAGGCACCGGAGCTCCCCCTTGCCTATATGGAAGTGGAAGGAATCCGGGTGAATCAGATGTTCGGCGTCCGTCAGGAACTGCGGGAGCAGGAGCTGCGGGAGAGTATCACTCCGCTGGCTAAGGATCGCAGGATGACATTCCTTGTCGGCAAAAGTGAAAAAGACATTGAAGGGATCACTTATGACGTCCTCTCCATCGAGGACGGAAGTACGGTGGAAAACGGACAGATTGCGGATCTGGAGAAGAAGAACGGGATGATCCGCGCGGAGTTTTCACTGAAGGCAAGTATCCGGAACAGCCAGGAATATACCCTTCGGTTCACTGTGGATATGGGAGAGAAAAAGCCGGTTTACTATTACACCAGAGTTTTGCAGGCCGGCGGGATACAGATGAAACAGTATCTGGAGTTCACGGACAAATTTTATAAAATCTGCCTCGATAAGGTGAACTCTGATGCGCTGGTTCAGTATCTGGAATCGGACGATTCTTCGCCCAACAGGAGTTTTGCGGATCTGGATATTCATTCGAGTGAAGACATGGTGTCCTGGGGAAAACTGCAGCCGGAGCTTGCGAAGGCGGCCGTGCCGAAGATCTGCGCGGTGAACAGTACAACCGCTACCGTGGAACTAGATTATCTGATCTCCGCCAAAAACAGCAATAAGGATCCGGAGTACTACACAGTTCGAGATATATACCGCATGAAGATCAGTGACGGAGGCGGAGATGTCTCCCTCCTGAATTTCAACAGGTGCGCGGAACTTGTATTTGAGTCGAATGGCGTCGTTCAGACCAATACAGGTCTGGATCTCGGCATTCAGAAGCGGGAGATCCGCTATGCATCCGACAAGAGCAAGGATATAGCGGCCTTTGTGGTAAACGGGGATCTCTGGTCTTATAACCGGATTACCGGAAGCCTTGACCGGATTTTCAGTTTCCGGAACCGCAGGGCTGAGAGCGGAAAGATCAACATGGACGCCCGGACGGAAAACCGTCAGCATAATATATCCATCCAGCGAGTGGCCGAGAACGGGGATACAACCTTTACCGTGTACGGGTACATGCCTTCCGGAGCGCATGAGGGACGGATGGGTGTGTCTGTCATGGTATATTCTGTTGAAGAGGGACGCGCGGAGGAGCAGATTTTTATTCCGCTGAATCAGAGTTATTCCGTTCTGGACCGGAGTATCTCCAAACTCTCCTATGTAAACGAGTCGGAGAAACTGTATCTCTATCTCGGTGCGGAACTCTGCTGTATTGATTTGAAAAACGGAGCCTATGATGTGGTTCGCTCCGGCATTCCCTCCGGCGGTTTTGCGGCGTCGGAGAGTCAGCACACGGTGGCCTGGGTCGACAACGGAAAAGACGACCGGTCGGACACCGCGACGATTCTGAACCTTGACACGGAAAAGACATCTGTTGTAAAGGCGCCTGCGGGAGAGAACATTGTAGCCTGCGGTTTTGTGAATGAGGACTTTGTCTATGGTTTTTCCAGAGATGAGGATACCATCACAGATTCCGCCGGCGGGGTGACCGTGGGAATGTACATGCTGAACATTCGGGATATGGACGGAAAAATTCTGAAAGAGTACCGGAAGGACGACATCTATGTCACCGGAGTATCCCAGCAGTCTACAGGACTTGAACTCACGCTGTCCATTCGCTTCGGAGAGGGCTTCGCGCCGGCCGGAACGGATCACATTGTGGACAACGTCACGAAAGAGAATGACGTGGTACTCAACCCGATCAGTTACTCACGAACTGCGGAAAAAATGACAATGGCCTTTCCGGATGCTTTTGCCCGGCCGGATCTCAAGACAACCTATGCAGAGCTCCGTTACAGAAATGCCGGTGAAGAGATGGCTCTCGAGTGGCCGGAGGTGGAGAGCCGGAGATACTACGTCTACAGTCAGGGAAATCTGCTCGGCATTTATGATCAGCCGAATGCGGCGGTGAACGTAGCGGATCAGGCAGAAGGTTTCGTGTTGAATAACGGGCAGCAGTACATTTGGGAGCGTGGAGATTGGCAGGATACATACACGATCGATACGGGATCTCTTCCGGACGGCATCTGGGATCTTGGCTTTGACGAACAGGAACTGGCACAGCTGATCGGAGGAAAGTATATGACCCTGAACCTGGGTTCCGCGACGCAGGATTGTATGAAGTATTACATTTCCAGGGGCTATCCGGTTCTGGGTTACACAAAAGATCAGGTATATCTGATTATTGGTTATGACAGAGACAACATCTGGGTCTATGACCGCTCCACAGGAAAACCGAAAGCCATTGCCTCTGACGATTCCAGGGAAATGTTCCGCGCGGACGGTTTCCGGTTTATTACGTATCTGATGCGATGATTGTGAGATGAAACTTGCGTTTTTTTTGCGCGGAATGTATTCTAATATAGTGGTTTTTAAAACACGCTTAATAAAAGCATAACAGGGGATAAAGAGATGGAACAATTAGTAACAGTAAGAGAGATTTTTAGAGACAGAGACAAGTATCTGAACACGAAAATCAAAGTGGGCGGCTGGGTTCGCAATAACCGCACGTCCAAGAATTTCGGTTTCCTTGTTCTTCACGACGGTACTTTTTTCGATACGCTTCAGATTGTTTACGGAGCAGAACTGGACAATTTTTCAGGGCTTTCATCTCTGAATATCGGAACAGCAGTCATCGTGGAGGGAACTCTGGTACCTACACCGGAGGCTAAACAGCCTTTCGAAATTCAGGCAGAGTCCGTTGTAGTCGAGGGTGAGTCCACACCGGATTATCCGCTTCAGAAGAAGAGACATACGGTGGAATTCCTTCGTACGATCCAGCATCTCCGCCCGAGAACAAACCTGTTCCAGGCTACATACCGTGTACGTTCCCTTTGCGCATATGCGATTCACAAATTTTTCCAGGAGAACGACTTCGTCTATGTACACACACCGCTGATTACATCCAGTGATGCTGAGGGGGCAGGAGAGATGTTCCAGGTAACTACACTGGATCTCAACAATATCCCGAAGAATGAGGACGGTTCTGTGGACTTCTCCCAGGATTTCTTCAAGAAACCGACAAACCTGACAGTAAGCGGACAGCTTTACGGTGAGACTTATGCCCAGGCATTCCGCAAGATCTATACGTTCGGACCGACGTTCCGCGCAGAGAATTCCAACACGACGCGCCATGCCGCTGAGTTCTGGATGATCGAGCCGGAGATCGCTTTTGCAGATCTTCAGGACGATATGGACTGTGCAGAGGCTATGCTGAAGTACATCATCCGCTATGTGCTTGAGAACGCTCCGGAGGAGATGAACTTTTTCAATCAGTTTGTGGACAAGGGACTTCTGGACAGACTGAATCATGTCATGAACTCCGACTTCGGACGTGTGACTTATACAGAGGCCATCAAGCTTCTGGAGGAGCACAACGATGAGTTTGAGTACAAGGTAAGCTGGGGCTGTGATCTTCAGACAGAGCATGAGAGATATCTGACGGAGCAGGTATTCAAGAAACCGATCTTCGTTACGGACTATCCGAAGGACATCAAGGCCTTCTATATGAAGCTGAACGATGACGGAAAAACGGTTGCTGCTGCCGACTGTCTGGTTCCTGGTATCGGTGAGATTATCGGCGGAAGCCAGAGAGAGGAAGATTATGACAAGCTCAAACAGAGAATGGAGGAGCTTGGCATGGATATGAGTCAGTACGACTTCTACCTGGATCTCCGTAAGTTCGGAACGACACGTCACGCCGGCTTCGGCCTTGGTTTTGAGCGCTGTGTTATGTATCTCACAGGCGTAAGCAATATCCGTGACGTGCTTCCTTTCCCGAGAACAGTAAATCACTGCGACCTTTAATCAGGAAGGACTGCGGTGTCCAAAAATTAAAAATGAAATCCACCGGAAACGCAAGGTGAATGCGGGTGGAGGTTTTTTATAATAAAGCAACCGCCGGAGCTGAAGGTCAGTTTCCGGCGGTTGTGCTATAATACATGGAAAACGTTCCGGAAAGGTTTTTTGAAAGACAGGGGTAAATAAAATGGAATTTCGGCCGTGCATTGACATACACAACGGAAAAGTGAAACAGATCGTCGGAGGCTCTCTTCGTGATCAGGGGGATCAGGCAAAGGAGAATTTCGTCTCCGGACAGGATGCATCCTTTTACGCGGAATTATACAGGGGGAAGAACCTGGCAAAAGGACATATCATCCTGTTAAATCCGCCGTCCTCGGAATACTACGAAGAGACTCTGAAGCAGGCAAAGGCCGCTCTCGGCGCCTGGCCCGGAGGGCTGCAGATCGGCGGAGGTATTCATGCGGACAATGCGGCAGAGTTTCTGGAGGCGGGGGCAAGCCATGTGATTGTGACTTCCTATGTCTTTAAGAACGGACAGATCTCCTATGAGAATCTGGAGAAGCTGGAGTCTGCCGTGGGAAAAGAGCGGCTGGTTCTGGATTTAAGCTGCAGAAAGAAAGACGGAAAGTATTTCATCGTGACAGACCGCTGGCAGAAGTTCACGGAAGTGGAGGTGACAGTGGAATCCCTTCTGGAGTTTTCTGAGCACTGCGATGAATTCCTGATTCATGCTGCGGATGTGGAAGGAAAGGCTCAGGGTGTTGAGAGAGAACTTGTCACCATCCTTCGAAAGGCCTCCGATGTTATGTGTGAACGCAGGGGCGGTCACCTCTTTCCCATCACCTACGCGGGTGGCGTCGGAAGTTATGAGGATCTGCGCTGGCTCAAAGAAGAGGGCGGAGACAACATTCATGTCACCATTGGAAGTGCTCTGGATCTCTTCGGCGGACAGATGGATTTTGAAGAGGTGCTGCGAATCTGCAGGTCGTAGGCTTTTTCGCATGCCGCATATTTAAATAATATTATTTGAGGGATCGGATGACCGGAAGGAATCCGATCTCATTTTTGTCTCGATATCAAAAGTTTTTGCTGTTATACTATAGATATATGACTTGCCGATATGCAGGACAAGGGCGTGGAGCCTTTCGGATGTGATATGAGAAACGGAGACGGATGAAAGATCAGGAGGAAAACGGCATGAAGAACAAAATGATCAGTGTACTGACGGCAGCGGTAATGGCGGCAGCAATGTTCGCCGGATGCGGGTCTTCGACAGCGACAGGCTCTTCGGATTCTGTGACGAGTTCATCCGGGACAGAGAGCGAGGGTGAAGAGGTGATTGCGGTTTCCGCACCTGTCGTAACAAAAGCCGGCGGCACCTATGCACTTGTGCCGAAGTCGGCAGGCAACCCTTTCAATGAGAGAGAGGCCGAAGGCTTCAAGGCTGCGGTTGAGGACGCCGGCGGCACTGCGATTGTATCCTATCCGGAATCGGCCACGGCAGAGGCGCAGATTGCTGTCATTCAGTCGTTGATATCCCGGGGCGTAGATTCTATTGCAATAGCCGCAAACGATGAAGAGGCGCTCTCCGGAGCCCTCAACCAGGCGAAGACGGCCGGGATTGAAGTGTGCACCCTTGACTCTGACGTTACGGCGACAGACCGCGCCGTATTCTGTAATCAGGCGGGAGCGGAGGAAATCGGCCGGGCTCTGATGGATGCGATTTATGACATGACCGACGGGGAGGGTGAGTATGCGATTCTTTCCGCAACGAGCCAGGCCACGAACCAGAACGCGTGGATCGAAGCGATGACGGAGCTCGCAAAAACAGACAGCAAATATTCCGGATTGACGCTGGATGAAGTGGTTTACGGCGACGACGAGTCTCTGAAATCCGCGGATCAGACCCAGGCGCTGCTCACGAAATATCCGAATCTTAAAGTTATCTGCGCACCCACAACGGTGGGAATGGCAGCTGCCGCAAAGGTTCTGCAGGATCAGGGCTCAGGCGTGAAGCTTACCGGACTCGGACTTCCATCGGAAATGCAGGCGTATATCGGTTCGGATGACGAGCATCCGTGTCCCTACATGTTCCTCTGGAATCCTACGGATCTGGGTATGCTTGCCGGGTATACATCCATTGCCCTTGCAAACGGACAGATTACCGGAGCCGCGGGAGACGCTTTTTCCTGCAATCTTGGAGATTATACCATCACGGCAAACGGTGACGGTGCAACAGAGATTATTCTCGGACAGCCGTTTAAATTTGATTCTTCCAATATCAGCGAGTGGGCACAGGTCTACTGAAAAGCCCCGGCACAGGTATTGTTGCGGGAAGGCCGCTGTACAGAATGCAGAACCGGATAGAGATCCGGCTTTGTATTCTGTACAGTGGTCTTTGACGTTTATGGATAGATAATGCCCTGTATATGTGATAAAATATTCTAGATATTTTCCGTATGGAGGGTTCTTATGAAATGTTTAAGATGCGGTTGCGAGAATGAAGCAGACAGCCGATTCTGTAGTAAATGTGGTATGAGACTTGTGCCCCCGAAAGGTCCGGTTCCGGTGGGGGAGGGCTTCTATGATCCCCGAATGGAGGCAGTGCAGGGGAAACGCCTGACACAGACTGAGAAAATTGTCATTGCCGCCCTCGCAGGGTTCGCGCTGATTATTATTGTCGTGTTCGGCGTGAAAAGCATGGGAAGAGAGTCGTCAAGGCCGGTTCAGAAACCACCGGTTGTAACGGCTGGCAGTGAGCAGGTCGGTCCGGTGCTCTCGGGCAGTGAGGCAGTGGAAGCTGTGTCCGCCGGAAACAAAGAAAAACGCGAAAAGAAGAAAATGCATGAAAATCAGGACTCCTTCGAAAAACTGAACGCAGTGAAGGACGTGGAGAAGGCTGCGAAGGACGTGGCTGAAGGAAAGAGTTCTCAGACGCTCTTCCTCGTAAAATCGGATTCGAAGGACATCAAGACCAATGTCACAAAAGATAACTTGAAAGCTTTTGCCGAAGCCAATGGACTGGAGAAAAAGAAGGGGCAGTCGGATCCGGCCTACGTTGATTCCGGCAATGCCTCCTGTGCCATCGGTTATACCGAAAAAACCGGCTATTATTTCATGGTGAGCGGACAGTCCGAAGATGACTCTATAAAGTTTATGCAGGAATGCGGTTCCATGTTTTTCACCGGGGATGCGAAGAAAGCCTACAACGCGGCAGTCAAGGCGCTGGCGAAAGAGCCGGCTTCCGAGAGGTATGAGATGGCAGCGGATTTTGTGATTGGCGAAAAGTGGATGGTGGAGATGGATGTATCCGCGAAATCGCCGGATGGCTTAAACCACTCTTATGCAATCTCGATCCGGGACGTGGAGAGCGACCAGAAGAAAGGCAACTGACATTGGAACTCGCGGAGCGTATTGCGATATGGAGATTTCGGGGAAGTTGAGTAAGCATTGCGGAGTCGCGAATGAGATGTGAAAAGAAAAACGGCGGGAAACTCATCCGAGCTTCCCGCCGTTTTAAAAAAGCGGAGATGGAGGGAGTTGAACCCTCGCGCCGGTTACCCGACCTATCGCATTTCGAGTGCGACCTCTTCGGCCACTTGAGTACATCTCCATAGAATTACGACTTAACTATTTTAACAGAACAAAGATTTTACTTCAAGCGTATAACAGAAAATGACAGCAAAAAAACAAATAAAAGGGCAGAGCAGCACAGATACTGAAAACTCGGTATATTCAGAGTACAGCGGAAATTGTATGATGTAGGAAAATGGCTCTTCTGGCCTGTTTAAGGAAGGAACGAACGATGGGAAGATACACAAAAGAAGATATTTTCAGAATGGTGGAAGAGGAAGACGTAGAGTTCATCCGCCTTCAGTTCAGTGATATATTCGGAATGACAAAGAATGTGGCGGTTACGGTCAGCCAGCTCGAGAGAGCGCTGAATAACGAGTATGTATTTGACCCGTCCGCTATCCACGGATTTGAAGAGATCGGTGAGGAGATTTATCTCAAACCGGATCTGAATTCCTTTGAGATCTACCCGTGGAGACCGCAGACCGGCAAGGTTGCCAGAATGTTCTGCGATCTGATTGATGAGAACGGAAATCCTTTCGTAGGAGATTCCAGACGTGTGCTCAGGAACGTGCTGACGGAGGCGGCAGATATGGGATATACCTTCGATATCCGTCCGGAGCTGGAATTTTTCCTTTTTCACACCGATGAGGAGGGAAGACCCACAACCATCACACACGAAGATGCGGGCTACTACGATGTGGCACCCCTGGATCTCGCGGAGAATGTTCGCCGCGATATCATTCTTACCCTTGAGGATATGAATTTTCAAATTCTCGGCTCACATCATGAGATCTCACCCGCCCAGCATGAGATTGACTTTGTGGAAGACCGGGCGGACCGGGTGGCCGATGCTGTCATGACCTTTAAGATGGCGGTAAAGACCATCGCGAAGAAGCACGGACTTTACGCAACCTTCCTTCCGAAACCGACGGAGGGTGTCAACGGATCCGGTATGCATGTCAACATTTTCTGCAGAGACTGCCTCGGAAAAAATCTGTTCCGAAACGATGAGGACGAGATCCTCTCCGAGCTGGGCAGACAGTTTGTGGCCGGGCTGATCGAACACAGCCGCGCCATCACACTGCTCACAAATCCTATCGTCAATTCCTATAAGAGGCTGATTCCGGGCTTCGACGCGCCCACAGATGTGATCTGGTCGGACAACCTCTCAGACAGATCGGCAGTGATCAACGTTCCTCACAGGAGCGGGGACAGCACAAGAATCGAATACAGGAGTCCGGATGGCGTTTGTAATCCGTATCTGGCCTTTGCCGTAATTATCGCCGCAGGACTGGATGGAATCAATCGGGGGCTTACCGTTCCGGAGATGGGAGAGACAACGGGAAACAACAGACATCTGCCGGAAACTCTCGGCGAGGCCATGGAGGCCTATGAGCAGGATCCGCTGATCCGGGAAGTCCTGGGAGATTACATATTCACAAGATACAGAGATGAGAAAATGCAGGAGTGGAAGGAATTCCGTTCTGTTGTCACAAACTGGGAGCTGGAGCGATACCTTGGCAGATGCTGAGGAACCAACGATAAACACTGTTGGCGTTAAAAAAAACGAATTTTTTGCGGAGCTGCTTAAGGAGGATTGACGGAAATCTGCTTCGCCGGAAAAGGAGTCAGGGACAGATGATTCTGATGGATTTTGTGTTTATGATGCTGTGAGGATAATGGGATTGCGAAGTATTATTGTTGCGTATTCCAAAATAGAAGATGCCAGGAAGATACGGAATATCCTTAGAAAAAGCGGTCTCGAAGTCATGGGTGTGTGTACGACGGGAGCGCAGGTTCTGGGTCTTGCCGGACGACTGGAAGACTCCGTGATCGTCTGCGGGTATCGCCTGAACGATATGGTTTTTTTGGATCTGGCGGAAGAACTTCCTCCAGGATCACAGATTCTGTTGGTGACATCTCCGAATAAAGTTGGGGATGATGCATTGCCGGAGAATGTGGTCTTTCTCGGAACGCCGCTGAAGCCGTCTGAGCTTGTGCAGACGCTTACGGTGATGACCGGTGACTATCAGCCGAGAAGGAAGACAAAACGTCCGGAGAGACGGACGAAGGAAGAACAGGAAAATATTGATCGGGCAAAGGCTCTATTGATGGAACGAAATCATATGACAGAGCCGGAGGCACATCACTATCTGCAGAGATGTGCCATGGATTCCGGTACGAAAATAGCAGAGACGGCAGAAATGATTCTGCTTTTGGCAGGTCCCGTTTGACGGGGCCTGTTTTTTGTGGTATAGGAAATTGCTCCGCAATCCCTATACCACAACGCTCCGCGGGATGCGCAGCTCGCAGATAAGAAGATCGCTTACGCGATTCTGCTCGCGCGCCAAAGTCCTGCTGCGCTCCCCTCAGGAGTGAGGGGATGGAGGAGTCGAAGTCCGCTTGCGGACTTTGTTCTCTCATATGAAATTCCTCCGAATTTCCCATGAGACAAAACGCTCCGCTTAGATGCGAAAAAGTGTTTCAAAATGATTTCACACCTTAAAATGGTTAGATTCAGACAAAAAATTTGAGATACTGGCAATTTATATGACTAACTAAAAATTTAATATATAAAATATACAAAAAATGTCTGGCGTAACAGAGAATAATGGGGGGAATTTTACTTGTTTCTATCGATAAATTATGCTAGTATGTAGAAAGATTAAAATATTTATTTCTAATTTATTAAGTGAAAATTATGCCAAATGCTTTTTGTTTACAACATATTATTTTGTTATGTTTCTAATGGGGAGAGGATAACCAGATATGAAAATTAAGAAAATAATGATCCTTGGTCTTGTCGCAGTGATGACAGTTACACCTGCTATAAATGTAAATGCCGACGCTGCCAGCGAGCAGGCGGCTATTTCTGCATCTATTGACGAGATGGAAACCAGGAAGAATGATCTTCTCGGAGAGATCGATGATCTGGAGACCCAGCTCGTTACAACGATTTCCGGAATTGATGATATCAACGAGAAACTGACAAATCTTGAGGCTGATATGCAAAAGACAGCTGAGGATCTGGAAGTTGCCGAGAAAGATAAAGCAGTACAGCATGAAGCAATGAAAATGCGTATTCAGTACGTGTATGAGCGCGGCGGCGATGTAGGCTGGGCAAAGGTTTTCCTTGAGAACGGCGACATCAACGCATGGCTGAACTCCAACAGCTACACAAACGATCTCTACAAATATGACAGAGATCAGCTTCAGGCATATGCCGATGCAGTAAATAAGGTCGCAGAGCTTCAGGCGCAGCAGCGCGATCAGAAAGCTCAGCTCGAAAAGAACAAGAATTCCCTTTCAGAGGGTGAGAACAGACTTCAGGAGCTCCTGGATCAGGCCAAGAGTGAGTACACCGATTATGACGCGAAGATTGCCGACGCGTATGCGAAAGCAGAGGAGTACAGACAGATCATCGCTCAGCAGAACGAGTCCATCAGCCAGATGGTACAGCTTCAGTCTGAGGAGGCGGCAGCTGTAGATACTTCTTCCGCTGAGGCTCAGGCTGCTATTGACAGCGCTGCTCAGCAGCTTGCTGCACAGACAGGCGCAGACTACAATACAGCTAGACAGGCTGCTACACAGGCCTTCCAGCAGACCGGTACGATCGGAAACGGCAGTACAGCAAACGGTGCCGCACTTCTCGCGTATGCACAGCAGTTCCTTGGAAACAAGTATGTATACGGTGGAAACAGTCTGACAGACGGTGTAGACTGCTCCGGATTCGTACAGCAGGTATACAAGCAGTTCGGTATCGATACTTCCCGTACCTCCTGGGATATTGCCAGCGACGGACGTGAGGTTTCCTACAATGACGCGCAGGTCGGCGATGTATTCGTATACGACGGCCATGTAGGAATTTATGCCGGAAACGGACAGATGATCAATGCAGCGGACGAGGCACACGGAATCACCTACACAAATGTGGATTACGATCAGATTCAGACCATCCGTCGTTATCTTTCCGAGTAAAAAATAATCGATGTGAGCTTTACGGGCAGCCTTTTGCAGGCTGCCCGTTTGTTGTCTCATAGGAAATTCCTCCGAATTTCCCATGAGACAAACGCTCCGCGGGATGCGCAGCTCGCAGATGGGAAGATCGCTTCGCGATTCTGCTCGCGCGCCTTTCGTCCGCTACGCTCACCGGGAGGAGTGAGGGGCTGGGGGAGTCGAAGTCCGCTTGCAGACTTTGTTCTACAGGAAATTTCTTGCGGTCTCACAGGGACTTGGATAATATAGAAGGTAGAAATGCTGATGAGAGCATTTTCCTGAGCAGAATATACATTGTGGAGGATGACATCAGGTGAAGAGAGATTTTAATTATCCGTCAAAGGACGGCAGGACGATGATTCATGCCATCGAGTGGAAACCTGAGGGGGAGGTACTCGCTGTGGTTCAGATTGTTCACGGCATGTGTGAATTCGTGAACAGATATGACAGATTTGCGAAGTATTTGAACGAGAAAGGAATCTATGTGACGGGCAATGATCACCTCGGTCACGGCGCATCTGTCGTGGACGACGAGATGCACGGCTATTTTGCCGAGAAGGACGGAAACGGCTGTGTAATCGGGGATATCCAGTCTCTTCGGGAGATGACGCAGAAGAAGTATCCGGAGGTGCCCTATTTTATTCTGGGACACAGCATGGGATCTTTCCTCACCCGGCAGTACCTGACAATGTATGGAGAAGGGCTTGCGGGGGCGATTATCAGCGGAACCGCATATCAGAGTCCGGCGGCGCTGGCAGCGGGAAAAGCCATGTGCAGATCCATTGCCCGCTTCCGCGGCTGGAAACACCGGAGCAAAACCGTGAACAACATGGCACTTGGCTCCTACAACAAGGCTTTTGAGCCGGCCCGGACGCCAAATGACTGGCTGACGAAGGACATGCGGATTGTGGACGACTACTGCGCGAATCCCTGGGACAACTTCGTATTTACACTGAACGCATACTACAATCTCTTTGTGGGACTCGAAAAAGCGGAAAAGCAGGAGAATATCAACCGCATTCCGAAGACACTGCCAATCTTCGTTGTGGCAGGCGGCGATGATCCGGTTGGAAATTGCGGCGAGGGTCCCCGGAAGGTTGCGGAGATCTACCGGAAGAGCGGAATCCGCGATACCCAGGTAAAAATTTACCCGGAGGATCGACACGAGATCCTCAACGAGACGGATCATGACGAGGTGGATCGGGATCTTCTGAAGTGGATGATTACGAAGGGAAAGCTGGATATAAAAATATAAGAAAAAGGGGCTTGTCGCACTAGTGCGGCAACCCCTTTTATCAATCAGTCCAGAGTTTTTCCGGTAAGAAGGTGGTAAGCCTCTTTGTATTTATCGATGGTCTTGTCGATGATCTCCTGCGGAAGATTGTAGTCGCTGTCCGGATTTGCCTTGAGCCAGTCGCGAACGAACTGTTTGTCAAAGGACGGCTGTGAGTGACCCGGCTCGTATCCGTCTGCCGGCCAGAAGCGGCTGGAATCCGGTGTGAGCATCTCGTCAGCGAGGACAACGTTTCCGTTCTCATCGAGACCGAACTCGAATTTGGTATCGGCGATGATGATACCTTTGGACAGTGCGTACTCTGCGCAGGCCTTGTACAGTTTGAGTGTGCTGTCTTTCAGAGCCTTTGCGTATTCCTCGCCTTTGCCCGGATAGACTTTCTCAAGAACCTCAATGCTCTTCTCATAGCTGATGTTCTCGTCATGATCACCGATCTCAGCCTTTGTGGACGGAGTGTAGATCGGCTCAGGAAGCTTGTCGCACTCTTTGAGGCCGGCGGGAAGCGCAATGCCGCAAACAGTACCGTTCTCCTGGTAGCTTGCCCAGCCGCTTCCTGTGATATATCCGCGGACGATACATTCAATCGGGAGCATCTCCAGCTTCTTGCAGAGCATGCTGTTGCCGTCAAACTGCGGCTGCTGGAAGAACTCCGGCATATCTTTTACATCGACACTTACCATGTGGTTCGGAATGATATCCTTTGTGTAGTCGAACCAGAATTTGGACATCTGAGTAAGAACGGCGCCCTTCTTTGTGACCTTGTTCTTCAGAATCACATCGAATGCAGAGATACGGTCTGTGGCAACCATTACCAGATTCTCGTCAGTGTCGTAGATCTCGCGGACTTTGCCTTCCTTGATCGGCTTAAACTCCTTCATGAATAAATCCTCCTGTTGTTGGTACACCTGAAATAAAATAATGAAACGACGGCCGGATGACCGACGCTTTTAGTATAAGAAGATTTACCTGCAGGTGCAAGATAAAAAAGCGTATTTCGGCGGAATTGCAGGAACAAGGGCGGAAGAGGTGCGGTCTTTGGTTGAAATTTATCGGCAAGTTGGTCATAATATTTACAATAATGAGACAAGGAGAGTTTCGAATGAACAAAGAAGAGAAATCAAGGGAAAAAATCATTGTCCGGACCAGCGTGATCGGTATCATCGCCAACTGTGCCCTGGCGGGATTCAAAGTGGTCATCGGTCTGCTCACAAATTCCATCGCCATTCTTCTGGATGCGGTGAATAACTTAAGCGACGCCCTGTCGTCGGTGATCACCATTGTGGGAACGAAGCTGGCGCGGAAGCCGGCAGACAAGAAACATCCGTTAGGTTACGGCCGGATTGAGTATCTGACGGCTGCGATCATTTCGCTGATCGTTCTGTATGCGGGAATGACTTCGCTGGAAGAATCCGTCAAGAAGATTTTTGATCCGCAGAAGGCAGAGTACACGGCGGTGTCTCTGGTGATTGTGGCCGCAGCGGTTCTGGTGAAGCTGGTTCTCGGAAGCTATGTGAAGAAAAAGGGAGTGGAGACCAACTCCGATTCTCTGGTGAACTCCGGTCAGGACGCGACACTGGATGCCGTGATTTCCGCCTCCACCCTTCTTGCGGCAGCAGTTTATATCTTCTGTCATATCAGCCTGGAGGCCTGGCTCGGAGCGCTGATCTCGCTGGTGATTATCAAGGCTGGTTTTGAGATGCTGAGGGATACCATCAGCCAGATTCTCGGCGAGCGGGTAGATCCGGCCGTCACAACGGCGGTGAAGAGCACTCTGAAATCCATGGACGGCGTGTACGGAGCCTATGACCTGATTCTTCACGCCTACGGTCCCGACAACTATCAGGGGTCTGTACACATCGAGGTTCCGGACGTGTACACGGCGGATCAGATCGATCGTCTTGCCAGAAAGTCCGCGGAAAAAGTGTATGCCGAGACGGGGGTTCTTCTCACGGGAATCGGAATCTACTCCATGAACACGAACGATGATGAGATAAAAGCCATGGAGACAAGAATCCGGGAAATCGCCACCGGCGTGGACTATGTCAAACAGCTCCACGGTTTCTACTACAACGAGGAGTCCAAGGCTCTCCGCTTCGATATCGTTGTGGAATTTGCTGCAAAGGATCGGCGGGCTGTCTATGAACAGGTTCATGACTGCGTGATGGAGGCTTACCCGGGGGTGGATCTTTCCTTCAATATGGATCTGGACATCTCGGACTGATCACTGCGATGTTTGTGTGAGGCAGGATGACGGGCATTCAGTCTGCCTCATTTTATATGTAAAAAAATTTGAAATTTTCGTGATTTTTTTTCCTTGGATATTGATTTGTCTATGAGATATGGTATCTTAGAAAACGGTGTGTTAACTGCGGCTAACGTATATTGATATTACAAACAACTGAGGAAGACATAACATGAAATTACATTGGAAAGCGGAAAAGAAGAATTATATATGGCTGGGCGTCATGGCCGTCCTTGCAGTCGGGATGCTGCTTGCGGCCAGGTATCCGGTCTGGGTGCTCCCTGCGTTTGTGGGTCTGTTTTTTCTGATTTCTTGTACAGAGGCGGAGCTGAGCGATAAGATTCCCTGGATCTGGTCCGGACTGATCATTATCGGCGGAAGCATTTTTACGGAAAAATGTATCCAGACGGTTATTCTGGATCCGGAATTCAACAAGATTCTGAAGAGCGATATGCGTACCAAGAACACGCTGCTTGTGCTGGCAGTTTACCTGGTGCTGCATGCGTTGCTCAGCAGACCTGCGCTGGCTGCCATCGCCGCGCATTCGTTCCTGATGCTCATGGCCTTCACGGATTATTTTGTTTATATCTTCCGTGAAAATGAGATCACCTGGGCAGATGTCTCGACGATCGGAACAGGACTGAGCGTCGCCGGGAACTACAGCTTTAAACTTCACAGCAGGGGAGCCCTTGTCATCATGCTCTCCATTCTTTTCATCACGCTGATGGTGAAATGCGTGAAGGTGAAGTTTGAGTGGCACTGGGTGCAGCGCTCCATCAGCGCCGTGGTGGCTTCCTGTCTGATCCTCTTCGTCATACAGGGAACCGCTGAGCTGGAGACACAGACCTGGGAACAGAAGGGTTCCTATCAGAACGGTTTTATTCTGAACTTTGCCCTGAGTATCCGGGATAATTTTATATCTGCGCCGGACGGTTATTCGGCCAGAGCCATTGAGGATATCGCGAAGGACACCGAGCAGACCGAGGCAGTGGAAAACGTCCCGGTGAACAGCAAAGTGAAGAACCCCACGGTCATTGTCATCATGGATGAATCCTTTGCGGATCTGAATGTACTGGGACCGCTGGAGACGAATGTGGCGGATGTGATGCCCTTCGTTCACTCTCTGCAGGAAAACACGGTTAAGGGCTACGCCGTTGCCTCCGTCTTCGGAGCCAAGACTCCGAATTCGGAGTGGGAGTACATGACGGGAAATTCCATGGCCTACCTGCCTTCCGGTTCTGTTGTGTACCAGCAGTACATCGATCAGAATCCGACGTCGATCGTCTCTACCATGAAGAACTGCGGTTACACCACCGTGGCCATGCATCCGTACCTGGCTACAGGATGGAGAAGGAATACGGTATATCCGAAGCTCGGCTTTGATGAGATGTATTTCCTGGATGAGCCCTCCGGATTCTTTGACGAGACAAAGGTTCTACGCAAATACATCACGGACGAGGAGCTTTTCGATAAAATTATTGATCGCTTCAATTCAAAGAAGAAGGATGAACAACTCTTCTTTATGGGAATTACCATGCAGAACCACGGTGGATATTCGGACTACTATTCCGGCTTCAACACCGATGTGATCCAGTCCTCGGGCATGTACATGGACGTTAATCAGTATCTCACGATTGCCCACAGAACCGATGAGGCTGTGGAGAAGCTGATTACCTATTTCCGGAGCGTGAATGAGCCGGTGGAGATCGTCTTCTTCGGAGATCATCAGCCAAGCCTCAACAGCCAGTTCTACCGCACCCTCAACGGAAAGGGAATGGCGGGGCTTACCATGGATGAGCTGGAGAACTTCTTCAAGGTTCCCTTCTTTATCTGGACGAACTACGAGACAGAGGCTGCACAGATCGACTGCACAAGTCTGAATTACCTCTCGACCCTCACGCTGGAGAGAGGAAACTTTGAGCTTCCGCTGTACAACAAGTTCCAGACAAAACTGATGGATGTCATTCCGGCGATCAATTCCAGGGGCTACTATTCCATCGAGAACGGCCGCTTCATACATCTCAATGAGGCGACGGGAGAAGAGAAAAAATGGCTGGAGAAGTACCAGATGCTTCAGTACAACAATATGTTTGACAAGAAGAACAGGAATAAAGACCTGTTTCCATACATAGAAGAGAAATAAGACGGGCGGCTGTCCGGAGCGAAAAACTCCGGATGGCCGCTCGTTTTTGTCTCATAGGAAATTCCTCCGAATTTCCCATGAGACAAAACGCTCCGCGGGATGCGCAGCTCGCAGATGGGAAGATCGCTTCGCGATTCTGCTCGCGCGCCAAAGTCCTGCTACGCTCACCGGGAGGATGAGGGGCTGGGGGAGTCGAGGTCCGCTTGCGGACTTTGTTCAGAAATGGACAGATATATATGCTACATTTGACGCGATATATGTATGATGAACATGACTATTAGCGATAGGATCATTTGATGCGTGCAAAAGATACAAAACATAATAGCGAATAACGAAAACGTTCGTAAAAAGTTAACATACTGTTTACAAAAATGATCCGAAAACAGGCATTGCCCTTGCTAGAATACAGATAAGCAAAAACGTTATACCTGCAGCTGGCAGGTTCTGTATTTTAGGGAAAGGAGGATTGCCATGAATGTTCTTTTTCAGACGGCGCGGCGGTTTGTCGCAGTGATCATGATTGCGTCGGCAGTTCTCTTTTCATGCATTTATCCGAATGTGGTATACGGGAACGGGATCACGGAGGCTTTTCTTGCCACTGAGGTAAAGAGGTCCGTCAGCTGGGAGGATCCGCTTGGGATGAATCTGTTTGAGATGTTCCTCGACAGAAATCAGCTCGCAAACCCGCAATATGACACATCCACGGACAGCCCTTTTGAATCGAATTACAGACAGCTGCTCACCGGATCCAGTCAGTGGAGTTCCTTCCGCACGCTGAACCGGTCTCTGTACAAGACCGGGTATTATCTGATTCCGGGAATCAGCAATACGAACCTCGGTGAGGGTACCACCAGCCGCATGGTTCCCCAGGGAATCTGTGTTGCCGGTCAGTTTGTATTGATCTCTGCGTACAATTTTGCAAAGCCGCAGAAATACTCCTGCATTTATGTACTCAATAAGAATACACGCGAGTATATCACGACGCTTGTCCTGAATATCAAGTCGCATGTAGGCGCGCTGACCTACGGTGGCGGAAATGACGGAAATATCTACATCGCGGATTCCAATCATTTCGATCCGGAGACCATGGGCAGCAAGAAAGTCAAGATCGCCATCGATGATGCGAAATACCGGGTGTGGAAACTCCCTGTCTCTGAAGTTGTCAAAGCAGTAAAGACAAAAGAAGATTCTGTAAAAGTAAAGCTGACCGACTATCTCGGCGTATCTGTCCGGCCGTCGTTCCTCTGTTCCTACAAGGGAACGCTCTTTGTTGGGGATATCAACAACCGTGAGGGGGGAAGCGGCAAGAGTTTCATGCAGGGATACAGCATGGAGACAGGAGAGATCAATGTGCAGAGAATAGATCTTGATTCCTCTACGCAGGGTGTGGCGATCACCGAGTACAAGGGAAAACTTTACCTGTTGTCTTCCAGATCTTTTGGCAGAAATTATCCGTCTATTCTGACGATCCGCCGGATCTACCACAACAGGATCATCGGCTGGGTACCGTCCTTCTTTACTGTGCGGGAAATTGCCCTGCCGAATATGAGTGAGGATGTGGATGTGCATGGAGATCATGTGCTGATTAATTTCGAGTCTGCATCGAAGAAATACCAGAAGCGCAACGTGACACAGCGACAGATGGACCGGGTGATCAACGCCTCCCTGGGAAGCCTGATTGAAGGCTACCCGTTGATGATCCCGCTGAAAGACAATCATCTGCCGGAGGAATATGGCACCTACGGAATGTCAGAGGGTGAGACCTCTCTTCCGATGGCGGATCATTTCATGTATGCTGTGGCACTTCCAAAGAAACCATTTCGACTGGCGGACGGATCTGATGATCGCTAGTCTAGGAAAAGCTTGTGAGTCAATGATTCCGCAGGCCGGTGAAATGGCAGAATATCTGATGACCGGGCAGGGGTATATCCCCTGCCCGATTTCTGTTATTTTAGCTTAACGTAGGCGAAAACCCACAGGCTCGCCTGTGGGATGAAGCCGTTTTCTTTTTGACATATACATAGAAATACTTTATAATCTATGTAATTAATACATGGTGTACACAAAAAGTATAGATTAAACCTACAAAACAATCCAATACACAGTAACCAAACATCATGAGGCAGTTGTGGACAAGGAAGAACCTTGGAATAATTCTCCCGCATATGACACATTTGAAATGAGATATTGTATAGTGTCAACCGATACCGGTGAGGTTCTTGATGATGCTCAGGGGTATGGGTATAAAACAGCACAAAAGGCATATGCCGCTTTTGCATATAAAAATAGAGACAAGAATAAAGACAAGGAGCATCTTGCAAAAAAGCGACATATTGAACAATGGATGGAAAAGAACAAGCCTTTTGTAAAACTGATGGATCCCTATGCATTTGAGATTGCTAAAGGTACAATGGCTCCCGACGACAAATTTGATGCAAAGTTTGTGAGAAATCTTTTAAGAGGAGAAAGTTTGGAACCCGATTTTACAGCTGGTGAATTATTGAAAGTATGGAGGGGGCAGATAGATGGCACGACCTAAAAGTAATAACGTACAGATCAATATTTCTATTCCTTCCGAATGGAAAAAGGAACTGGAAAACCTTGCACGTATTTATTCCGTTGAGGAAGGTAAAACCATAACATTTCTTGACCTGATG
>JAIKXQ010000105.1 GCA_024684035.1 Eubacterium sp. | reverse complement strand
AAAGGCCGGCAGTTCACAGAGTGAACTGCCGGCGGCAATCATACAACTATATTTATACATGGAGGGTGTTACCGTACAATCGTTATTCCTCGATCTTTGTGATCTTGCCGGCTCTCTCTTCGATCTCCTTCTGCTGAATATCGGAAGGTGCCTGCTCATATCTCACAAATTCGTACTCAAAGGTTCCTGCACCCTGAGTCATGGAACGAAGGGTGTTGGAATAACCGTAAAGCTCGAGTTCCGGGATATCCGCCTCAATGATGGTAGTTCCGTCCTTCGCCGGAGTCATTCCGAGGACGCGGCCGCGTCTCTTGTTGAGATCACCCATGATGTCTCCGGTATAGACATCCGGAGCAGTAACCTTCAGGTTAACGATGGGCTCAAGAAGGATCGGCGAAGCCTTCATAAAGCCGTCCTTGAAGGCCATCTTCGTGGCTGTCTTGAAGGCCATCTCCGAGGAGTCTACCGGATGGTAGGATCCGTCGTAGAGAATCGCCTTTACGCCCACAACCGGATAAGCCGCCAGCGGTCCGGAGAGAACGGACTCCGCAAGTCCTTTCTCAACTGCCGGGAAATACTGTTTCGGAACAGCACCTCCGACAACTTCTTCCTCGAAGACGAAAGGCGTATCCTGATCACCGGAAGGCTCGAAGCGCATCTTTACATGTCCGTACTGTCCGTGACCTCCGGACTGTTTCTTGTATTTGGAATCCACATCGGAATTCTTCTTGATGGTCTCGCGGAAGGCAACCTTCGGCTTCGAGAGCTCGATGTCTACGTTGTAGCGATCTTTGAGTTTCGCAGCCACAACCTCGATCTGCATATCTCCGATACCGTAGATCAGGGACTGGTGATTTGCGGAATCTGTAACGATGCGGAGTGTCTGATCCTCGGACTGAAGTCTGGCCAAACCCTGGGCAACCTTGTCAACCTCCTGCTTGTTGACCGGTTTGTATCTCTTGGCTGTGTACGGCTTCGATACAGCGATGGGGCCGTAATCCACAGGTTTGCTTCTGACTGCCAGGGAATCACCGGTCTTTGCCGTTGCCAGTTTCGGAATCGCGCCGATATCTCCGGCGTGAAGCTCTGCAATCTCGGAAGGTTTGTTTCCGCAGAGAATGTAAAGCTTTCCGATCTTCTCCTCGCTGTCCTGTGTTACATTGTAGAGCACATCATTAGCCTTGATGACACCGGAGCAGACCTTGATAACGGAGTACTTCCCAAGAAATGGATCCGCGATGGTCTTCCAGATGGTAGCCGATTTTGAAAGGGTGAAATCGTAGTTTGCCTCGAAGATGTCGTTGCTGGTACGATCCAGACCCGCACGCTCTCTCTGGGAAGGATTCGGGAAGTATCCGACGATATCGTCCAGAAGAATCTTGATTCCCTGAAGATTGATCGGAGATCCCATACAAACCGGAACCATATCTCCGCTGGCCACATTTGTGGCAAGGGCGGCTCCGATCTCTGCCGGAGAGAACTCGTCACCATTGAAATAGCGATCCATGAACTCCTCACTGGTCTCAGCGACTGATTCCAGAAGCGCATCTCTATATTCAGAGAGGTGATCCTTCACATAATCCGGTGTCGGGATCTCCTCTTTCTCATTCTTATTAATGTATCTGCGGGATTTGTTCTTTACGATATTCACATAACCGATAAATTTGCCGTTCTCACGGATCGGCATGTGCAGCGGCGCGATTCTCTTTCCGTAAAGATCCTGCAGTTTCAGTACAACGTCACGATAGGAAACATCATCAATATCCATCTCGGTGACGAAAATCATACGCGGCAGATTGTATCTCTCGCAGAGATCCCAGGCCTTCTGCGTTCCAATCTGAACTCCGGACTTACCGGAAATTACAATGATGGCTGCGTCTGCAGCGGCTGCGGCCGCTTCTGCCTCACCGACGAAATCAAAAAAACCAGGAGTATCAAGAATGTTTATTTTGCACTTTTCCCACTCAACCGGGACAACGGATGTGTTAATTGAGAATTTTCTTTTAATTTCCTCTTTGTCGTAATCGCTCACCGTGTTGCCGTCGTTGACGCTTCCGAGGCGGCTGGTAATTCCTGACAGATAGGCCATACCTTCTACCAGTGAAGTCTTACCTGCCCCGCCGTGTCCGAGCACAACGACGTTTCTCACCCTGTCCGTTCTATAAACCTCCATATTATGTACCTCCTTGTACGGTTTTCCGTCCTGCACCGGAAATATGCTCCGGCCAGATCCTGTTCATGTGTATATTATACTAATATTTTCTAATTTATTCAATACTATTGTGTAATATATCCAATTCAATCAATTTTGCCGAAAGCCTCTATAGTCATCCTTACTGACGGATCTGTAGAAAAAAGAAAAAACTATGAGCAGTTTTTCTCTTTGCCTTTTCTAACATATTTGTGGTATTGTATATCAGTTATGAGTACGCAATAATAAGGCACATAAAGATAGAGACCACACCTGTTGTACTTAATATGAAGTATCTGATTGTAAAGGAGCAAAAAATGCAGATCGGTTTTGATAATGACAAGTATTTAAAGACTCAGTCACAGCACATCCGTGAGAGAATCTCTCAGTTCGGCGGAAAGCTGTACCTTGAATTCGGTGGAAAACTATTCGATGATTTCCATGCTTCCCGTGTTCTTCCGGGTTTTCATCCGGATTCCAAGATCACCATGCTGAAGGAACTCAAAGATCAGGTTGAAATTGTCGTAGTCATCAATGCCGGCGATATTGAGAAAAACAAAGTTCGCGGTGACCTTGGCATCACTTACGACATGGATCTTCTTCGTCTGGTGGACGCCTTCACAAACAACGGACTGTTTGTGGGAAGCGTTGTCCTCACACGTTTCGCAGAGCAGCCTTCGGCCATCGCCTATGAGAAAAAGCTCAAGGCACTGGGACTGAAAGTCTACAGACACTTCCCCATTGCAGGTTATCCGTCCAACATCCCCTACATTGTCAGCGACGAAGGCTTCGGAAAGAATGACTACATCGAGACCACCCGTCCCCTTGTCGTGATCACAGCTCCGGGACCGGGTTCCGGAAAAATGGCGACCTGCCTCTCTCAGCTCTACCATGAGAATAAGCGCGGCGTAAAGGCCGGATACGCGAAATTCGAGACTTTCCCGGTATGGAACATTCAGCTGAACCATCCGGTGAACCTGGCATACGAGGCGGCTACCGCAGATCTGGACGATGTAAATATGATCGATCCCTTCCACCTCGAGGCCTATGGCAAAACCTGTATCAACTACAACAGGGATGTGGAGGTATTCCCCGTTCTCAACGCAATGTTTGAGAAGATCCAGGGTTCTTCCCCTTACAAGTCTCCGACAGACATGGGCGTAAACATGGTCGGACTGTGCATCAGCGACGACGAGGCTTGCTGCAAAGCATCCGAGCAGGAAATCATCCGCCGCTACTACAAGGCACTCTGCGAGCGCCGCAAAGGAAACTGCGGTGATGCTCCGGTGAACAAGATCGAACTTCTTATGAATAAGGCAGGTATCTCTGCAACAGACCGTCCCTGCGTCGCAGCTGCCAATGTAAAAGCAGAGCAGACCGGTTCTCCGGCAGCGGCCATGGAGATGCCGGACGGAACCGTCCTCACAGGAAAAACCTCCAAGCTTCTCGGTGCATCTTCCGCCCTTCTGCTGAACGCCCTGAAGCAGCTTGCGGGAATTGACGACAAGGCAGAGCTTCTGAGTCCGGATGTCATCGATCCTATCATGAAGATGAAGATCAGCTGTCTCGGCGCAGACGAGACCTCCCTGCTTCATCTCAACGAGATCCTGATCGCCCTCTCCATTGCGGCGACAACAGATGAAAACGCGGCTAAGGCAATGGAACAGCTCAGCAGGCTGAAAGGTCTCGAGGCTCACTCCACAGTTATCCTTTCTCAGATTGATGAGGATGTATTCAAAAACCTCGGCATCAATCTCACCTGCGAGCCGAAATACGAGAACACAAAGCTCTATCACAAATAATTCTTAACTGAAAAATCAGCCCGGCAACACTTCCGCCAGTGCAAATGTAACGGCTCCAACCGACAACGAGCACCATCATAACTGTGGAAGAATCTGCCGGGTTCTTTTATTGACAAAAAGACCTGTTTTCAGTACAATAACTTTTAGTTTAGCACTTTGAAGTGTTAAACTTTCAGGAGCCGAAGTCCGCTTGAGGACTTTGTTCCTTTGAAATTGTAAACAGAACAGCTTCCGTCACACCTTCTTTCATTCTGTGACGATAAGCGGTTGTCAACAGGAAACAGGAATAAGACTATGACATGTATCGGATACATCGGGCTCGGACTCATCGGAGGATCCCTGGCCCGTTCCATCAGAAAATTTCACCCGGAGTACAGGCAGATCGCCTACTCCCATACAAAGACAACCACAGATGCAGCAATTGAAGCAGGTGTCATCGACGAGGCACTCACACAGGATGACCCTCGCTTTGGAGAGTGTGATTTCATCTTCCTCTGCGCTCCCGTCCGGACAAACATCGGCTATCTCCCCTTCCTTCGAAAAATCATCAAAGAGAATTGCATTCTTACCGATGTTGGAAGCGTCAAGGGCGAGACCATGAAGGCCGCGGCCGAGGCCGGCCTCTCCGCGAATTTCATCGGCGGACATCCCATGGCAGGAACAGAAAAGACTGGCTTTGCGAATTCCACCGATTACCTGCTGGAAAACGCCTACTATTTCATCACTCCCTCCGAAGACGCACGCAAAGAGGATATCAGCCGCTACGAAGAGCTTCTCAGTTCGATTCGCGCGCTTCCCCTGGTCGTGTCTCCGGAAAAGCATGACTTTATCGTAGCCGGTGTCAGCCATCTGCCGCACATCGTCGCTTCCGTTCTCGTAAACACGGTCAAGGACATTGACACGGACGATGAGCGCATGAAACTGGTGGCAGCCGGAGGCTTCCGAGACATTACCAGAATCGCCTCCTCCTCTCCCACCATGTGGCAGCAGATTTGCATGGCGAATAAAGACGCCATTCTGGAGGTACTCGATACCTTTACCGGGCTTCTTCAGAAATCCGGCGATCTGGTGCGTGAGAGCGATACCGATCAGCTTTATCAGATGTTTGAATCCTCGAAAAACTACAGAGATTCGATCGACGATGTGAAAAAAGGTTCCGTTCCGCGGCAGTACGTCCTGTACATCTCCATCATGGACGAGACCGGAGCCATCGCCACCATAACAACAATGCTGGCCATGAGTCAGATCAGCATCAAGAACATCGGTATTCTTCACACCAGGGAATTTGAAGAAGGCGCCTTGCGCATAGAATTTTACGATGAAGCCGCACGCAATCAGGCAGAAACCATTCTGAACCGCAGAAACTACATCGTAAAAAAGAAAATCTGATTAATAAAATCCATTCGAGGTATATACATATGAAATTTCATGCCTGCAGCAAACCACTGAAAGGAAGACTGAACATTCCGGGGGACAAATCTATCTCTCACCGCGCGGTGATGTTCGGAAGCATTGCCCAAGGAGATACGGAAATCACAAATTTCCTCCCCGGCGCCGACTGTATTTCCACCATCAACTGTTTCCGGCAGATGGGTGTCAGTATCGACATTGACAAAGATGATGACAGCCATGTCATTGTTCACGGAAACGGCCTTCACGGCCTGAAACGTCCGGAAGACGTTCTTGACTGCGGAAACTCCGGAACAACCACGAGACTCCTCGCCGGAATTCTGGCAGGTCAGGATTTCGCCTGTGTTCTCACCGGTGACGAATCCATCCAGAAGCGCCCTATGCGACGTATCATCACTCCGTTGACCCTGATGGGCGGAGATATCGAGAGTGTCCGCGAGAACGACTGTGCGCCGCTCCTGATCAACGGAACAAGACTGCAGGGCATTCACTACAATTCTCCCGTCGCGTCCGCTCAGGTCAAATCCTGCATACTTCTTGCCGGTCTTTACGCAAGCAGTATAACAAGCGTCACCGAACCCGCAATATCCAGAAACCATACAGAGCTGATGCTCCGTAATTTCGGCGCGGAGGTTCGCTGCGAAGCATTCAGCACTCAGATTCAGCCGAATCCTGTACTCAAGGGATGCAAAGTGGAAGTACCCGGAGACATTTCTTCTGCTGCCTACTTCATAGCGGCAGCCGCCATGATTCCGGATTCTTCCGTAACCCTGCGAAAAGTCGGCACAAATCCGACCAGAGACGGCATCCTCAGGGTTCTGCAGAACATGGGAGGTTCTGTAGAATACAAGCATCTGAGCACCTCCGGAGGCGAACCGTTTGCGGATCTGAAAATCCGCTACGCCCCTCTCCACGGAACCACCATCGAGGGCTCTCTGATTCCAACCCTTATTGATGAAATCCCGATCATTGCCGTCATGGCTGCCACTGCCGAAGGAGATACCATCATCCGGGATGCCCAGGAACTGAG